>DATKYN010000021.1:0-34812 GCA_035528435.1 Burkholderiales bacterium
CGGTGCGACCCAGCGCCTGGGTCAGCTGGCGCTGGAGCGCAGGGCGGTAGGCATCAGCGTCTATCAACAAGACGGCAACTACAAGCGCTGTCAGCAGAACGGTGATTAAGCCGGCAGCCCACACACACACGATTGTCACTCGTCGCATTATCCGAGGCATCGCACAGAATCCAGAGACTGGTGGCCAAAAATATAGTCTTCGTTACCTGGCCCGATCGCGCGCACCCTTTTCCGGCCGGCAGGTCGACAAAAGTGTAGCACGCGACTTTTTCCGTCTACTGCCACTTCAGAAGAACGTTTCTTCGCATCTTTGCGATAGCTTTGCGTCGTCCAGCCACACGGTCCGCAAGCGCAAACAATTTTCCCGATCGAGAGGTCGAAGTACCGGGAGCCGGCATCGAAGAAAGATTCACCGCGCAAGTCGGTAAGCGGCTGAACACCGTCGGCCATGACGGCACCGTAAGGGTCTTCGGCAAAAGTCATCGGCGCTACCCGCAAAAACGGACCGGAGACCGGACTGATCGAATTCGAAGATATGAAGTGCAAGATGAGCTGGCAATGCCATCAAGCAATACCACACCAGTGCCGGCACTACTGTAGCCTCAAGCAACACTCAACGCCGTGACCTGCGAATACCGGCCACTGATCCCAATCAATCTTCACACTGAAGACGGCATTGGTCGGCACGGCTATCCGGAGCCTTGCCTCAAACATTCATCGCGGTGATTCAGGATCTCGCGGATGCCCGTAACGGCACATGCATCGCGCCGATGCACGACTGGCGACCGATTCGCCAAACCCTGAGCCTGGTGGGCTATGAAAGCCAACTCGATCGCTCGGACGGCGGCACCGAGTGGAAAAATGACAACGTCGCACAGTACCGGATGGAGCGCATCTGCCGCGTTGCAGCAACACCACCGTCGACCATTCCCGGCCTGGTTGAACGTGGACAAGGTGCACCATCGACAATCATTGCGCCCAGTAAGAACAAGCGTGCTGACGCAAATACGTTCGCGCGTCCTCGCCCCCGCATCGTTGTGTTCGCGCTCGAAAGCGAAAATTTTTTTGCGATGCGGCGGAAATGCGGCCGCAGTGTAATACCGCTGATCGTTTCTTTGGCTGTAGAATCAGTTTCGGTGAGTACATTCCGACGGCGTATCAACGCGGTCTGCAAGCATTCATCAATACAACATAAAAACTCTGGGAGGAGTAACCAATGAGAACGAGTTGGAGATTTTCACTCGGTCGGCTCGGCGCGATTCTGGCAGCATTCGGAATTGTCACGGCAGCGGCTGCAGGTGATGTAACGACAGAGCGTCTGATTCAGAGCGAAAAAGAGCCGCAGAACTGGCTCAATCATCACGGCAACCTTGAAGCTCATCGCTTCTCGGGTCTGGCCCAGATCAACAAGTCCAACGTCAAGGAACTGAAGGTCGCCTTCACCTTCGCCATGGGCGGCACCGAAGGCGGCGGCAAGGAAATAATTGTTTTCCCGTTCGCCGGCCTGGAAGGCACGCCGGTCGCAGAGGACGGCTTCCTGTACCTGACAACCGGCTGGGGCCTTGTCACCAAGCTCGATACGCGCGGTGGTGTACCACGCGTCATCTGGCAATATGACCCGGCGCCCGATCGCGACTACTCCACGACGGTTGCCTGTTGCGGCATCAACAACCGCGGCGCGGTACTGGCGGGCGACATGGTCGTGTCGAAAGTCATCGACGGCCGCGTACTGGCCCTGAACAAAACCGACGGCAGCAAGGTCTGGGAAGTCCAGGTCGCCGATCCCGGCAAGGGCGAAGTTTTCACCGGCGCACCATTGATCGTCAAGGACATGGTTGTTGTCGGCATGGCCGGCGCCGAGTTTGGCGTGCGCGGCTGGATCGAAGCCATGGACCTGAACACCGGCAAGAAGCGCTGGCGCACCCATACGATTCCGGGACCGGGTGAGCCGGGTCACGACTCATGGAAAGATAACTACGGTGCCTGGAAAACGGGTGGCGGCACTACCTGGGTCACAGGCTCATGGGACCCTGAGCTGAACCTCATCATCTGGGGTACGGCCAACCCGGGTCCGGACTGGGACAATGCCTACCGCCCCGGCGACAACCTGTGGACTGACAGCACCATCGCGCTCGATGCCGATACCGGCAAGATCAAGTGGGGCTTTCAACACACGCCGAACGATCCTTACGACTACGACTCCATCGCCGAGAACACGTTTGTCGATACCAACATCAACGGCAAGTTCGTGCGGGCAACCTTGCACGCGAACCGTAATGGCTATGCCTACGCGCTTGATCGCGTGACCGGCAAGTGCCTGTGGGGAACGCAATTCGTCGCCGAGTTGAACTGGAGTGGCGGACTTGACGAAAACTGCAGACCCAATGCCTACGACCCGGACTCGAATGTCCAGAGCTACATGCCCGGCACCGCAGCCGGACGCGGCAATGCGACCAAGGGGCGTGGCGAACTCGAAGGTGTTCTGAAACCGGGCCACATGGGCGGTAAGAACTGGCCTCCGACCACCTACAGCCCGGAGACCAATTACTACTACATCCCGACCATCGAAGGCTGCAACAAGGCGTTCGCCGAGATCACCGAGCCAGGCAAACACAAGCCCCGCCAGTTGTTCCTCGGGGGCGCGCCTTTCTCGACGTTCGATGACCCGGAGTGTGGACGTATCGAGGGCAGCATTACCGCCATCGACGTGCAGACGGGGAAAGTTGCCCAAAAGCACTGGACCAAGTATCCGCAACTTGGCGGGCTGCTCTCCACCGCCGGCGGGCTGGTATTTTCCGGTTACGCAGAAGGCAAGGTCGCGGCGCTCGACGCCAACACGCTTGAAGAACTGTGGAGCTTCGAGACAGGGTCTGCCATCAACGCTCCGCCAATGACGTTCATGTCCAGTGGCAAGCAGTACATTGCCATCGAAGTGGGACTGGGCGGCGCCTGGCCGCAGTGGTTCGTCAGCGCCACCCCGGAACTGAAGTCCCAGGTACCGAGCAACGTGCTGTACGTGTTCGAATTGCCGAACTCGGCCCTGTAACCTGCGCAGGCCAGCATCCGTGTTGGCCTGCCCGGTTCTACTGGCAAACTGCGGGACGGTCGCAAGGACGTTCCGCAGTTATCGTTTCGGGACGCAGCCGCTTTACTGGCAATTGTCGCGCGTAATACCTGCGCAGAGATCCCGTTACAACGATTTTCCTGATTGACTACAAAAACAGAAACTGAACGGCTATCAGCATGACAAAGACCGAAACCAAATTACTAAAGACCGCAGTTACCGCATTGTTCGCCTTTGCAGCATTTTCCATATCTGGATCATTCGTGCCGCTGACCTCATCGCTGGCACAGGCCGAGGAAGGAGACGACGGTCGGCCGGTGATCAATGTGCCCCGAGTCGGCGGACGGGAGTTATTCCAGTCCTGCGTGTTGTGCCATAAATATGACGGCAGGGGTGGACCAAGCGAAGGTGGCTACGGCGCGGACCTGCGCGTGACAACCCTCACACACTCACAACTCGTGCACGTCATCACCTACGGCCGGCAGGCGCGCGGCATGCCGCCATTCAAGGGCCTGCTGGACGAAGACAAGATCGAAACGCTCGCCACGTTCATCAAGGAAGACCTCCGACTCAAGGAATAAGGACAGAGATCGGTTCCACGCGACACGGGTGATTCGTTACGCGCGGTCAGTTGCCGGTCAGGTGTTCGGCCTGTTGAATCTGTTCCGCTGTCATCTTTTCGGCCAGGGTCCGGATCCACGGATCGAGGTAGTCGATGCCAGCAGCGGCATCCTCGTTCAGCCACGCGTACGCCTGCACGTAGTCCTTGTGTCCGCCCCAGCCAAGCTGCATGTGGACCATCTTCAACAGACGTGCGCCATTCCTGTCATCTGTAGCCGCAAGCTGGCGTGACAATCGCAATGCCTCCGAGAAGTCGCCCGATTCACGCGCTTCCTCGTAGGCCGTGCGCCCCTGCCGGTAGATCGCATAACGGTCGCCTGCTTCGGCACGGCATTCGAGCCATCCGTCCCCTTCGGGGCAGTCAATCGAATCTTCGGCAGCGGTCGCCTCATTTGCCACGCTGACGATGGATATCGTCACAGAAACTGCCAACACCATAGGCAGAAGAAAGTTCTTGGCCCACAACATTTACGCTCTCCTTGGCGAGGGTACTGCGCTGCGGGCAAGCGCCGTTCGAACTCTCCCCGATATTTCCCGATCCCGCATTCCGTTACGGACCTGGATCACTTCGATCCGGGAGCGCCGGCGAAGTACTGATCCATACCCACCGTGTCGAAATAGACATTCACCGATTCAAACTTACCGCTAGAGGCCAGCTCGAATATCGCAACCGCATTGATCTTGAGCGGTGTACCCGAAGCCTTGTGCACGGCATCCCATTCGAATTCGACAGCACCGACGGGCCCGCTGACGATCATCCGCGTTGTGGTCCAGCTTGCATCAAAATTGTCGAATTCCCACCGGTAGTAATCGCCGAACTTCTGCATGCCCTCCTGGGTGGACCGGGGGCCGTGGCGTTTCACATTGTCGGTGAAATACTTCAACCACCCTGCGGGGTCGCCATCACGCATCGAGGAGTTGTATTCCATGATCGCGATTTTGACGATGCGCTCCACCTGCATCGCAACCGCCCCCGCTGCCACTGCCGGGCGCATGTGTAACGACAGCAGCAGTGCTGCTGCAAATAACAAGGACGTCCGTGCCAAAAATGTGCTGATTACTCTTGCTCGTGTCATTGGGAAATTCTTTCTATGTTTCGGATTACCGTACCCTCTGTAGTGAAGGGGGACGGTATCACGCGCGATACAAGCGCTCAAGACGCTGGTTGAAGTGAAGGCCGCTTTCCGCACCCCTTGAAAGTCGGGGGCTTCGCCCCATTTTGTCTAGAACGTTATAGAAAAGCTGCCCCGAATGGACCACAACCATCACGTCGCCTGCCCGCACTGCAATGCCATCAATCGTCTACCAGATAAACGATTGGGTGAAAATGCCAGCTGCGGGCGGTGCAAAGGCCTATTGTTCACTGCAGCGCCGATCAAACTGACCGACGCCAACTTTTCAGCCCACGTTGAGCGCAGCAGCATTCCCGTAGTGGTCGACTTCTGGGCGCCGTGGTGCGGACCGTGCAAGATGATGGCGCCGCATTTCGAACGGACCGCCGCAAGACTGGAACCGCATGTGCGTCTTGCGAAGCTCGACACCGACGACAACCCGAATGCCGCCAGCCGCTTTAATATCCGCAGCATTCCGACCTTGATTGCATTCAGGAACGGCCAGGAGATCGCCCGCCAATCCGGCGCGATGGACGCCAACGCATTGACCGACTGGATTCGCAGCCAGATCTAAACTGGATTCGCAGCCAGCTGTGATTTTCCAGGTGATGAATTCATAACCGCGCCTTTGTCTGCCCGCAGGTGAGGTAGACTGGCCCGGTGAAACCCGGCATCACGCTATCGCTGATTTGTTTGGTAACGGTCACGGCCTGCGCTACGCCGGATGCAATGCAGACCGGAACGCAGCCCGATTCCTCATCGCTCGAATCGTCTTCACCGCAGATTTCGCGTACCGGCCAACCGTTCGCCGGCGTCTGGCTGGGTGACGATGATCAAGGTGGTGCCGTGGTCCTCGGCGTCGTTGCGGGGCCGGCTGCGGTTGCCGGCCTGCAACGAGGTGATCGAATCGTCGAAGTCGACCGGATCGAAGTCGATGCGACAACGACCTACGGCATGATCGAATCATCTTCACCTGGCGATCGTCTGGCACTGGTTGTTATCCGCGACGGCCAACCCATGGCAATGACGCTCGAAATCGACACGCGCGCACGCTGGGCGGCACCGGGAAGTTTTGCTGCGACCATCCCTTTCGACGCGACCGGCTTATCTGGCGCGCACACCGGAGTAGCCGGCAAGAGCGGGAGAGCGCTGAGCGAGGCCTTTGCCGCGCTGCCCGATGCCCAGCCGATTGACGCGTCGCTCGATCGTATGTTCGCCTCCCTCGCGCGTGACGACACCGGCTTTCACAAACTCCCCCTGATTCGCACCGCCTTCATCGATCCAGAAGGGATGCATCGCTGGCGCGATGCGCTGACGCAGACATTGCATCCATTCGAATTCGAACGTCATGCCGTTTTCGAGGCGATGTGCGAAACACTCGCAATACCATGCCCGCCGCCCACGCCGGAATCCGGAACCACTGCTTCGTTTCAGACATTCACGCTAACGGTTGGCAAGGTCAATGACAGGGTGCGCAACGTATTCGCCGCGGCAGGCGCCGACCGAGAGCAGGCACACGCCGACCTGCAGTACCTCATGCGCACCACAGCAGCGGACCGCACCCTCATCAACCAGCCGGATATGCTCAAAGGCATTCGCGCCATGCAACTCAGCATGGGTGTGAACATCGGTTCCCTGCTGCAGGCCGGACGCGATCTGACGGTGAACGCGGAGCGACTCCCGGATATTTCCGGACCCGCCCGGCAGCCTCCTGCCGATCTGCAGGATTCCGTCAAAGGCAGCATCGTCGACTTCGCCCGAATCGATGGTGGCTACGTTGTGATTGGCGGACCGGGGGACAATGACTACAACATGGACCGGCTTTACGCGGTCATCGATGTTGGCGGCAACGACACATATCAGTGGACCAGCGCCATTCCGCTCGAAACGCAGACCGTCGTCGATCTCAACGGCGACGACCGTTACCGGGCAGAAAGCGGCGGACCTGCTGCCGGCTGGCTGGGCGTATCGGTCCTGATCGACCTTGCGGGAAACGATGAATACGAAAGTGCGCTCGGCGGCTGCGGCGCCGGGGCGCTGGGGTTTGGCTTCTTGTTCGACGACGCCGGTGCTGACAGCTACCACTGTGCCGCATGGTCATCGGGTGCCGGATTGTACGGTGCTGGCGCACTCATCGATCTGGGCGACGACGCGGATGTTTATGAGTCCGAAGCGTTCAGCCAGGGCGTTGGCGGTCCACGCGGAACAGGCATTCTGATTGACGCCGGCGGCGGTGATTTCTATCGTGCCAATGGCCCGGTGCCATCCGCTTACGGCACCGCTGGCTCATTCATGAGTTTCAGCCAGGGCGTTGGCGTCGGCATCAGGCCCTACGATGTCGGCGGCGTCGGCATTTTGCTCGATTTCGGTGGTGACGATCGTTACGAAGGCGGCGAATTCAGCCAGGGCGGCGGATACTTCTGGGGTGTCGGACTACTGTTCGATGCAAGCGGCAATGACCTTTACTACGGCAATCGTTACGCTCAGGGATTCGCGGCCCACCAGGCGTTTGGCATGCTTGCCGACCTGTCCGGTGACGATATTTACTGGGCCATGACGGCAGCGGGACAGGGGGCAGCATGGGATCAGTCGATTGCAGCACTGTTTGAAGGTGACGGCGATGATGTGTACCGGGCCCAGACGCTCAGCCAGGGCGCTGCCGCCCAGCAATCGCGCGCGCTGTTGCGTGACGTTGCAGGTGACGACGTCTACTGGTCGTCGGGGCGCAACACCCAGGGTGCGGCCGGAGACAACAGCTACCACTTTCGGCCCGAAGAGCCTGTTCACAGTCTCGGCGTGTTGATCGACGAACGTGGTCGCGACCGCTATACAAGTGGACTACTCAATGGCGAGACACTGCTTCGGCTCAACACCAGAGCGCAGAACGGCCGCGGTGTTGCCGGCATTGCGCGCGATCTGGAATAACGGGCCGTAGCGCCACGCCGTTTTTGTGAACCCCCAGCGACCACCTGCTGCCTCGACGCCACGAACCTGGCGCCGCCTGCCGGCGGGCATCTGGGCAATGGGGTTTGCGTCGCTGTTCATGGATATGTCTTCGGAACTGATCCACAGCCTGTTGCCGGTGTTCATGGTCACGGTGCTGGGTGCATCGATGATCACCGTCGGCATCATCGAAGGCGTCGCGGAAGCCGCTGCCGCCGTGATGAAGGTTTTCTCCGGCGCGTTGAGCGACTTTCTGCGCAAGCGAAAATTTCTCATGGTGTCGGGCTATGCACTCGCAGCACTGACCAAACCGGTTTTCCCACTGGCAACAACGGTCGGCTGGGTATTCACTGCGCGTTTTGTCGACCGGCTGGGCAAAGGCATTCGCGGCGCACCACGCGATGCGCTCGTCTCCGAACTAACGGAACCGGGGATGCGCGGCGCCGCCTACGGGCTGCGGCAAGCACTCGATTCAGTGGGCGCGTTGCTGGGACCGTTGCTGGCCGTGGCACTGATGATCTGGCTGGCGAACGACATCCGACTGGTCATGTGGCTCGCGGTGATCCCGGCATGTATCGCCGTTATGCTGCTAATGGTCTATGTGCGCGAACCGGAACGCACACCGCAGGCCGGCAAAGCGGGAAAATCTCTCACGCTCGTTGATATGCGGCGGCTACCGTCGCGCTACTGGCTGGTGGTGGGGCTCGGCGCCGTCTTCACACTGGCGCGATTCAGTGAGGCCTTCCTCGTGTTGCGCGCACAGGATACCGGGCTGCCGCTGAGCTACGTGCCGGTCGTGATGGTCGTGATGAACGTGTTCTACGCCGGCGCCGCCTATCCCGCCGGCGCCGCTGCCGATCACATGCGTCAGCGCACATTGTTACTGCTCGGGCTCGGAACACTGATCCTCGCCGACCTGATGCTGGCCTATGCAACATCGCCAGTTATCGTGCTCGCAGGTGCCGCACTGTGGGGACTGCATATGGCACTCACCCAGGGATTGCTGTCCAAACTCGTCGCCGATAACGCTCCGGCAGAACTGCTTGGTACAGCGTTCGGCGTCTTCAATCTGGTCAGTGGCGCGGCGTTGTTACTGGCGAGCATCATTGCCGGTTCGTTGTGGAGTATCGCCGGGCCCTCAGCGACATTTCTCGCCGGCGCTGCGTTTGCGGCGATTGCTACCGTCGGCCTGGTCGCCGGAACACGTCACCGATCAACGCGCTGAAGACCGGCTCGTCTTGTTGCTGTATTCGTATATTGGCAAAGGAAGGCGGCTTGAAGCGCTCACCCCTACCGTGCGATGTCTGGTGCATATAGAACGTGGTCTTTCACCGCGTATTGGGATATTTTTCTGCTGACGCTGCGAATAACGTTGCTCCCCACCACCGACCATGCTGATCCTGTTCAACAAACCCTACGGTGTGCTCACCCAGTTCACCGATAGCGAAAACCGCGCGACGCTTGCGGATTACATTGCCGTTGCAAACGTTTATGCCGCCGGCCGCCTTGATCGCGACAGCGAAGGTCTGCTGCTGTTGACCGATAACGGAAGGCTACAGAGCCGCCTGTCCGATCCGCGCTACAAGAAGCCAAAAACCTACTGGGCGCAGGTGGAAAATGAACCCGACAGCGACGCGCTTGAGCGCCTGCGACGCGGCATCGAGCTCGACGGCAGGCTGACCGCCCCGGCAAAGGCCCACCTCATTGCCGAACCCGAGCTCTGGCCGCGCATACCACCGATCCGGGTACGCAAGGCCATTCCCACTTGCTGGCTGGAACTCACACTGACCGAAGGGCGTAATCGGCAGGTCCGGAGAATGACCGCGGCCGTCGGCAATCCCACGCTGCGGCTGGTTCGTTACTCGATCGGCCCGTACACGATCGAGGGGCTCAAGCCGGGAGAATGGCGCGAGGTTGAGGTGGTTGCGGGGATTTAGCACTCGGCGGAACGCCCACGCAGCTTATAATCGCGGCATGCAAGCTGCTCCGGCCAAAACGAAAAATATCTTCAGTCACCGCAAGTACTGGGCAGCGCGCTTTGGCACGGCGCCGTTCCTGCCGATGTCGCGCGCCGAAATGGATCAACTGGGGTGGGACGAATGCGACATCATCCTCATTACCGGTGATGCCTATGTCGATCACCCTAGCTTCGGCATGGCGATTGTCGGCCGGTTGCTGGAGGCACAGGGCTTCCGGGTCGGCATCCTTGCGCAACCGGACTGGCGCAGCGTAGATGCCTTTCGCTCGCTGGGAAGACCGAAACTGTTTTTCGGCGTCACCGCCGGCAATATGGATTCGATGGTCAATCGCTATACGGCCGACCGTCGATTGCGCAGCGACGACGCCTATACACCCGGCGCCGCCGCAGCGAAACGCCCGGACCGCTCAGTCATTGTTTACAGCCAGCGCGCGCGTGAAGCTTACGCGGACGCACCGATCGTCGTCGGCGGTATCGAAGCCAGCCTGCGGCGCATCGCGCACTTTGATTACTGGTCGGAGAAAGTCCGGCGCTCGGTGCTGGTCGATTCCAAGGCCGACATGCTGGTCTACGGCAACGCGGAGCGCGCGATTGTCGACATTGCGCACCGTCTGGCGGCACGCGACTCAATCAAGAATATGACTGATATTCGCGGCACCGCGTTCATGCGGCCGGCAACGCCCGGGGACTGGATCGAAATCGACTCGACGCGCATCGATATGCCGGGGCCGTTAAATCCGTCGGTGGATCCTTACGCAATGGAGGCGCAGACATCGAGTCGCGCTGCGCCCTCGACAGATGACTCGAAACCCGGCGCCACGGCCCCGGGTTCGCCCGAGTCCGTTTCAAACAACACCGGTGCCGCAAAAGTGGTGCGGTTTATTCGCGAAGTGAAGAACGACGATCGCGCACGCAGTGTCATCCGGTTGCCCTCGTATGAGGCTGTCGCGCGCGACCCGGTGCTGTACGCGCACGCGTCACGCATCCTGCATGTCGAATCCAACCCGGGTAATGCGCGAGCCCTGGTGCAGCACCATGGCGATCGCGACGTATGGATCAATCCGCCGCCAATTCCGTTGACCATGAAGGAAATGGACGCGCTTTATGAATTGCCCTATGCGCGGGTGCCGCACCCTGCTTACGGCGATGCGAAAATACCCGCCTACGAAATGATCCGGTTTTCGGTCACGATTCAGCGCGGCTGTTTCGGCGGCTGCACGTTCTGCTCGATCACGGAGCACGAAGGCCGCATCATTCAGAACCGCTCCGAAGACTCGATCATTCGCGAGGTGGAACAAATCCGGGATTCGACGCCAGGATTTACCGGTGTCATTTCCGATCTGGGTGGACCAACAGCAAACATGTACCGGCTCGCGTGCAAGAGCAAGGCGATCGAATCGGCCTGCAGGCGCCCGTCATGTGTCTATCCCGGTATCTGCCCGAACCTCGATACCGACCATACGCCACTGGTTAACCTGTACCGACGCGCCCGCGCGCTAACCGGGGTCAAGAAAGTCCTGATCGGCTCCGGTGTGCGTTATGACCTTGCGGTCGAATCGCCAGAGTACGTGAAGGAGCTTGCACAGCATCATGTCGGCGGGTACCTCAAGATTGCGCCTGAAGCGATTGGCGAAGGGCCGCTGTCGAAAATGATGAAACCCGGGGTGGGTACGTATTACAAGTTCAAGGAACTGTTCGACAAATATTCGCAGGCAGCCGGCAAGGAACAGTACCTGATTCCATACTTTATTGCCGCACACCCGGGCACGACCGATGAGGACATGCTTGAACTGGCGCTCTGGCTGAAGCAAAACGGCTTTCGCGCCGATCAGGTTCAGGCATTTCTACCCTCGCCAATGGCCACCGCTACTGCGATGTACCACTCAGGCAAGAATCCACTTCGCAAAGTCACCCACAACAGCGAAGAAGTCATCATCCCGAAGGGGCTGAAAGTACGCCGCCTGCACAAGGCATTCCTGCGCTACCACGACCCTGAAAACTGGCCCGTTCTGCGCGATGCGTTACGACGAATGGGTCGTGCTGATCTGATCGGCCCCGGCAAGCGCAATCTGATTCCGGCTTTCCAGCCCCGGGGAACCGGTCTCAAACCGGAAGGTGTGCGCAGACCCAAGAAATATCAGTCGTTCCGGACCCAACACACCGGCTTGCCGCCGGCACCGGTTGCGCGTAGCAAGAAAACAGCAACCGGGTCAAAGCGGGCAGCAAAAACACGCTGACGCAACCGCGTCGCTCCCTGAGGTTTGTTTTATAAACCGGGAAAGTGATGCCGTTACACTGGTCTCGCTCTCACGTGTGTTCAACGCAGGCGAAACTTCAGTCTCGATGTGCCGCGCGCGAGTCCCCCGGAGCCTGCTCGCGATCGTTCAAACCATAGTCGCGCATGACCTGGGCAACACGCAGACGGTAGTCCGCAAAGATCGACCGCCGGCCCGCGCCCTGCACCCGGCGATGCTCTTCGATATTTCGCCATTGCTGAACGGCTTCCTCGTCCCGCCAGATCGACAACGACAGGAACTTGCCGGGCTGCGCCAGGCTTTCGAAGCGCTCGATCGATATAAACCCGTCAACGTTCTCGAGCAACGGCCGCAACTGCTGCGCGGCGTCCAGATAGGCTTGCACCTTTCCCTCGTGCGGCTGCACTTCGAAAATAACAGCAATCATCAGGCTGCTCCTTGCGGGTTCGCAACAGGCGTGGAGGACGAAATCGTCAGGGCGATTGACCGAAAAAAACGGAAAAACGCCGGGATCCGATTGAGCTGACCCGGTTTTGCATTTTCGCTTTTCATTGGCCGGAAAATTTTGGCGGCCGCTTGTCCTTGAAACTTTTCAACCCTTCCTGAAAGTCGTCAGAAGCGAGCAGGCCTCTCTGGATTATTCCGAACGAGGCGCGCGCGCTCAACGGCCCGTCTGCCAATGCACAACGCGCGTTGGTTATCGTTGCGCTCACGGCGAGCGGGGCCTGCTGTGCGATGTGCTGCGCGAGCTCCATGGCTCGCTCCAATTGTTTCCCCGGTTCGACAACTTCCTGGACAAAACCAAGCCGCAGCGCCGTCGCAGCGTCGAACTCATCACCGGTGAGCAAATAGCGCATCGCGTTGCCCCAACCAGCACGCTCGACCATACGAATCGTCGCACCGCCCGTGGGCATTAGTCCCCGCTTCACTTCGAGTTGCGAGAAGCGCGTATCGGATGCAGCAATGACGATGTCCGCGGCCAGCATCATTTCAATACCCAGTGTGAAGCAGATACCGTGGACAGCGAACACCACGGGCTTGCTGCGAAACGGCGCGCGCAAATCGAAAGGGTCGATCTCGTTTTCTTCAACCATGAGCGAATCTGAACCGAGATGCGGCGCCACCTTCGGCAGATCAAGCCCGGCTGTGAAATGCTTGCCCTCAGCATAGACCACGGCGCAACGTGCTGCCGCTTCATGCTCGTAGGCTGTATACGCCTGCGCCATGCCACGCAACATTTGCGGTGTGAAGCCATTGAGCTTCGCCGGGCGATCGATGCCGATGAGGAACACGCCACTTTCGAGTTCGGTGGAAATATGACCTTCGTTACCACTGGCCTGAGCCATACTGATATCCCTCCGGTGTGCTGCTTCCGGTTTTCTGTCATTCATTAGTTGAAGACCGGAACCCCATTACGCAATGACGATCTCCCATTTGGAAGCCCTGCACCTGACGCCCTGCCGTTTGCAGCGGGGCACTTCAGCCCTCATCAGGACTTCTTGAGAGCACCCTGAACAAGGACAATGCGATTCTCATCCAGATTGCGCACCACGTTTTTGCGCATTTCACCGGCTTCGGGGCCAAGTATTAGCTGCACCCCAAGAGGAGGTGGTCCCGAGGGGCTGGCTGTCCTCGCTGCGGCCTTGCGATAGTCATTGAGATACTGTGCCGTGACGTCGCGCCAGATCATTTCACGAAACCCGGCTTTCGCCAGCAAGTCGCGAATCGCATCGGGTGGCAGCAGGAAACTCAGGTCGGCCTCACGCGCCCATGGTACCGGCAAATGCAGTGGCGTAACGGATCCACCCAGTACCTCCTGGAACACAAGACGTCCGCCGGCGGCGAGAACGCGATTCGCTTCCTGGTACAGACGCAACTTATCCTCGATATTCATTCCGGCCTGCTGCATCCACACAAGATCGAAGGCGCCATCATCGAAGGGCATGTCAAGGGCATTGCCGTGCATGAACGATACGTCATCGTGCATGCCGCAGAGCTCCGTGAGCATGGTGGCAACGTTGCAGAATTCCTCAGTGAGATCGAGACCGGTTATCTTGGCACCGTAGTGCTGTGCAAGCGTGCGCGCGGGTCCGCCAAGACCACTGCCGACGTCTAGCACACGCATACCCGAACCCATCCCGCCAAGTTGCGCCAGTTCGAGCGTGGCCGCCTGCCCGCCAATGTGAAATTCCGCCACCGGCGACAAGTCATCGTTGGTAATGGCGTCCAGGTTCTTGCCCAATTCATTCAGTACCGAAAGAATCCGGTCGCCCAGCCCCTGGCGGCCGTAATGCGTGTTCAGGGTACGTTCATATGTGTTGTCGGGCATTATTTAACTCCGGGAGTATTTTTTCTTAAAGACAGTCCACCAGAACAGGTTTTTACCTCGATACGATGCTACCCCAAACTGCCTTTTCGCAACCTGCCGTTTCCTGTCACGGCTGATTCTCCTCTTCCTGAAAGCAGAACCGGGTGCCGGCCGGAAAATTCAGATCGAAATTCTGCGATAAAACCTGCAGCAGTTCCTCGTCACTGGTTATGACAACGGATTGCAATTCGTCGCCACTATCCGTCATCAGCTCACGATTACGCAGTATCTGCCGTCGACCGGGCGTCGGCAACTGCACCGTCAGCGTCCGAACGAACCGCGAATCCGGGTGCGTCGAAACGTAGTAGTTGGCCATCTCCAGGTCGACGTCTTCCTGCGGTTCCAGCGAAAACGCGTAAAGATCGTTCCAGTTGTCACCGCGTTGCGACTGAAGCACCCAGGCGCCGGGTGTCTCTTCCAACACACGATACGTCCACAAGAACTGCCGAACGGGTGCGCCGGTCATCGGTACCGGCTGCAGCAGTCCTTCGCCGCCAAATCCAACGTCGGCAATCCAGTCGTGCCCGCCTGCATGCACAAGTAAGCACATGTGGGTGCGTGGCAACAGCTTCGATTGCCGCTGGCGCACGCGCGCCGCAAGAGCCGTTACCGGGAACCCGAAATCGCGAAGCACCGCCGCGAACAGCTTGTTTTGCTCGAAGCAGTACCCGCCACGCCGCTGCTGTACCAGTTTTTCCTGCAGGCGATCGAGCCCGAGCGAAATCGGCTGTCCGAGCAGGATGTCAAGATTCTCGAAAGGGATGCGCGTCGCATGCGCAAGGTGCAGCGCGCCCAGCGTTGCTTCGTCGGTATCACGGTCGCCGCCGTATCCGATACGTTGCAGGTAAGCCGGGAGGTCCAGCATCACACCTTTGTCCAGCGATCACCCCGCCGACAGGCCACCGTCCGCCGTGTACACGCCACCCGTACAGATACTCGACTCGTCAGACGCGAGAAACAGAATCAGATTCGCCACTTCATCGGGTGTTCCATACCGTTTCAGCGGCAGGCCAGCGACAACCGCCGCGCGCGCCTCGTCCGGGGCATCCGGTGAGCGGTTCTCCTCGATCGAGCGCATCATCTGCGTTTCGGTTGGTCCGGGCAGTACGCAGTTCACGCGGATGTTGTCGCCAGCGCATTCCATCGCTGCCGTTCGCATCAAACCGATCTCGGCATGTTTACTTGCAACATACGCCGAGTTGCCGACGCCTCTTGCCTTGAGTCCGGCAATGGACGAAGTGATGACGATGCTGCCATTCCCACCGCGCATTACCGGGATCGCGTGCTTGAGTCCGAGGAATACACCGCGAACATTTACTGCCATCAACTCGTCGAACACATCGGTCGGATAATCAGGAATCGGAGCCGCAGCGCCCTCGAATCCGGCATTGACCAGAAACACGTCCAGCCTGCCAAACTTCTCGGTGCAAAGACGGACGATGGTCTGGTTGTCCTCCTCCTTTGACACATCGGCGGTCGCGTAAGCAGCATTCTCGCTACCGAGTTCTTCTGCCAGTTCCGAAAGCAGTGCGCGCCGGCGGCCAGCCAGCATGACTTTCGCCCCCTCACGTACAAACATTCTGGCAGCAGCCAATCCGATACCGCTGCCTGCGCCGGTGATCAATGCCACCTTGCCATCGAGCCGTCCCATCTTCTGATCTCCTGAGTGACTTTACTTTTCGTAGTGCCAATACTAATCGGTCTGGCAGAAGAGCGCCGGTAAAACTGAACGCGGTGACCAGCCCGTGAGATATCGAGTGCGTACCATATCTCCCAGGTCCGATCGGGATGAAGCGCATCGCCGCCCACCCGATGCAGGAGGAATGCCCGATCCCGCACCCAGGAAGTGTCACATTCAGAATAATCCGGTCGAACGGACACGTAGCGGTGCCCGGCGGGCAGCGTGCTAATCAGCCGTCACAACCTCAAGCCGTCCACCGTGCTCCAATCGCTCGCGCTTGATCGCTTCGATCATGGCAAGTGCCGACGAATCGCAATAGGGGACCCGCGTCAGGTCGAGCAAAGTGTTCGCGCCGGGATGTTCACCCAGATGATGCGCAAGCGCGTCGAGCGAAGCGTAGAACAGATTACCCGTCACCTGAATACGCTCGACACCGTCCTGATCCACCATCACCAGAGCGACTTTCGAAACGCCGGCAATGAAGAAACCAAGTGATAGCAGCACGGCAATCGCGAGCCCCGCCTTCAGACCAAGGAAGGCGACCGTCAGGATCGTTATCACGAATACCGGCCCGTCGATCGAGCTGCGCAAGAAGCGGCGAGCTTCACCGACCTGAATCATTCCGATTCCCACCAGCGCCAGCACGCCCGCAACAGCCGGCATCGGCAGGTACGTAAGCAAGGGGCCCAGACTCCAGGCAATCGCGGCTACGGCAATCGCCGCAATCAGACCGGAAAGCGGTGTCATCGCCCCCATGCTGACAGCTACGCTGGTGCGATTAAAGCTGCCCGACCCGGCGAAAGAAGACACGAAAGGCCCGGCCAGATTGGCAACGCCTTGCGCAAACACTTCGCGCCCCAGGCTGACCTGGGTCTTGACGTGACCCTTGAGGTCTTGCGCAATAACAAGGGATTGCGCAAGACCAAGAACGGCAATCGCCACTGCGCTGGGAAACACCTCCTGCATGACAAGCAGGTATTCCGCCGACACTGTAGGCACGCGCAATGGCAGCAATTCAAACGGAATACGGCCCAACAACTCGATATCGGTACGAACCAGTCCCAGAACGCCCACCAGGAGTGCACCGGTGATACCTCCAATCAACACCGCTGTAATGATGTAGGTCCGCGGAAAACGTTTACGCATCAGCAGCCCGCTGACGATAGTGATTCCACTGACAGTTGCGGCATAAGGATTGACAATATCGCTCCACGACGCGATCACGATATAAAACTTCTCGTAGAAAAACTGCGTCGTCAACGGTGCCAGACCCAGCGTGCCTTCAACCGCCGAGGTAATCAGCAGCAGGCCGACTCCCATCTTGATGCCGGAGATTGCAGCCGGGCTGAAGTAGCGGAACAACTCCGCCCCGCGCAGCAGCCATATCAACAACTGGATCAACCCGACGACGACGCTGAGCAGCAGGACGTAATCGATGTAGAGCGGGCTGCCACGGCCCGCGAACGGCATGATCGTGAGCGCCAGCAGAATCGACATCGCCGTGTTCGGCCCGCCCACCATCGGCGTATTGCCCAGCAAGCTGGCAAAAAAACCAACGAAGACCGCACAGTAAAGCCCGTACTCGGGCGGCAGCCCGACCAGGTAGGCAAACGTGATCGCCTGGGGAATGACCAACGCTGCACCCGTCAGCCCGGACAGCATCTCGCGTTTCGTGTTAACGGTCCGCGTCCAGGAGAAATCGGGGCGCGATTCGGTTAGCAACGCCCGCGCGTAACCGCGCAGACTCAAGGCTGCTCCTTGCCAAACAAGCTGGTGATTCGATGCCAAATGCGCTCGGCCAGCTTCGCCAGGCGCCCCTCCCTTGGATCGAACGGGCGCAATTGCAACTTCACGAAAGCGGCAACATCCAGCGCCTCCTGATGCGAAAGGCTGTGGCCTTGCCCAAGGGGCATGTTCGCCCAGATAAATCCAGCAGATTTGTCGATCCGGTTCATGCCGGCTCCGGCGTTGTACGAGTCCTGCCCCCACAAGGGCGGCGCTACCGAAGTACCGGCGCCATCGGCACCATGACACACTACGCATGCCCGCTTGTACACCACCTCACCACGCGCGGGATTGGGGTCAAACCCGGTATCCGGGATGGTGGGTACACCGCCACCCGGAGGGCGCTCACCGATTACTTCACCTTCTGACAAATAATTGATGTAAGCCGCTACCGCCAATACTTCCGGTGCGTGATCAGGCGGCAAGACTCCATTGTGACTGTACAAAAAGCACTCGCGAATGCGAAGCACGATGCCGTTACGAACGCCGTTCTTCGAGCGCCACTGCGGATACAGGCCGGCGACATTCAGCGGAAACGCATCAGGTGTCGTACCGCCGTTCAGATGACAGTTGGTGCATCTGAGCTTGTTGCCGACGTAGCGCGCGGCGTAGCGCTCGGTCTCCATGACAATGTTATAGCCATAGACGATATTGCTCTCGTAATCATCGAGGAAATCGCGCGCCTGCAACTCCTCGATCGTCGGTCGCGCGATTGCCGACAGAGAGTACCCGGCCAAAGTACCAATCACGAACAAGCTCAGCAGAATTTTGCGCATACCCATCATCAGTCACATCAGGCCGTTCACGAAAGCGCTGTACGGCCTCAAGCGGTCAGCGAAGCGCCTGAAATCATCGGCCGGTTTTCAACACAGCATAAACGCACGAGCGCGCCGCCGCAAAGGCATCCCGCACCGGGATCTCTTCACGTTCGGCGCGAATCGTGCACCGGTCCCGCCAACGGGGCCGGTTGACCGAATGTAACCTGATTCGACCTTGTCTGCTCAGCCGCCGAACAGGTAGCCGCAGCCGCGGGCAACGGCTCCGCTGCATGCAACCGTTCCGGACGGAACTACCTGAATACCGGGATGCACAGCGTCAAGCCATTCGTTCTTCACGTCTTCGTGCTGCAGTCCCATCTTGCTGGCAACCTTCCCGCTATAGAAAGTGAGTGCCAGTTCGCAGGCGGCCACTTTCACGCCGCGTTCAATCAACTTCTGAAGCGCGGCAGCCTCGAAAGGAAGCCCACCGGGTTTTTCGTAGAACGGGTTGCGCGTCGCGGCTGCGCCGGTTTCGGGGTCGTCAATTTTGAATACTTCGCCCAGGCTGTATTTCGACCACATCTCATGCCCCAAAACGATCGGGATGGTGTTGTGGCGAATGACCAGCACGGCACCGGTATCGCTTTCCGGCACGCCATAGGCACCCGGCGCAGTAAGCAGGAAAGAAAACGTGTAGATCAGACCCATACCATGGTTCAGGTCAGGCCAGTCTGTCACCTGCTTGTGTTGGCCGGGGATGGAGTCGAGCCAGCGGGTGAACTCGGTGCTGGGGCCCGTCGCGGCGGCAGCGGTTCCCGCAAGCGGCAGGGTGGCGCCGAGGCCGGCCGTCGCAGCGGCGGCCATGACAAGAAAATCGCGTCGGTTTTTGGGGGTCGGGTTATCGTCCTGCATCATTGCCTCCTGAATTATTGATTTGTCGTTGATGGCACTCAGTGGATCTGGGCAAAAAGCCTGCATTCAGGCGCTACCGGATTGCCGTCTGGCAGCCCTACCTGGTACAAGCTCATTGTAAGACAATCGCTCAAGCCCCACCTCGCGTTTCAATGCCCGGATCATTTTGACCCGGGCGATGCATCGCATGATGATCGCCATCGACTTACATATCGCTGACAAATAGGCGCATGAAAGCAATCCAGCCCACTTTTTTGCGATCCGATTTCTTGCGGGCCAATTGCTTGCGGCCCCGTTTCTTCCGGCCCGATGCTTGCAAACCCGCTGCAGTGCCGGCATCAGAATGCGTCGACCGCACGGCCGAACTCGCAAGTGAAAAGAATCTGTCCGGCTGGCAAACCAGTTACTCGCAGCGATGCGTCAGTCCGATGCGGCAATCCGCCCGGCGCGTCGTCCCGACACGAAGGCCCATGCGAGATGATGGCCATGACCTTTAAGAAGTAAACCACCCTGCCCGGTCGATCCGACTGCGTACAGTCCCGGGATCGCCTGGTCGTTCTCTCCCAGCACACGGTGTTGTGAATCCACCGCAAGGCCGCCTTCGTTGTGCACGAACACCGAGCACACTGGGCCAAGTGCAACATACGGCGGCTGATCAAAACCGGTGGTGTTCTCAAGTGCCTGTTGGAGCCTCTTCGGTGACAGGTTCAGTTTCGCTGCAAGTTGCGCAAAACTATTTGCCTGATTAAAAGCATCAGGCCGGTTTCGCCGATAGTCCGGAATATAAGCGTAGGCAACGCCCGGCGCAGTGGACACAAAATGCGGCCACTTCGAAAACCGCCGCGCAACCTCGCCCCCCAATAAAATGTATCCCTGCTTTCTCGGTTGTTCCGCAAGCGCGAACGCGGGCTGATCATTCTCGTCACAAAACCGGTCACCTTCGCGATTGACCAGGATTGCTCCCTGACGGAACAGTTCCAGAGACGGTGCCAACGCAGTTGTGACAAAACTCATCACGAACGGACGCAGCAACGACATCGGCAGATGCGCCGTCGACCATGCCATCGTCTGCGCCAACAATGGCCACGGTGGCAGTCGACGTAGTAATGTCGTTTGCGCCGGCGGCAAGAATCGAATCTCCGGCCCGAGTGCGAGATCACCGTTGACGACGCGCGCACCGAGTTCGAGCGCCATCTTCTGTCCGTCACCGGTAGCCGTGACGTTGACGGCCTGTACCTGGGCTTCGCGCGGCCCCATGTAGCGCGCTTTGAGTTCCGGGTCGTTGGTGAAATCACCCGCTCCGAGAATGACCCCTCGTTCGGCGCGAAACCGCACCCGCTCTGTTTCCACACCGACGACTGCGTGCCCCTCTGTCGCCAGTCTCACAACACGACTGCCGGTACGAATGTCCACACCGGTCTTGCGCGCCCGCTTTTCCAGGTGATGAATGAACGACCGTGAGTTCGGCAAAACATTATGCATGCGCGGTTGCCGATGCGGTGGCTCCGGCATCGGGCCAAGAAACCGCACACCCAGCGACAACAGCCAGCGGAAAGCGTCGGGAGCTTCATCACAGAGAATTCGCCGCAACTCATCGTTGTCGCGATCCACCAGATCCGGTGCGAACAACGGCATATCCATAAAATGATCGTTAGGCGAGTCCTGCACACCGGCGCGCTTCTGGTGCGGGCTGCCGGTTGTCGTGATGGAGCCAATCGACCAGGCGGTGGACCCTCCTAGCTTTTCATTCTTTTCGAGCAATACGACGCGTGCACCAGCGTCGCGCGCCTCGATCGCCGCCGCAAGTCCCGAGCCGCCGCCACCGACGACCACGACATCGAACTGTTCTTCTTTCATGTCGATTGAGGACGGGTCAATTCGACACCGCCGCCTGTCCGGCACTGCCGCCGGCGATGCGGCCAAACACCGTGCCGGACATCAACCCGGTGCCGCCGGGGTAATTGAAATAGAACAGGCCTCCGACCAGTTCACCAGCGGCATACAGACCGGAAATAGGAATGCCGTCGGTATCCACCACCTGCGCGTCTTTGGTGATGCGAAGCCCTCCGAAAGTAAAAGTAATCCCGCAGGAAACGGCATAGGCTTCGAACGGTGGCTTGTCGATGGTATTGGCCCAGTTCGACTTGGGCACTGAGAGCCCCTGCGTACATCGACCGTCCTTGACGTTGGGATTGAAGTCAATTTCAGTGCGTACTGCCTTGTTGTAATCGTGAATGTGAGCAAGCGCCTTGTCGGCGCTGACGTCGTCCAGGCGTGCGACCAGTTCTTCGAGTGTGTCGGCCTTGACCCGGGTGACCTGCCGGATGCGGTACTCATCCCGCAACAGGTGGCTGACCTTGGCATCGAATATCTGCCAGGCGAACTGCCCAGGTTGGCGCAGGATGACTGCACCGTACTTGGCATACGTGTAGTTGCGGAAATCCGCGCCTTCGTCGACAAAACGCTCGCCGTTTGCGTTGATCA
This sequence comes from Burkholderiales bacterium, assembly GCA_035528435.1. GTDB lineage: Bacteria > Pseudomonadota > Gammaproteobacteria > Burkholderiales > Eutrophovitaceae > SG8-40. The sequence continues at coordinate 21,962 of DATKYN010000021.1, forward strand.
TGATGCCAAACGGGTAGGAGTGTTTCTGAAATCCGTCGCCCACCGCGAGATCACCGAACTCGGGCGCATTGCGATCCCAGCCCACCGCGTGACAACCTGACCAGTTGCCGCAGGGTGACGCGCCGGCATCGAGCGCCATGCGGATGCCGTCTCCGGTATTGAATCGCGTCCCGCGCACCTTCGCCAGATCCCATCCCGGGCCAAGGTAACGGGTGCGCCACTCCGGATTGGATTCGAAGCCGCCGGCTGCCAGCACCACCGATTTGCAGTGCAACACACGAGTCCTGCCCTCGTAGCGCACCTGAATACCTTTCACGCCGGCGTCGTCCCGTACCAGAGACAAGGCACGCGCCTGATAGAACACCTTAATATCGTTCTTCGCCGCCGCCTTCATGTGGGCTTCGACCAGACCGGGACCACCGCCCCACGCTTCAACCGTGAGCCCGCCCCAGAACTTGAACCGGTCATTCACCTTGAACGCCTGGCGGCCATATATCGGTACGAAGCGAAACCCCTTGCTGCGAAGCCACATCATCGATTCGCGGCTGCGCCGCACCAGCAACTCGGCCAGATCCGGATCGGTGCGGTTCTCTGTAACCCGTGCCATGTCGTCAAAAAACTGATCCTCGGTATAAGCACCGAAATCGGTGCGAGCGACCTCCTCGTCCGTCAGGTCAGGCATCAGCTCGCGCAAGTCGTCGACGCCGTTATACGCAAAACGAATGGCGCCGGCGGTAAAGCGCGTATTACCACCGGCCTCATCTTCGGGCGCACGTTCCAGCACCACAACACTGGCGCCGCGCTCTCGCGCCGACAGGGCGGCACACATCGCCGCGTTGCCCGCGCCGACAATGGCGACATCACATTCATCCGGCAGCATTGCTCTTCCTTTCTTTCAGCGCCGGCCGTTACACCGGGACAGGCGCGAATTGCACTAAACTCGAAATTGATCTAGAACACAGAATTGCATTATCGCAGGCTGGCCGCGATTGGACAGCGCCTTGCCCCGGGGTCGCGTCCCCTGGAGGGGGCACATGAAGCAGACCGACAACAAGAATCTGACTGGGAAGGAACTCACATGCCTCGCATGAAGGGCGGAGATCTCATCTCCGATTTTCTGATTCAGGAGGAGGTGCCATACGTGTTCGGCATCTGCGGCCACGGTAACGTTGGCCTGCTCGATGCGCTGTGGGAGCGACAGGACCGGATCAAGCTGATTTCGCCGCGCCACGAACAGACCGCCGGCCACATGGCCGATGCCTACTATCGTGTCGCGCACCGCCCGGTGGCGACCCTGACATCCTGCGGACCCGGTTCATGCAATCTGGTGATGGCAACGGCGGCCGCTTCGGCGGACTCGTCGGCTTTCTATGCCATTACCGCAAACGTGCCGACGTCCCAGTTCAACCGCGGCCCGTTCCAGGAAAGTCACCGTAACCAGGCAGCCGAGTTTCCGGTGGCACTGCGCCCCTATGTAAAGCGCACCTTCCAGCCGACACGGGTGGCCATGCTGCCGCTGGCGTTACGGCAAAGTTTCAATCTGATGATGACGGGTCGCCCGGGGCCGGTAAACCTCGACGTGCCGTTCAACCTTTTTCAGGAAGAAGACGATGTCGAACTGCTGGCATCGGACCGCAAGGCCGGTTTTGCCCGTCCCGGCGCTGCGCCAGAGGACGTGCGCAAGGTCGTCGACATGATCGAGGCAGCACAACGGCCCGCCTTCTATGTCAGTCACGGTGTCACCCTCGCCGAGGCCGGTCCCGAACTGACACGCATTGCCGAACTGCTGGACATCCCGGTCATCACTTCGCCCAACGCGATGGGCACACTGCCGACGTCACATCCGCGTGCGCTCGGCTTCATCGGGCGCAATGGCACTTATCATGCAAACCAGACCGGGCGGCACTGCGATTTGCTCATCACCGTCGGCGCACGGTTCGATGATCGTTCGTCTTCGTCGTGGATACCGGGGTACTCCTGGAATATCCCGCCAACGAAACTGGTACACGTCGATATTGATCAGGCCGAGATCGGTCGAAACTACCCGGTTGCGCTCGGCATTGTGGCCGACGCGAAAGTGTTTCTTGAACAACTGCACAACGAAGCTGTCAGCCGCAAACTCAAAGGCGATCGCTTCGCGCCCTGGCTGGAGGCAATTGACGGCTGGCGCCGCGAATGGGACGAATTTACCCGCCCGCATTTCGATGACAGCGGCTCGCCGCTGCGCCCCGAGCGAGTCGTCAAGGATATCCGGGCAGCACTACCCGATGACGCCATCATTTCACTCGACAGTGGCGTGCATCACAACTGGTTCATGCAATTCTGGGACGCGCCCAGGCCGCAGTCGATGCTCAACTCCTGGGGATTCTCGGCAATGGGCTTTGGCGTCAGCGGCATTCTCGGCGCAAAACTCGCCGCACCCGATCGTGTCTGCATGTCGATCTGCGGCGACGGCGGGTTCATCATGACGCCACACGTGCTGGCAACGGCAGTCGAGTACGACATTCCTGCGGTGTGGGTGGTGTGGAACAATTATTCATGGGCGGCAATCCGGGACATCCAGTACGGCTTGTTCGACGGGCGCGAAATCGGCACCGGTTTTTATGCGGGCCCAGACAAGGAACCCTATAACCCGGACTTTGCGGCAATGGCGCGCAGTTGCGGTGTCGAGGGGATCTCCGTCAAGCACAGCGATCAACTCGGTGACGCATTGCGCCACGCCGTCTCGCTCGGCAAGCCCTGCCTGCTCGACGTGCACGTTGACGACAAGGTCAAACCGCCCAGCACCGGGACCTGGCAGCTACCGCCGACGCCATACAAGGAACCGGTGTTCGGCAAGCCGTGGAAAACGTCTTAGTCATGGATACTCAACCGCAACCGGTGGCGCGCGCCCTCATCGGCGGCGAATGGCGTTCTTCCGAAACGCTGCGGAAAATCCATGATCCGTATCGCGGCGATGTCGTCGGCACAATGGCTGTATCGAGCAAAGCAGACCTCGATGACGCGTTGAATGCTGCCGTCGCGGCACGCGATGCCGCAGCCGCCTTGCCCGGCTACGAACGAGCTGCGCTGCTGAAGAAGATCTCGCAGCTCATTGAGCGCGATGCAGGATCACTTGCAAAACTGATGGCGCGCGAGACCGGCAAGGCCATCAGGGATGCGCAAGCGGAGATCCGCCGCTCGCTGGAGACTTTCGCGCTGGCGGGTGAAGAAGCGATCCGCATTGAAGGGCGCCACATCCCGCTCGACGGCAGCGCCATGGGCGCGGGCAAGATGGCGTTTCTGATGCGCTTCCCGGTGGGTGTCGTTGCGGCGATCACACCATTCAACGCGCCGTTCAATCTGGCCGCGCACAAGATCGCGCCGGCGATCGCAGCGGGCAACACGCTGGTGCTCAAGCCGCCGCCGCAGGCACCGCTGATTGTTCACAAGCTGGTTGAACTGGTGCATGAAGCCGGACTGCCGGCAGGAATGGTCAATACCGTTTTTGGCGAAGCCGACATCGGCGCGGCGCTGGTTGCGGACCCGCGCGTTGAGTTCATCACCTTTACCGGCTCCAGCCGCGCCGGCGAAGAGATCAAGGCGGCGAGCGGCTTGCGTCGCGTTGCACTCGAACTCGGTGGCAACGGCGCGACCATCGTCTGCGACGATGCCGATCTCGACGCCGCCGCTACTGTTTGCGCGCGAAACTCGATGCGTCTGGCCGGGCAAAGCTGTATTTCGGTGCAAAGCGTTTACGTCATGCGCAGTGTCTACGAACGTTTCGTATCCCTGGTCGAGACCGAGGTGCGCACACTCAAACTGGGCGATCCGCTTGATCCGGGTACGGACGTCGGCACACTCATTGATGAACGTGCTGCCATGCGTGTCGAAAACTGGGTACAGCAGGCAGTCAAGAGCGGCGCGCGTGCAATCACCGGCGGCAAGCGCCACAACGCGGCATTCGAGCCAACGGTGATGACCGGTGTCAAACCCGATATGAAAGTGGTTTGCGAGGAAATATTCGGACCGGTGATCAACATCATCCCGTTCGACTCACTGGACGAGGCCTTCGACGCCATCAACGCGAGTCCGTACGGACTTCAGGCGGGCATCTTTACCAAATCAAACGAGGTCACATTCTTGGCGATCCGCCGGATGCGGGTCGGAGGTTTGATTATCAATGGCACGTCGACGTGGCGTACTGATCAGCTCGCCTACGGTGGCGTACGATCCAGCGGCATTGGACGCGAGGGACCGCGCTACGCCATCGAGGAAATGACCGAGCAACGGCTGATCGTGTTCAACCTCTGAGGGGCTGACTGATGCGGATACTGGTAACCGGTGGCGGCGGCTTTCTCGGAGCGGCCGTTTCGAAGGCACTTGTTGCGCGCGGGGATACGGTGATCGCATTCGACACCCGGTTCGCATCGCGTGATGCCGCCAAGTCGGAACATTGCATTCGCGTGCCGGGCGACATTACCGACATGGCAGCGCTGGCGCAGACGGTACTGACGCATCAACCGGACGCTGTAATCCACTGCGCCGCGATTGTCGGCGTGCTGCCCTCAATCGGCAGCCCGATTAATATCGTTCGCATCAACGTCGAGGGCTCGATCAACGTCTTCGAAGCAATGCGCGTTGGCGGCATAAAGCGCTGCATTCACATCAGCTCCGAAGAGGCCTACGGGGCGTTTCGCTCCGAGCGCATCGACGAGACGCACCCGCTGGAGCCGGTGTTGCCTTATGGCATCTGCAAGGCAACGGTTGAGCAACTCGGCCGCACCTATCGTGACCTGCACGGACTCGAAGTCATCAACCTGCGTACCTCCTGGGTCTATGGCCCGGAACTGCCCCGCGATCGCATCCCGCGCAATCTCGTTCTGGCCGCACTGCAAGGCCAACCGCTACATGTTCCCTGCGGTGCCGACACTGCAATCGATCACACTCATGTCGATGACTGGGTTAGTGCGGTAATTACCGCACTCGATCATGGCGAGCACCGTTACGACGTGTATAACGTATCGAGCGGGCAAGCCAGCACTGTCACAGAACTGGCTGCGATCGTCAGCGAACTGATTCCGGGTGCAAAACTTTCGGTCGGTCCCGGGCTGTACAAACACGGCAATCAGATCGAACTGGTCAGGAAAGGCGCGTTGGATATCTCGCGCGCCGAAGCCGAAATGGGCTGGAAGCCGAAGTACGACATTCGTTCCGGCCTCGCTACCTACATCCAGGCAGTGCGCGAAAATAGGGTCAGCGATAACGTTCCAGTCGCGCCGGGTCAATCAGAGGAGAAATAAATGGCGAAAAAGAAAGCGAAGCAATCGGTACGCAAGATGAAACCCACAGCTACAATCCGTCCAGCAGCGACGGTGATGTGGGATGAACCGCCTGCACATTATGGCGGCGCATTTTCCAAGATGCTTGTGCGCCCGGAGTCATGCGGATCAAAGAGCATCGATTACCGCATCTCGGTTTACCAGCCAAGAGCATACGTTGCGCCGCACCGGCACCGGATTCAGGAGCAGGTCTATCACATCCTTGAAGGCGAAGGCCTGATGGAAATCGATGGCAAGCGCACTGTCGTAAACAAGGATGACGTCATCTTTATTCCACCCGGCACAGAGCACGCGATCTACAATACCGGCATGACTGACATCAAGTTTGTCGTCGTCACCTCGCCTGCCGATGAATAGCGTTTGAGCAATCCTCACCACGGGGAGACCATCATGAAGATCGCACACGCCATGAAACTTCTGGCACTTGCTGTTTTGTTCGCAGTGGCACAGAGCGCCATGGCCCAGGGCGATTCGATTCGTATCGGGGTCGTCACCTTTTTGTCAGGCCCTGGAGCGGCACCATTCGGCGTGCCCGCACATAACGCGGCTGCACTGCTATTCGATGCACTCAATGCCGGTGAGCTACCGGCGCCGCATCAGAGCAAGGGCTTCGGTGGCACGCCGATTGAAATGGTGGTGATGGACGAGGCGGGACCACCTACGAGTGTAGCCACCCGTTACCGGCAACTGGTGGAATCGCAGAACGTGGACATGGTCATTGGCTACATTTCCAGCGGCAGCTGTTTAGCGGTTGCTCCGATCGCTGAGGAACTCAGGAAACTCACTGTGTTTTTTGATTGCGGCACGCCGCGCATATTCGAAGACGCCAGCTACCGCTACGTCTTCAGAACGAACTCGCACGCGGCCATGGACAATATCGCTGCGGCTAAATATATCAAGCGGCATTTTCCTGATGCAAAAAAGATTGCGGGCATCAATCAGAACTATGCGTGGGGTCAGGATTCATGGCGTGATTTTGAGATGACCATGAAAGCACTCTCACCGGACGTCAAGATCACCACATCGCAGATGCCGAAACTGTTCGCCAGTCAGTACGGCGGGGAGATTTCTGCATTGTTGTCCAGAAGACCAGATGTCATTCACTCCAGCTTCTGGGGTGGCGACCTCGAGGCGCTGATTCTGCAAGGCGCGCCGCGCGGACTGTTTCGTCGCGCCAAGATAGTATTGACGACCGGTGAAACCGCGCTCCACTCACTTGCTGACCGAATCCCGGACGGCACCATCATTGGTGCCCGCGGCCCGCACAGTATGTTTGCTCCGGACAATGCACTGAATCGCTGGTTCAGGAAGGCTTACCAACAACGGTTCAAGATGCCACCGGTGTTCACCTCGTATCACTTCGTCCAGGCCATTCTCGGAACCAAGGCCGCGTACGAAAAAGCGCAGCTGGCAAGCGGGCGCAAACCGGATCAGGCACAAATCATCGCTGCGTTCGAAGGTCTGAGTTTCGAAACGCCGAGCGGCGAGACGAGTATGCGGCTTGGCAATGGACATCAAGGCGTGCAAGGCACAGCTTACGGAATGATAAAACATGTCGACGGAGAAACCGCCATCGTCAACGTTACCCGTTACAGTGCTGACGAAGTCAATCCGCCCGAAGGAGTCAAAAGCGAAGACTGGATCCGTTCCGGTTTCACGCGCTAGTCGCCTGCACATGAAGATTTTCAGGCAACAGCAATCACGTAGCATGACCGACGACATTCGAGAGGCTTGCCGGATTTCGGGACCACGCTTCTGCGTCAGCCCAGGTGTGCCGGATGTCCCATGCATTCTGTTGCTGCTCGTCGCTCTGTTGTATGGCTGCGCCACGTCATCTGTGCAGACAGAGCCTGTCGACTACCGCGCGCGGGCCGAAACGAAAACACAGGATGGCGTAAGCGTAAGCGCGGTTGCCTTGGACTCAGAGGAAAGTTTGAACACTTTTTCGCTACCGCTTGCGAAAAGAGGCATTCAGCCAGTCTGGATTGAGGTCGAGAACAGGGCAGATGAAAAGTTCGTACTGATGCTGCTCAGCGTTGATCCGGATTATTTCGCGCCTTCAGAGATTGCCTGGATGTTCCGGGGAGAAGGCGAACCGGGTTTCGACAAGAAAATGGACCTGTTTCTGGACCAACACATACCAATCGTCATCCCGCCTCGAGACAGGCCGTCGGGATTCGTCTATACGAATCTCGATCCCGGAGCCAAAGCCTTTGCCGTCGAACTCAACCGGGCGCCTGCAAAAGCGCCAGGGCCTGAAGCCTGAAAAGCAGCCGTAATCCCGTTTGCCGTGCTGATGCGGCCGGCCTTGTAAGAACGCGGCCACATACAAGCGATTGGTTATGCCTGGCGGTCAGCCTTCGACAAGGCGAGCGTCCTTCAGGAAAAATTCGGGAAGCGAAAGTGGTTTGGGGGAAGTCTCGATATATTTCACGTTCGCCATTGGAATGATCATCGCACTGTCTTCGGTTTCAAGGCAGAGATAAGGCCGATCGAGAATGAGCTGCGTCTTGCGAATCGCGTCCCAGTTATCCTTGGCCTGTTTCGGCCCGACAAACCGCATACTGCTCCCGTCCATGAAGTGAACTGTCAAGCCGCGTGCATCATCCTGAGCCATTGCGTGTCTCCTTTGATTGATATTGCTGGCGATTGTAACTGCTCCGCCGCATTGACTGTTTGGTCAGGAGTGTGGCGCCATTCGACTCGGATCAGTCAACGATACGCGCGCGGTGCATACGGTCAACAAATACGACCGAAACTCGCCAGCGCGCGCATGATGGGATCTGGCACACAAGCGTTTCGGCCGCGAGTGCGCCAACCCTTCTCAAAGTTCAGCGTCAGCTGCCTGGTGTATACCAGATGGGTGAGGTGTAGGCGCGCTCCTCCGTGATCATCGGCACCTCTTTTGGCATTTTTACGTTGTAGCGCCGTGCCTCGTACGCAGTCCAGCGTGGCGTCGGGATCTCGATGACACGGGCGTAATACACTGAATCCTGTTTCGGATCGAAATCCGGGTCGGTCCAGACGCCTATCAGTTCCGGGTCGCCAATGGTATTAGCCCAGGTTGCGGTTCTGACGTTGACGGTATTTCCAACCGGTGGCAACTTGCCCTTGCTGTCGAGCTTTCGCTTTTCGGCATCACCCCAAACCACTTCGTAAATCTTTTCGTGGCGCTTGCCTTTGTTATCGACCCAGCCCTTGATGATCTGGATACGGTCGAGGTTGCCGGAAAGCGGATCTTTCAACGCCGCCACGAGAAAACTCGGCGCTTTCTTGCCTTTCGGAGCAGGCGGCAGGTCGGAGCCCATCGGTACGCCTTTGACGTAACCGATATCCGCGGGCAGGCGGCTCAGGGTGTCATTCTTGTTGAAATCCCAGCCACCAAAAAACCGTACCAGCATGCGGGAGCCGGTGGTGGCATAGGTTTCCTTGCGCATCATCGCGTCGAAGATCGCTTCGCGCGTGTTCTCGCGGGCCCAGACACCGGCAAGACCCGATGCAACCATGGACCAGCCTTCGTATTTCTTGTCACCCACTTGGGCCATCGGGTGCTCCCAGCGCTTCGGCCCGGGTTCCGAACCGGAATGCTTGCCGAAGAAGTTGTCTTCTTGCGCAGTGGCCAGCCCGGTATGGCTGTCGGTCGAACCGATCATGCCGAACTTGTACGGATTGACGCCAAGCTCGCGCTGTAACTGCAGCCCGGTCTGCAGCGCGGTACGCGCGTACTCGTACTGCAGCATGTCTTCTTCCTTGACCACGCTGAGATCGAGATTGCCCGTGTCCCAGGTTTCGTAGTTGGCAAACTCGTCGTTGGGCGACAAGAACGGGTGCGTCTCACCATCACCCTTGATCTGGGTGGCTTCGTACAAGGGCTCCCATTTAATGCGTTCTTCGGCATAGGCGCGATCAAGCGGTTTTCCGGTAAAACTGTCGACAATCGGAAACATGATGCCGTTGCTAAGGTTGCCGTTGTGGGCGATCGCAAGCACCTGGCCGCCGGTTTTTTCTTCGTAGATGTTCATCCACTTCCACAAGTCACGCGGATTATCACTGCCTTCAGGCCTGAGGGTGGTGTAAGGCAGCACCATGCTGGCCTTGGTGGCATCGTCGCGGTGAATCACAACGCGGTGCAAATTGTTGCCGCCGGTATTCGAGGTCCATTCGTAACCGATGAACGCGGTAAAGTTACCCGGATCGTTGTACTTTTCCGCAGCTTTGATGGCGACTTCCCAGGCAGAACGATAGGCCGGCGCGCCGGGGCGCGATTCCAGCGCTTTGGGAAACGTATTCTGTGAGAAGGCAACAATAATTTCGGCTGCGGCCTCGACGCCTTTTCTACCACCTTCCTGCACCAGGTCGTACCAGCGCTTTCCGGTCGGATCGGCGAGCATTTTCGGATCACCGGAGTACAACCGCGGGAAGAAGCCCATATTGTCCGAGTGATCGGCCACCACCAGAAAATCAAGCGGCCGGGAAAGTTTGACCTGCAAACCGGTAGATGACGTCAACTCTTCACCGCGCGCGAACCGGTAGGCATCTTCCGGTGTCAGTCGGGCACCGAACGCACCGGCATCCATCGACATCGCGGTGTGCAGATGCGTATCGCCCCAGAATACCTGCTCCGGGAAATTGCGCCCTGCGTAAGGAGAAAAATGTTTCTGCGAAGGGAATGCGTCCTTCACGTCCTCATGCGGCGCAGGAAGCCCGGGAGTGTGAGATTCCGCGGCATACGCCGTTACGACACAGCTCATCAATGCAATCGCCAAAGCCTGGCGAAGTACGCGCTCCGGTTTCTTCGACATAACTAACCTCTTTTCGCGAAAATTCTTCATGAATGGTGTTCGTACTGATCTGATTGTGCTCAGGCTTCGACCGGCACCTTCGGACCATGTTATCAGTCGAGTGCGTCTTTCACGTTACCGGCAACAAACCCGGTGCGGAAAGCACGACAGCCTGAGCTTGTGATTGTCATGGCGTATACCAGATTGGCGATGTGTAAGCGCGCTCCTGATGTATTGTTTTCGCGCCTTTCGGTATCTCAACCCCGTAACGGAAAGCGTCGTACACGATCCAGCGCGGCGTCGGAATCTCTATGACACGAGCGTAGTAGAATGCACGCTCATTCGGTTTGAAATCCGGATCGGTCCATACCGTGCCAAGCTCGGACGCGCCAATGGTGTTGGTCCAGTTGGCATTCTTTATGTCTACTGTATTGCCGACCAGCGGCAGCTTGCCATCGGTGCCGATCTTGCGACCCGCCGACCATGCAACCTCGTAGACTTTTTCGTGCGTCTTGCCTTTGGTGTCGAGCCAGCCTTTGACGATCTGGATACGGTCGAGGTTGGCGCCAATCGGATCGCGCAGGGCGTAGACCATGAAAGTCGGCGCCGCTTGGCTTTTGCGCTTCGGCAGATCCGCCCCCATCGGCACGCCTTTTTTGTAGCCGAGGAACGCGGGTTGACGGCTGTTGAGATCGTTGCTGGTGTAGTTCCAGCCACCGAAGAAACGCACGCCGATGCGTGTGCCGGTTGTCGCGTAGACCTCCTTGCGCGCCATCGCGTCGAAGATGGCTTCGCGGGTATTGTCGATCGCCCAGACTGCGGCGAGCCCGGAGGCGACGGTCTGCCAACCCTTGAATTCGCCGAATTTCGTCTTGGTGAAGGGGTGCTTCATCCGGTCCGGGGAAGGCTCACCTCCTGCATGCTTACCGAAGAAATTGTCCTCTTCCGATGTCGACAGCCCGGTGTGGCTGTCGGTCGAGCCGATGAGACCGAACTTGTAAGGGTTGGTGCCAAGGCGCGCTTCCAGCAACAGGCCGTTCTTCAGCGCTTCGCGTGTGTACTCGTATTGCAGCATGTCGGGTGTCTTCGCCTCGCTCAGATCGAGGTTGCCGACATCCCAGGTTTCATAATCGGCAAACGCGTCATCCGGCGACAGCAAGGGATGTGCTTCGCCGTCCCCCTTGATCTGCGTGGTCTCGTACATCGGCTCCCATTTCGCCCGCTGCTCGACATACGTTCTGTCCAGCTTTCGACCGGTGTATTGCGCGTCGACGGGGAACATGAGCCCGTTGGAAAGATTCCCGTTATGCGCCAGCGCCAGCAGCGAGCCGCCGCTCTTCGCCTCGTAGTTTTCCATCCACTTGTAAAGATCGAGCGGATCGGTACTCCCGATGGGTGCCTGTGTGGTGTACGGGACGGTCTGCCCCGCCTTGTCGGCACCGTCGCGGAAAATAACATTGCGGTGCAGATTGTTACCCTTGACGAGTGAGGTCCACTCAAATCCAATCAGGGCTGAAAATGTGCCCGGATCGTTGTAGGTTTCGGCAGCATCCACGACCTTTTCCCACACCGAGGCGTAAATCTTCGATCCAGGCGAGTACAGGCCGAGAAGCCCGGGATCGACCTTGCCCTGCGAGAAGGTGGTAATGAGATCGAGTGCGGTATCGACGGCGGCCTGACCACCGGCACGCAGGCCATCCGACCAGCGTGCGCCTTGTTCGAATTTGGTGACATCGGGTGCGGCGGCTGCGAGATCGTTGACCATTCCCATGCCATCGGAATGGTCGGCAATGACCAGCCAGTCGAGCGGGCGCGCGAGCTTTACCGGCTGCCCGGTCGAGGACGTCACTTGTTCTCCGCGCGCAAAGCGGTATGCCTCCTCGAGCCCCAGCCGCGCGCCGAACAGACCGGCATCAACTGACAGGCCAGTGTGCAGATGCGTGTCGCCCCACAGCGGCCGGCTCGGGAAACGCCGCTGCGCATAAGGGGAATACGCTTCCCCTGGATAGAGGTTGGAGAGCGATTCTTTGGACGGCGTGATCTGTGCCGTGGCCGGCGCGGCAAAGGACACGACCAATGCAGCCGTTGTGATGGCAATCAGGTTTTTCATGCTTTTAATCTCCTTAGCGGGTTTTTCGCAGCTCAGACCCTGGCCTGGCAGCCTGCTACGGATGCACAGAGACAGCTACCAGTAACCACTGACCCGCTCGATGAGCCAGAACGCCGAGATGCCGCCAATGCCGTAAGCGGCGACCGGCAGGACCTGGGCGGCAGGCACAGCCACCAGACGCCTGCACAAACGAGTTAACACTAACACGACAAAAATAAAGAATATCTGTCCTGCCTCAACACCGATGTTGAATGTGAGCAGCGCAAGCGGGATTTCTTTTTGCGGCAGCCCCACTTCGGTGAGCGCTCCGGCAAAACCAAACCCGTGGAGTAACCCGAACGTAAAGGCGACCAGCCACGGCCAGCGCCGCGTGATGCCCGGACGTCCCTGCTGAACATGCAGAATCTCGCCGGCGACGAACAGGATGCTGAGCGCAATCACTGCTTCGACTGGTTGCTGCGGCGCGTGCACCCAACCGAGCGTTGCAGCGGCCAGCGTCAGGCTGTGGGCAATGGTGAACGCGGTAATCGTCGCTATCAACCGGCGCGTACCATCCACAATGAGCAACAGGGCGAGCACGAACAACAGATGATCGACGCCGCCGAGGATGTGCTCGACACCAAGGCGGAAATAGTCAAC
>DATKYN010000022.1:0-4132 GCA_035528435.1 Burkholderiales bacterium
ATACATTGGCCGCGCGGGCGCGTCATCGGCGGCAGCGGTTCCATCAACGGCATGCTCTACGTGCGCGGCAACGCAGGTGATTACGATGCCTGGGCCGACTCCGGCTGCACGGGTTGGTCTTATGCAGATGTTCTACCCTACTTCAGGAAGACCGAGCGCTACGAATCGGGCGATCCGCAATACCGCGGCAAGGACGGCTCAATGCACGTCGTTGACTACAAGGCTCACCTCGATCTCACCCATCGTTTCGTGCAGGCCGCGCAGCAGTCCGGATTGCCATTCACGAAGGACTACAACGCAGAACAACAGGAAGGCGTGGCCTACGCACAAATGACACGGCTGGGACGCTTTCGCGGCTCCACTGCGTTCGCATTGCTGCGGCCCGCCCGATCGCGACCCAATCTGCAAGTGCAGACCAATGCATGCGTCACACGACTTGTTTTCGAGGGAAAACAGTGTGTCGGCGTGACCTACCGCAAGTCGGAAGAAGAAGTGACCGTGCGGGCGCGCAAGGAAGTCGTACTCTGCGGCGGCGCCATCAACTCTCCGCACCTGCTCATGCTCTCGGGTGTTGGCCCCGCTGCGCAACTGCAATCGCACGGCATCGGCGTCGTTCACGACTCACCGGGTGTGGGTAATAACCTGATCGACCACTACTACGGCGGCGTATCGGCGCGAGTCAGAAACGAGATCTCCATCAATCAGCTTGCGCGCGGATGGCGCCTTGCGCGCGAGATACTGCGATTCCTGGTTACGGGCGACGGCGCGCTCACCTACGGCATAACCGCTTCAACTGTTTTTACCCGCAGCCGCCCGGAACTGACACGACCGGACCTGCAGCTGCTGTTCACGCCGGCCAGCTATAACCGCGAGCGCTTCGGCGAACTCGAAGCCGCACCCGGCATTACCGCAGTGGTGTGTATCGTTCAACCAGACAGTCGCGGCAGCCTTTCACTGCGGTCGGCCGATCCCTTCGTACCCCCACGCATTGAGCCAAACTACCTGTCCGCACCCAACGACGTGCGCGCACTGCTGGCGGGCGTGCATCTGGTTCGCAATATTTTCTCTGCCCCGGCCATGGCCGAATGCATGGTGAGTGAAACCTACCCGGGACCAAGCGCAAACAGCGACGAAGCCATTGTCGATGCCTTGCGCCTGACCGGCACCACCGGTTACCACGCAGTCGGCACTTGCCGCATGGGATCTGATTCCGCCGCGGTGGTCGATCCGCAGCTACGGGTGAACGGTGTGGAGCGGCTGCGCGTGGTCGACGCCTCGGTGATGCCCATGGTGCCGACCGGCAACACCAATGCACCGACTGCCATGGTCGCGGAGAAGGCAGCAGACCTCATCCGCGAGTCGATGTAAGCGGCTGAGGGCCGCTCAGCAACAATATCCAGCGCCGTCCGTCTGCAGGTGTCCGTTCAGCCACATCTACGCGCCGATCTCGGCGTAGTCGCCTGGCGTCAGCGCGTCCGCCGACTGGCGGGAGTGGAGAGACTGGGGCGAATCCTCCGTTGCCGATCTACTGGTGTGGTGAAGGATGGAGTGGGGGGTTGTGCCGGACGATTCCGGTAACCGGTTAGCGTGGGTTGAAGACACGGTCAAACGCTACGCGCTTGATACTTGCAGCAACGCAAGGAGGCTTGAGCTGCTCAGACGGACGGTGACTGACAACGGGATCTGTAAAAGAACCGCCCGATGCCTTCCGAATTTCCTCTCTCCCGCGAATGGCCTGCGAACTGTTTTAGGTTTGCGGTAAGTGCCAGCGTTCGTTCAGCGGCCGATTGCTGCTTGCCTCTTGCGGGGAAAAGCGTTTTTAAACAATCGGTTTGATTCGCCCACCAACTACCAATTAACTACCAATTTCTACCAATTTGGTAATTGCCGGAGTTGGTGCTAGATTAAGTACCAATTCCGCGTTTATCGGTAGTTTAATCGAGATGCACATCCCCCTCATACCCCCCGATTACCGAGAGTTGGTCGAAGAAATCAGTGCCCGGTCCCCGAAGCGACTGGCGGACATTTTTTCACTTGGAATCCCCCCTGACCCCAAACGAGTCTACTACCACTGGGATCAGTTGAGGCATCTCAAGTCTCCGCCGGGCGATTTGGATCACCGGGAATGGTGGTTTGGCATCAAGTCGGCAAGAAAGTCCCTGTACCAAACCATTCCCCACAAAGCAAAAGACGGCGTTTCGTTTGTGTTTGGCGAAACCAGAGAAATGCGGCGCTTGTTGCACGAAATTGACCTGCACGGCGGCGGGGAACTGAAAGCCAGTAGCCAGGTAGCCGATCCAAATACGAGGGACAGCTACCTGATCAATTCGCTGATCGAGGAAGCAATCACCTCAAGTCAGCTCGAGGGCGCAGCCACGACAAGAAAAGTCGCAAAAGCGATGCTCAGGGAAAAACGCCCTCCCCGGGACCGGTCCGAGCGCATGATTGTGAACAATTACGCTGCCATGGAGTTTATAAACCGGATCGCGAGTGAAGATCTCACACCAGGCTTGATCCTGGAACTCCAACGCATTCTCACTGCACAGACTCTGGAGAACGAGAATGCTGTGGGCAACTGGCGCACGTCGGACGATGTTTACGTCGGCGACGAACGGGACGCGACGATCATACACATTCCTCCGGCGTATAAGGAGCTTCCCGCCCGCATGGAAAGTCTGTGCAAATTCGCGAATGATCAAAATACGAACGAGTTCTTGCACCCCGTCATAGAAGCGGCTCTCTTACACTTTTTGCTCGCCTACGATCACCCGTTTGAAGATGGTAACGGACGCACTGCCAGAGCACTGTTCTACTGGTCAATGCTTCGCCAGGGCTATTGGACGATGGAGTTCGTATCAATATCTCGAATACTCAAGAATGCACCGGCACAGTACACGCGTTCCTATCTTTACACGGAGACGGACGAGAACGATGTCACGTATTTCCTTCTACACCAACTCAAAGTAATACTCCGTGCAATTGAAGAACTACTCGAATACTTGAGAAAGAAGTCAGACGAGCACAAAGAACTCGAAACACTCATTCAAACATCGGTCAAGCTTAAGGAATCGCTGAATCATCGCCAGATCGCATTACTCACCAGGGCTCTCAAGAATCCAGACGCTGTTTTCAAGATAGAGAGTCATCGCGGCGCACATAATGTTACATACGACACGGCAAGAACTGATTTACTAAAGCTGGATGATCTTGGCTTGCTAGCGAAGTCAAAGCGGGGTCGCGCATTCGTTTTCCTGGTACCGCCAAACATTCGAACCCTGCTAAAGGATCTAGACGGGTAGTTTGCCTGGTAAGCGTACCGGGACCACGATTCGCATCTTCACACGCTCTAAGGCTTTCCATCCAATGCGGGCAGCGAACGCCAAAATCATGGCACTCGCGATGGCCGCCCCTTCTCATCGGTAAACGGAAACATGCCGACCTTGAAGCTGTTGGCCATATGGCGTGCTACACGGATTGCCTTTGCCGCGTCCGGTGCAGACAGGCAATCGTTCGCAGCACTCTCGAGCATGGCGACCCAGTGATCGAATGCCTCAGGTTCGAATATGAGCTTCATATGCGCTGCATACACATTGCCCTTGTAGCGCTCGGTCGCGTAAACCACGTCACACCAGAAATCGACGACCCGACCAATGTGCGACTCCAGACCGTGAATCTGCTCACGGAAAATCGGACCGAGCACCGGGTCGGCAAACGAACGCTCGTAGAACAACCGCACCATGCGTTCGACCGCTGCCTCCTTTTCGCCACTTACATGCATACTGGCATTGTCCCTCAAGACACGACGTCAGTTGGAAGATCAAAAACTTGATGGGCCCAGTCAAGTTTTGTATTCTGTATACAAAGCTCGACTTCGGCCGATCACCTTCGCGGTGATTCCCACCGAACCCTGATTCCGGTCACAATCGCCATGGACAAAGCAAACCTGTCCGGCTGATGATCTGTGCTGCGATCCGGCTCGGCTAGAAATGGAAGTCAGTGCTTGCTTACACACCATAACAAGATCGATAAGAGGAGTACCCATGAGTTCACCCATCCGAGTGTTGCTCGCCAAGGTCGGGCTGGACGGCCACGACCGCGGCGTGAAAGTCGTCGCGCGAACCCTGCGTGACGC
>DATKYN010000023.1:0-22737 GCA_035528435.1 Burkholderiales bacterium
CATAAACAATGGCACCAATAAAGATCCCCGAAACCAAAGCAAGCAACAGAGACTGCCCTTCGAAGGCGGTTCGACTAATTAAAACAAACGCATACATCAACAATCCCGGCATCGCGGTGCACACCACCATACCGAGGATGCGTCGAACGTCCACGGCTGTTCTTGCTGCTGTTGCGATCAGCACAATCAGAAAGATTGCCCCGCCCCCAAGGGCCCAGCCAGCACACACCCCGAGCAACCCCCATTGTCCGCCGCCGACAAGCGCCAATACCATCACCATGAGACCTCCAAGCATTGTCATAAACATCACCCTGACTTGCCCCATAGCCATCAGGTATGGATGGAATGCTGCTTCAAGCGTTCGCATCGGAACACCCAAACAGAGAATCTGTAGAGGAATGATTGCACCGAGCCACTTTTCGCCCAACACAAGAGTGACAATTTCCGGAGATACCGCCGACATTCCCAAGAACACCGGAAAAGAAACAAGCGATGTGAGGCGAATCTGCTTTTCCAGATAGTACTCAGCGTTACCAGCGTTACGGTTCGCCTTGCTGTATGCAGGAAAGGCGATCTGATTCAAGATGCCTTGTATCTTGTACTGAGGCAGTTGTGCAATATGCTTCCCCACCGAGTAAAACCCTAGCAGCTGCTGACCAAGCAACTTGCCGACAATAAAAACGTCAATCTGAGACCAGAACAACCACATCAGATGGGCACCAGTCGTCCACGAGCCAAAGGAAAGAATGTCGCCAATACCGCGAAAAAAGAAAATCGGAGTGTGGAAAAATCGCGTGGCGTAGATTAGTCCACCTGCGAGAACAATGCTCGTGACGAGATTCCCGAACACCAACGACCACACACCGTATCCGGACAACGCCAATGCAAGCGTCACAAAGCCGCCCGCCAGCGTGCTGCACATATCGACAATTGATTGCTCTTTGAATCGAATATCGCGCATAAGAATCGCACGCGGCACAGTGGAGAGCGCGATGATTATGAAGCTTAGGCTCATTACGCGCAGAATCGATTCCAGCTCTGGGGTCTCAAAAAATGAGGCGATGAATGGGGCGAACAAAACTAGCAAACCACTCAGCGTTACAGCGACAACCAAAACGAAACCAAACGTCTTTCTCTTCAAATCAAGACTGATTTCTTCGCGTTGGACGAGAGCGCTACCTAGCCCGAGCTCACTCACAGCGAGAAGCACTACGACGAAGACACTCGCCAATGCCATAAGCCCGTAGTCCTCAGGCGCCAAGAGGCGTATTACATAGAGGGTGATTGCCCAGTTTATGAGTTGCCCGGAGAATTTAGCTCCAAGTGACCACGCCAAGGCTCTCAGGACCCGTTGTCTCAGCGGCATGAGAGCTTTCCCAGTGAGGGCTTCGAGTCGAATTCAAAGATGGAGACAGATGCCAAGGAACACCGTTCGTGACGGACAATCTTGGTCAAAAAAGACAAGTAGATGTTCTCCCCGGCGCCAATGGCGATCATTTCGAGGCCCATAAGTTGTATCAACGTAGAAGCAAGAAAAGGAAGGGCTTCGTCAATGCTCGGAGGGGTAGAACCAATTTGTCCATACCAGCTTCGTAAAGATGAAAAGCGCCCGGACAGTAGTAAGCAGTATTCATGCAGGGGAATGCTGCCGACGCTCGAGGCAACCCGATCAATCCTGCAAATACGAAGGAAGCTCGCCGCGTTTACGATCGCTTGCCCACGGAAAAAAACCAGGAAAAACCCGCGAGATGATTTCCGATGGTTCCAGGGGCAACATTGAGAAATTCCGAACGAACACTCAATCCTTTATCGAACCCAACGGGACCTGCAGTTCGCAATCAGGCCCCAACTTTGTCGTCTCGATCCTGCCACCACACCCTTGACCGCCCTAACATAAGGCGTAGACCGGTTTCCGACCTTCCACCTCAAGCGGAATTAGTGATAGCGGCCAAGGTGCCGGTATTGATCCCCGCCAACCCGTTCCTCGCCGCTTCCTTGCCTTCAGACTCAGAACAGAATTCAGCAACGTCAGGGTCATCTGCAATGCGAAGGCAAAGCCACACAACAAGCAGGATGACGATTCCAGAACTCCCTTCCAATTAAGGAGTTAAGTCCGACAATTCGAAATTCTTGGTGCTGTTGGCGGGAATCGAACTCGCGACCTACTGATTACGAATCAGTTGCTCTACCAACTGAGCTACAACAGCATGAGGGGCGGAATTATAAGGCGTCGCCGCGACCGGCGCCAAACACTGAACGGTCTTAACGGTTCTTGAACACCGGTTTCCGCTTCTCGACGAACGCCGCCATGCCTTCCTTTTGATCCTCGGTGGCAAAGGCCGAGTGGAACAGGCGGCGTTCGAACCGCACGCCTTCATTGAGCGTGGTTTCAAACGCGCGGTTCACGGATTCCTTGGCCAGCATTACGATCGGCTGGCTCAATTGCGCGATCTTCTGCGCGGTCGCGACCGCTTCGTCGATCAGGTCGGCAGTCGGGACAATCCGGCTCACCAGGCCACAACGCTCGGCTTCCTGCGCGTCCATCATCCGTGCCTGCCCCAGCAGGGCCATTTCCATCGCCTTCGACTTGCCGACGAAACGCGGCAGGCGCTGGGTACCGCCCGCCCCCGGAATGATGCCAAGATTGATCTCCGGCTGGCCGAACTTCGCATTGTCGGCCGCGAGGATGAAGTCACACATCATGGCCAACTCGCAACCGCCCCCGAGCGCGTAGCCGGCGACCGCAGCGATCACCGGCTTGCGACAGCGCGCCACCCGTTCCCACTCGGCGGTAATGAAATCCGACTTGTAGACGTCCATGTAAGTCTTGTTCTGCATCGCCTTGATATCGGCACCGGCGGCGAACGCCTTTTCGCTGCCGGTAATCACCACGCAACCGATCTCTTCATCAGCTTCAAAGTCATCAATTGCGCTGGCCAGTTCCTGCATCAACTCCCCGGATAATGCATTGAGCGCTTTCGGCCTGTTGAGGGTGATCAGACCCACTTTGCCGCGTGTTTCGACGAGAATATTCTGAAATGCCATGTAACTTCCTTGAAGTAGCCGGTAAATTTCTGAGGTCAGGCAGATAAGCCAGCGATTGCGATTGGTGCCGAGCAGGGATGCATTTTAGATTAATGTCCCGGAATCAAGCTGCCGTGAACCCTGCCTGTTCGCCGCACGCGGTTTGCGTTTTCTGGAGGCGGTAAAAAACCGGGCAGTTCGCCTGTTCAGTCGCCAGACGTCTGTGCGGGCCGCACGCGAATGATCACGTCCATTCCTTCGGTGATCACGCCGCCGGGCAGTTGTGGCAATCCTGAAATAGTCACCTCGGACGCATCGATGTCGGTCAACTCCCCCGACTCGACGTTGTAGATGTGATAGTGCGGCTCGGCATTTGGATCATAGAACACCTTGCTTGGATCCACGATCACTTCCCGCACCAGCTTCTTCTGTCGAAACAGGTTGAGGGTGTTATAGACGGTGGCCTTCGACGTTTCTGAATGCTTGCGGTTGACGATCGCCATTACCTGGTCTGCCGAGAGGTGGGCCTGTTGCGAGAACAGCGCATAAGCGATCTCGATCCGCTGGTGGGTCGGAGTAATTCCGTGCTGGCGCAGCTTGCCAGCGAGGTTATCGCGTGTGTAGACCATTGGTGTCATTGGGAAGAATTATAAGATAGGAATTGGACTCTGTCTAATTCCTATTAAAGATACTCATAACATTTGCTTAGGGCGTTCAAAATCTGCTTTTGCAATGAAATCGAGATGCTGAAGTTGGCGTCCTCAGCAACGGGCACCCAGTGTGCCACTGGGGTTTGGTTTGGCTATACCAGCGCTTTCGGCAACGGGAACGTGACTTTCTCAGGCTTGCCGTCCAATTCCCGGACCGATTGCGCACCAAGCGCCTGCAGTTTCGCGATGACGGCGTCAACCAGGACTTCCGGTGCCGACGCGCCGGCGGTCACCCCGACAACTGCTTTGCCTTCCACCCACTGCGGCTGCAACGACTCGGCGTCGTCAAGCATGTAGGCAGGCACCCCAAGATTGGCCGCCACTTCCCGAAGCCGGTTCGAATTCGAACTGTTGATCGAACCAACCACGATTACGACGTCGCAGCTCGCAGCAAGCTGCTTGACGGCATCCTGCCGGTTTTGGGTGGCGTAGCAAATGTCGTCCTTGCGCGGCCCCGCAATGCCCGGAAATCGCTCACGCAGCGCATTGATGATCTCGCTTGCGTCATCCACTGACAGTGTGGTCTGGGTAACGAACGCAAGGTTGTCGGAATCAGCCACTTCAAGGCTGGCAACATCTGCGAGGGTTTCCACCAGATGCATGCCGTTTCTTGCCTGCCCCATCGTTCCTTCCACTTCGGGGTGCCCGCGATGGCCAATCATCACCACCTCGCGCCCCTGGTCGCGTTTGCGGATGACTTCAACATGGACCTTGGACACCAGCGGGCAGGTTGCATCGAACACCTGCAGACCACGTTTCTCGGCATCGGCGCGGACTTCTTGCGATACCCCGTGTGCGCTGAACACGACGGTGGCGCCTGCCGGTATTTCGCTAATCTCTTCGACAAAAACCGCCCCCTTGACCCGCAGGTTTTCCACCACGAACTTGTTGTGCACCACTTCATGGCGCACATAGATGGGCGCCCCGAAGCGTTCCAGCGCACGTTCGACGATATCAATCGCCCGATCTACTCCCGCACAGAAACCGCGCGGATTGGCCAACAGAACATTCATGGGGAAAGTCTCCGCAACCTGACAGTTGCTTCTCGGGTGGGAAAATAGCGGGGCGGATTATGGTTCGTCATTCGAACTGCCTCAGTTTGCCGACGATCGCGGCGGTGTTCGCATGAAGCCGTCCCAGATGACAATCGCGGCACCAACACTGATACATGAATCGGCAATGTTAAACGCCGGCCAGTGATATTGGCGCCAGTAAACGAGGATGAAATCCACAACCGCACCGACTGTCAGCCGATCTATCAGGTTGCCGATCGCACCACCCAGAATCAGCGTCAGACCAACACACAGGAATGTGTTCCTGCGGTGCTTGTAAAGCATCCAGACAATCAACCCCGACGCGCCGAGCGCAATCAACACGAAAAACCAACGTTGCCAGCCGGACGCGCCGGCCAGAAAGCTGAACGCCGCACCCGTGTTGTACGTCAGCACCAGAGAGAAAAACGGCAAGACCGGCACGGCAGTACCAGGTTCAATGTTACCGACCGCTAGGTACTTGGTGTACTGGTCGAGCAGCACCAGTACGAGCGCGACCAACAGCCACATGAAAGTGGAACGCAGTGCGCCGGAGCGTGTGGCATCAGGCATAGGTTCGGTGCTCGCCAGGACCATAAAGATTGGACGTACAGCGGGCACAGATACCCGGGTGCTCAGCGTCGTGACCGACATCGGCCCGGTAGTGCCAGCAACGCTCGCACTTGCCATGCTCGCTCGGCCTGACATCGACCGTCATCTCTGCCTGATCCCCCGACGCATCAACCTGTGCTGTCGATGTCAACAGAACGAATCGCAAGTCGTCACCAAGCGACTCGAGCAAGGCGCCTGCATCACTTGCGCCGGCAGAAATGGTTACCTCGGCCTGTAGCGACGAACCGATTTTTCCCGCCGCACGCATTTCTTCGAGTTTCTTTTGAACCTCGGAACGCAGCTCACGAAGGTGATCCCAGCGCGACAGCAGTTCCGGGCCGGTGTCGGGCAGCTGGTACCAGGTGTGCAGCAACACGCTGTCACCACTTGCGCCCGTGAGAATTGGCCACGCCTCATCTGCGGTAAACGACAAAACCGGTGCCATCAACCGCAACAGACTGTGGGCAATGTGATGCAACGCGTTCTGGGCAGCACGACGCACGCGCGAATCCTCGCCCGCAGTGTACAAACGGTCTTTGAGGATATCCAGGTAAAAGCCGCCGAGCTCTTCAGAACAGAATGTTTGCAGGCGCTGCGCAATCAGGTGAAATTCATAACGCCCGTAGTCCTGTTCCATTTGCGCTTGCATGCGAGCGGTCATTTGCACCGCATAGCGATCGATTTCGAGCCACTGCGACGGATCAAGTTGGTGCGCTTCCGGGTCATAGTCGCTTAAATTGGCCAGCAAAAAGCGCAGCGTGTTCCGGATGCGCCGGTAGCTTTCGACCACGCGCTTGAGAATCTCATCGGAAATCGTCAACTCGCCGGAGTAATCGGTCGCCGCAACCCATAATCGGAGGATGTCTGCGCCCAGCGTGTCGGCAATTTTCTGAGGCGCAATCACATTGCCCATTGATTTGGACATCTTGCGGCCACGGCCGTCGACAACGAAACCATGCGTGAGCAGCCCCTTGTACGGTGCACGTCCGTCAATCGCGCATCCAGTCAACATGCTTGACTGGAACCAGCCTCGGTGCTGATCGGAGCCCTCGAGATAAAGATCGGCCGGCTTGGTGAGTTCTTCGCGGCGTTCGAGTACGCTCATATGCGTGGTGCCCGAATCGAACCAGACATCCAGTGTGTCAGGTACTTTTTTCCAATGCCGCGCCTCATCGCCGAGCAACTCTTCCTCCGGCAGCGCAAACCACGCCTCGATGCCTTCCTGCTCGACGCGCTGCGCGACCTGTTCCAGCAACTCACTGGTTCGCGGATGCAGCTCACCGCTTTCCCGATGAACAAAAAGCGCCATTGGTGTACCCCAGCTACGCTGACGCGATACGCACCAGTCCGGGCGATTGGCAATCATCCCTGTCAGTCGGGCGCGGCCCCACGATGGATAGAAAGCCGTTTCTTCCACCGCCACCTCGGCAATATCGCGCAGAGTGCGCTCGCCACGGTCCAGCCCGATGAACCACTGGCGTGTGGCACGAAAAATGATCGGCGTCTTGTGGCGCCAGCACACCGGGTAGCTGTGGCCGTAGTCAACAACCCGCATCAGCTTCTCGCGTTCCTTTAGCGTGTCGATGATGATGGCATTGGCTTCCCAAACCAGTTTGCCTCCGACCAGGGGCACGCTCTCGAAAAACCGGCCGTCGTCTCCAACCGGATTGTCGACAGCGAGGCCGTAGCGCTGACCAACATCAAAATCCTCTAGGCCATGCGCCGGTGCCGTATGCACCAGACCGGTACCAGCTTCCAGCGTGACGTGTTCGCCCAGCACAAGCGGCACCTGACGGTCATAAAAAGGATGCTCGAGCAGCAGGCCTTCCAGCTTTTCGCCCTTGAATTCGGACACAATCTGGTAATCCTCAACGCCGTAGGATTGCATGCAGCTGTCTACCAGATCCTTTGCCAGCATCAGCAGGCCGGCCGAAAATCGGACCAGCGCATAATCGATTTCCGCTCCGATCGCGACGGCCTGGTTAGCCGGCAAGGTCCACGGCGTGGTTGTCCAGATCACGGCAAAAGCAAACTCGTAGACCTGCGTAAATCCCAGGGCCGCGGCAAGGGCCTTGTTATCGGAGAACTGGAATGCCACGTCGATCGCTGGTGAAGTCTTGTCCTCGTACTCGACCTCGGCATCGGCAAGAGCCGAGCGGCAGTCCAGGCACCAGTGCACCGGTTTGGCGCCTTGATACAGATATCCGTTGTCGTTGATACGCCCCAGCGCCCGGATGATGTCAGCCTCGGTGGCGAACTCCATGGTGCGATACGGATTCTGCCAGTCGCCCAGCACGCCCAGACGAATGAAGTCCTTCCGTTGCCGATCGATCTGCTCAGCCGCGTAGTCGCGGCACAATTTGCGAAACTGTGCGGGCGGGAGATTCTTTCCGTGTTTTTTCTCCACCTGATGCTCGATCGGCAGGCCGTGACAGTCCCACCCCGGCACGTACGGCGCATCGAATCCGGAAAGGGTTTTCGATTTGACGATCATATCCTTGAGAACTTTGTTCACGGCATGACCGATATGTATGTCGCCGTTGGCGTACGGCGGGCCA
The DNA here is from genome assembly GCA_035528435.1 of Burkholderiales bacterium. GTDB lineage: Bacteria > Pseudomonadota > Gammaproteobacteria > Burkholderiales > Eutrophovitaceae > SG8-40. The sequence goes on from DATKYN010000023.1 coordinate 7,936, forward strand.
TCGTGGAGCACGAACTTGGGCCGGCCGGCAGAGGCCTGGCGAATGCGCTGATACAACCCGCTGCTCTGCCAGGACTCGATCCATGCCGGTTCGCGTTTCGCGAGATTACCGCGCATCGGGAACGGCGTATCCGGAAGGTTCAGGGTTTTCTTGTAATCGGACATATGTCGGTTTTCGTGCAGAAGTTCAGTCTATCAAGGCCTGTCAATGCGCCTGGCGGTTATTTAATCGATTTCGGCAACACCGCGGGAACTCGCGGCCTGATGCAATCATCGTCCTGCACGGCCGCTCGCGCACATGCTCTGCGCAGGCGATACACCGTGCATGTCAAAGTATTCCCGGGCACGCGCAGCGTCGCGGTCCATTTGCTTAACCAGTTCGTCGACGCTGGCAAATTTCGTCTCGTCACGCAATTTCGACAGAAATCTCACCCTCACGCGCCGACCGTAAATGTCACGGTTGAAGTCAAACAGGTGCACTTCCAGCACCGCTTTTCCGCGACTGGTCACGGTCGGACGTACACCAAGGCTTGCCACTCCAGGCTGGACTCGATCACCCAGACCTTCGACCTCGACAACGAATATTCCCGCCAATGGTGCTTTCAGCCGGTTGAGACGTACGTTGGCCGTCGGATAGCCAAACCCGGTCCCAATACCATCACCACGTTCCACCCGACCGCATATACAGTAACTTCGGCCAAGCAAGGCCGCGGCTGCGTCCAGGTCACCCGCTTGTAGCCGGGCTCGCACCGCCGTGCTGGAAACGCGAGTGCCCTCGTGCAAAACACTGCGTGTGGCTTCAACCTCGTAACCGTAGCGTGGCGCCAACGACATCAGCAGATCAAAGTCACCGCTACGCCGTGCGCCAAAACGAAAATCGTCCCCGATCAGCAGCCACTTGGTCCCGAGAGCCTGGTGCACGATGCGGGCCACAAAGTCGGCGGCTGATATCTGCGCCATCTGATAATCGAAATGGCATACAAAAACAGTGTCGACGCCAGCCGCATGCAGCAATTCCAGCTTCTCACGAAGACTCGCCAATCGGGCCGGCGCCTGATCCGGTGCAAAAAATTCCTGTGGCTGCGGCTCGAACGTCATTACCGCCGCCGCCAGATTTCTGCTGCGCGCAACACCGACCAGGCGCTCGAGCATGGTTCGGTGGCCGAGGTGAACACCATCGAAATTACCGATTGTCAGCGCCACCGACTGTTCGGCCTGTACCGGCGCTCGCCGCAACACGCGCATATGTTGAAAATCCAGCTATCGTCGAAAGGTCTGAATTTTAGCGAGTTTTTGCACTCGGCGCCGTAATTCGCAGTACCGGTTGCCGATGATTCCCGGCATTTTCATTAGATAATAGAATAACAACGGTCTCTTTAATAACGAACAGACACTTACACCAAAGCCGGCTCAGGCCGGTGCCACGTCACGACAAGCCATGAAGCTCCAGCAAATACGCTACATTTGTGAGGTCGCAAAGCACGACCTCAACCTCTCGCAAACCGCCGAAGCGCTGTTTACCTCACAGCCCGGCATCAGCAAACAGATCAGGGCGCTCGAGGACGAACTCGGCGTCGATATATTCGTGCGTCACGGCAAGCGCCTGGTGGCGGTCACTGAGCCGGGCAAGGCAATCCTGAGAAAGGCGCAGCGCGTACTCAACGAGTTGGGTCACCTGAAGCAGATTGGCGAAGAATTTACCCGCGAGGACAGCGGCAGCCTGACCATCGCAACAACCCACACCCAGGCCCGCTACGCGCTGCCGCCGGTGATCAAGGCGTTTCGCGAAAAATACCCGGGCGTGCGACTGTCGCTCTACCAGGGAAATCCAACCCAGATCTCGGAGCTGACCTCGTCCGGTCAGGCGGACATCGCAATCGCGACGGAAGGCATCGAGCATTACAAGGATCTGGCAATGCTGCCCTGTTACCAGTGGAATCGCTGCGTGCTGACACCGCCGCGCCATCCATTACTCAAGGCGAAAAAACTGACGCTAGCCGATATTGCGCATTACCCGATCATCACTTACGACTTCGCCTTTACCGGCCGTTCAAAAATCAATCAGGCTTTTGCTGCTGAAGGTCTGACGCCGGACGTGGTGCTCACCGCAATCGACGCCGACGTCATCAAGACCTACGTCGAATTGGGGTTGGGAATCGGGATCGTTGCGATGATGGCCTACAACCCGGACCGCGACCAACGCTTGCGCGCGCTCGATGCAAGCCACCTTTTTGAGCCCAGCACCACCCGCTTCGGAATTCGCAAGGATGCCTATCTGCGCGGTTACGTCTACGACTTCATCGAGATGTTCGCACCACACCTGCAACGCGATGTGGTCGATGCCACGTTACGCGGCACCATATAAGCTGGTCGAGACAGCAATAACGCCGCCGCCCGCCTGGGGGCTTCAAAGCTAACGGCTGCTGAAATCGGACAGCCGAAAACCAGTTAGCCACAGCGTGCCGAAATAACTCGCCGTTCCGGCACAAATCACGACCGTCAGCCGCTGGATTCGCTCCCAGACTCCGGCTTGCAACCAGTAGTCACTTCCGGCCGCGGCCCAGATCAAAACAGAGGCCATCACCGCCAGCGCAATGGTTACTTTCAGAAAGAACAAAGGCCAGCCGGCAAGCGGTTCGAAGATGCCTTTCTGCCGCAGTTTCCAGTACAGCAGCCCGGCATTGATCCATGCGGCGAGCGCAATGGCCAATGCCAAACCGGCGTGCCTGAGGTCCCAGATAAACGCGAGATTCATCAGCTGCGTCGCCACCAGTGTGATCACTGCGATCTTGACGGGCGTCTTGATGTTCTGGCGCGCGTAGAACGCCGGTGCGAGTATCTTGACCAGCACTAGAGCAACGAGACCGATACTGTAGGCAATCAGCGCCTGACGAGTCATCAGAACATCCTGAGCAGCAAAGGCGCCATGTTTGAACAAGGTCGCCAGAATCGGCACCGCCAGAATCGCCAGCGCCACAGCGCAGGGCGCAGCCAGCACGACAGTCAGCCGAAGCCCCCAGTCAAGCAGCCTGTTGTACTCGTCACGCGAGCCATCGATATAACGCCGCGCCAGACTCGGCAGCAGAATCGTACCGAGAGCGACACCCAGCAAACCGATCGGAAGCTCCATCAACCGGTCTGCGTAATAGAGCCAGGTCACACTTCCGGTCACGAGAAAGGAGGCAAAGATGGTGTTGATGAGCAGCGAAATCTGGGCGACAGAGACACCCAGTACTGATGGCCCCATCAGCCGGAGTATGCGTCGCACACCCTCGTCCCGAGGCGCCCAGGAGAGGCGCGGCATCATGCGGATTTTCAGCAGGAACGGCAGTTGAAAGGCAAGCTGCAATACGCCGCCACAGAAAACCGCCCAAGCCAGCGCCATCACGGGCGGGTCGAAATACGGCGCCATCCATAACGCGAAGCCGATAAATGAAAGATTCAGCAAGGTCGGCGTGATGGCTGGAATCGAGAATCTGCTCCAGGTGTTGAGAATGCCTCCGGCCAGCGACGTGAGCGAGATGAAAAAGATGTACGGGAAGGTCAGCCGCAAGAGGCCGACAGTCAGGTCGAACTTGTCGGCATCGGCCGAAAATCCGGGTGCGCTGACGTAAATGATCAGCGGCGCGGCCAGCACACCGAGTACCGTAACGACGACAAGTATGCTAGCCAGCAAAGTCGCCACACGGTCAACCAGAAGTCTCGTTGCCCCGTCGCCACGCGCAGTCCGGTACTCGGCGAGCACCGGAACGAAAGCCTGGGAAAATGCTCCCTCAGCGAAGAGCCGGCGCAACAGATTGGGAATCCGGAAAGCAACAAAAAAGGCATCAGTCGCCACCCCCGCCCCGAAAACCCGGGCAATAACAACGTCGCGCACCAGACCGAGCACCCGCGAGACCAGCGTCATGCTGCTGACCGTGGCCAGCGCTTTGAGCAAATTCATATTGATGTCAGTGTGAGATGCACCGATATTCTAGCCGATGCCTTTCCACTGCAGCCGAAAAGCAGATCATGTCGGCACGGGAAATACTCCGGGAACCAAGGGCTTACGGGCGACAACCGGGCACAACTCCATCTGTGTGCCGGATTGCTTGCGAAATGTCTTCCGGAACAGTACCATACGCCCCTTTTTCGACCGTCCCGTCGGCGGGAACAGGAAAACCGAATGGCAAATATTGCATCTGCGAAAAAACGCGCAAGACAATCCGTAAAGCTCCGCGCTCACAATGCCGGGCTTCGCTCGGAACTGCGGACCGTGATCAAGAAGGTTCGCAAGACTATCGAAGCTGGCGACAAGAAAGCAGCGCAGGCCGAGTTTCAAACGTCTCAGCGCCGTCTCGACTCGATCACCGACAAGGGCATCGTCCACAAGAACACTGCAGCACGTCAAAAGAGCCGCTTGTCGAACGCCATCAAGGCGATGCAGTAACCGCGCTCTTTCCCGAACGCGAATAAAAGCCCGCGGCCGTGACTGCGGGCTTTTTGATTGTTCCGGCAGAATGATCCTGATCGAGGCAGCGTCTGAACAAATCGCAAATAGTTGCAACAGCAGCGCGATTTCGCTACAACTTGTTTCAGGAAGCATCGACTCAGCGCACGAGGTAGCATCTATCCTCTCACGGCGGCATGTTGCCGCCGTGTTGTTTTTTAGAAACCGGCACCCCGTCAGAGACAAGTTATGAAAAGTGTAATGCCAACCTACGGTCGAAAGCCCGTGTCTTTTTCTCACGGTGAGGGCGCCTGGCTATGGGACACTCAAGGCAAACGTTACCTTGACGGATTGTGTGGTATTGCGGTGACCGGTCTCGGGCATGCTCATCCGAAAATCAGCGCTGCGATATGCAAACAGGCCAGTCGTCTAATGCACGTCTCCAACCTGTACCAGATTCCGGAACAGGAGCAGCTTGCTAGCCGCCTGTGCGGGCTGGCGTCGATGGATAACGTATTCTTCTGCAATTCCGGGGCAGAAGCCAACGAAGCCGCTATCAAGGTTGCGCGTCTTTACGGCCATCGCAAAGGAATCAGCAAGCCCGCCATCATTGTGATGGAGCAATCATTCCACGGGCGCACCATGGCAACCTTGTCCGCGACCGGCAATCGCAAAGTGCAAGCCGGATTCGAGCCGTTGCTGTCAGGCTTCGCGCGCGTGCCGTACGACGATGTCACAGCCGTAGAGAATGTGGCGGCGAACAACCCCGAGGTGGTAGCGATCCTGGTAGAGCCGGTTCAGGGCGAAGGTGGTATCAATGTGCCAGGCCCGGGCTATCTTGATTCTTTACGCGAGATCTGTGACCGCAAAGGCTGGCTATTGATGCTGGATGAAGTCCAGACCGGCATGGGGCGCACCGGAAACTGGTTTGCGCACCAGCATGGCACGGCCAAACCCGATGTCATGACGCTGGCGAAGGGACTTGGCAATGGCTTCCCTATTGGCGCCTGTCTGGCACGAGGCCCGGCGGCTGACGTGCTCCAGCCCGGTAGCCATGGTTCGACTTTTGGCGGCAACCCGGTCGCCTGCGCAGCCGCAATGGCCACACTGGACGTCATTGAAGAGGACAAGCTGTTACGGCGGGCGGCTGATCTGGGCGACAGCATGACCCGCGCACTAAGGGAACAACTGGCGGACACTCCCGGAGTGCAGGATGTTCGCAACAAGGGATTGATGATCGCGGTCGAACTGGATCGGGCGTGCGGTGAGCTCGTTGCCCAAGGCATCGATGCCGGCTTGCTGATCAATGTTACTGCGGACAAGGTAGTTCGTTTACTTCCGCCCCTGGTCCTGAGCGACGAGGATGCACAGCACCTTGTAAAGGGTGTCGTTGGACTGATCAAGACATTTTCCGAAACGGCCTTGGCCGCAACCAGCTGACCGATGCCGACGCCCAGACACTTCCTGCAACTCACGGACCTGTCACCCGGCGAGCTTGAGTACCTGTTCGAGCGAACCAGGCAAATCAAGTCGCGTTTCAAGGCCTACCAGCAGTACTGGCCCCTCCAGGACCGGACCCTGGTAATGATCTTCGAGAAACAGAGCACGCGCACGCGGCTGTCGTTCGAAGCAGGCATGCAACAATTGGGGGGTGGCGCAATCTACCTCAATACAAGAGACTCACAACTGGGTCGCGGCGAACCGGTTGAAGATGCTGCCCAGGTGATCTCGCGCATGTGCGACCTGGTCATGATTCGCACATATGATCAAAGCATGATCGAGCGCTTTGCGGCGAATTCGAGGGTTCCTGTAATAAACGGTCTGACCAATGAGTTTCACCCTTGCCAGATTCTCGCCGATATTTATACATATTTCGAGAAACGCGGCCCGATCAAGGGTAAAACGGTCGCCTGGATCGGCGATGCAAACAACGTCTGTAACACCTGGCTGCAGGCGGCAACGCTGCTTGACTTCAATCTCCATGTATCAACGCCACCGGGCTTCGAGATCGACCCCGGACAGGCGGGCATTTCCGACACCAGTCACTATGAGAGCTTCGCTAACCCGACAGATGCCGCGCGCGGCGCCGACCTGGTGACGACCGACGTCTGGACCAGCATGGGCTTCGAATCAGAGAATGCGGAGCGTCAGCGCGCATTCGAGAACTGGCAGGTGGATGCCGCGATAATGGCCGAGGCCAGGCCCGACGCATTGTTCATGCACTGTTTGCCGGCCCATCGTGGTGAAGAAGTCGCCGGGGATGTGATCGACGGGCCGCAAAGCGTGGTTTGGGATGAGGCCGAAAACAGGCTGCACGCTCAGAAGGCACTAATGGAATTTCTGCTGCTGAATCGGGTCAATGACTGACCGGGAAGGAGATGAATGGAGGCGGCAGTTAGTGGCCATAGCCACTTATCAGGCCAATCGCCCATCAAGCACCCGGTTCGTAACCGGCCGAATAGCGAGTGCGTCGCAGTAACCTTGCATGATGGACACGTCACAAGCCAGGCCCGGTAATTACAAACGCTACTGAGGCGGACAAAATCCTCGCTGAGTTTGCCTCGGAACTTGTTCAAGGAGCACATTATGCACAGACTCAAACTGACGGCAGCTACAGTCGCGGCACTTTTCTTCTACGCACTTCCGGGCTACGCGCAGAACAGCGACATGGCCACCATTGCCGATAAGAACGGTTGCAAGGTATACAACCCCATGCCGCAAGAGCAAGAGGCAATCAAGTGGGACGGTGAGTGTCGCGAGGGGTTTGCAAACGGTACCGGGGTTCTGGACTGGTACATTGGCGAGCAACTCGAAGAACGCTATGAAGGCGAACTGAAAATGGGCTGGGCAGACGGCGAAGGCACTTACGTATCGCGCGGCGGCGCTCGCTACAAGGGTGAATGGAAGAACAGTCTGCAACACGGCAAAGGAACGATTCAGAACCCCGATGGAAGTGTTTATCAGGGTGAATGGAGTGAAGGTAAACCGCATGGTTACGGCGTTTACCGTGCACCAAACGGCGAAACCGTTGAGGGTGAGTGGGTAGACGGTGAACTAAAGGCCGAATCCGGCTCACGCAGAATCTGATCAAACATAAACAAAAATCGACATGAAAAAAGTTGGAAAAGTTGTTCTTGCTTACTCGGGTGGACTGGACACATCGGTCATCCTGAAATGGCTGCAAGATACCTATGACTGCGAAGTTGTCACGTTTACCGCTGACATCGGACAGGGAGAAGAGGTCGCACCGGCACGGCGTAAAGCGAAGATGGCAGGCGTCAAACAGATCTTCATTGAAGATCTGCGCGAGGAATTCGTACGCGACTTCGTGTTTCCCATGTTTCGCGCAAATACCGTCTATGAGGGCGAGTATCTTCTCGGCACGTCCATCGCGCGCCCGCTAATCGCCAAGCGCCTGGTTGAGATCGCGCGAGAGACGGGCGCCGATGCCATTTCCCACGGCGCTACCGGAAAGGGAAATGATCAGGTTCGTTTCGAACTGAGTGCATATGCCCTGATGCCCGAGGTGAAGGTAATTGCGCCCTGGCGCGAATGGGATCTTCTTTCGCGGGAAAAATTGCTCGGATATGCCGAGAAACATGGCATCCCCGTCGAGTACAAGAAAAAGAAAGGGGCAGCCCCCTACTCGATGGACGCCAATTTGCTGCACGTATCTTACGAAGGCGGCGTGCTCGAAGATCCGGCATTCGAACCTGAAGAATCGATGTGGCGCATGACCACCTCGCCTCAGAAAGCTCCCGACCGGCCGCAAACCATTGAGCTCGAATACCGCCGTGGCGACATTGTCGCAATCAATGGCAAGAAGCTCTCTCCGGCCAATGTTCTTGCCACACTTAACCGGCTGGGCGGCCGCCACGGAATCGGCCGGCTCGACATTGTCGAAAATCGCTATGTGGGCATGAAATCACGCGGTTGCTACGAAACCCCCGGTGGCACGATCATGCTCAAGGCACACCGGGCGATCGAGTCGATTACGCTAGACCGGGAGGTCGTGGCGCTGAAAGACGACCTGATGCCGCGCTATGCCCGTATGATTTACAACGGCTATTGGTTCAGTCCGGAGCGAACCTTGCTTCAGAATCTGATCGACGAATCGCAACAACCTGTCAACGGCAAGGTACGGGTCAAGCTCTACAAGGGTAGCGCGCAAGTCGTCGGCCGCGAATCGAAGCGCAACACACTGTTCGATACGCGTGTCGCAAGCTTTGAAGATGACCGTGGCGCCTACAATCAGGCTGATGCAGAAGGCTTTATCAGGCTCAATGCATTGCGACTGCGCATCGCTGCCAAGCGTAATCGCCGCAAGTAAGGGGGTGGCCAGGGCGGCCAGGACATAAACGCCCTCCTCTTCGACGCGGCAAAACGGGAGTGTTACATGCTAGCTATCCGAAACACCAGCGGACCTGAACCGCGCGCAAGATGACAACGATCGCCGTAGTCAGGAAAGGCGGCGTTGCCGCCATCGCTGCAGATACCCTGACAAAGTGGGGCTCTGGCAAGGAGAGCGCGAAGTACATCGCCAACAGCGAAAAGATTGTCAAGATTGGCGAGAATTACATTGCCGTCACCGGAAACGCGACTTTCAAACTCATCCTGAAAGAGTATTTTGCCGAACAGGGTGATGAAATTGCGCTATCGAATCCGATGGAAATTTTCCGCACCTGGAGCCGGTTGCACGCGGCGCTGAAAGAAAAGTACTTCCTGATGCCGGAGGAAGACAAGGAGGACGCGCTGGAGTCCAGCCGGATGGACGTTCTGATCGCGAATCCGCACGGCATTTTCGGTGTTTCCGGCCATCGAACGGTTCAGGAATTCTCACGATTTTATGCCTACGGTAGTGGCAGCGATTACGCCCTTGGTGCACTTTGGGCAGACTACGATCGCAAAAGCCTGACAGCAGAAACAGTGGCGAACCGTGCAATCGAAGCCGCCAGCGAATTCGACGACGGCACAGGTTTGCCTTCACAAGCCTACACTTTGCGGCTTAGCTGAGCCTTCGAGACCGTTGCGGGCGTTTCAAACCGACAGCCTGATGTTCTTTCCGGGATAACCTGTTTTTGTCGCCATCATGCCGCTGTGAAGCCTGAGGAGGATTGAGTCATGCCAAGTTTCGACATCATTTCAGAAGTCGACCACGTTGAGTTGCGCAATGCCGTTGATCAGGCCAACCGGGAAGTCGGCAACCGTTTCGACTTCAAAGGCTCTGACGCACGAATCGAAATGGCCGACGGCGACGCTCTGACAGTATTTGCAGATGACGATTTCAAACTTGGCCAGGTCCATGACGTACTGATCGCAAAGTTGGCTAAGCGCAAGGTTGACGTGCGCAGCCTGTCACGAGGGCAGGTGGACAAGATCAGTGGCGACAAGGTCAAGCAGGTCATTACAGTGCGCTCGGGCGTCGACAAGGAACTCGCCAAACGCATCGTCAAGTTCATCAAGGACAGCAAATTGAAGCTGCAGGGCTCGATTCAGGGCGATTCAGTGCGGGTTTCAGGCGCAAAGAAAGACAGTCTCCAGGAAGCCATGGCGCTGGTGCGCTCAGAGGTAAAGGACTACCCATTGCAGTTCAGTAACTTCCGCGACTAACCGCTACCGGCAAGACAGCCTGAATGAACCTTTCGACCCTATCCGCTTTCACGCTCGCCATAGTATTGTCCTGCCTGGTGCCGTCGGCAGAAGCTACAAGGGTGAGACTCGTCGGAGTGGCCGACAACACGGCGATCCTGGTGATCGACAACGGGCGACCGCGCATGATGCGGGTCGGACAAACCGGCGGCGCCGGGGTAAAACTGTTAGCGGTTGAAGGTCAGAGTGCGATTGTCGAAGTCGAGGGCGAGCGACTGGAACTGCGGCTGGGTGAGCAGCCCTACGCCCCGCCCGTTGCGAGCGAGCGGACCACCGTCACCCTTGTATCGAATGTACAGGGGCATTTCTTGACCAGTGGAAGCATAAATGGCGCGAGCGTCCGACTCATGGTCGACAGTGGCGCTTCGATGGTTTCAATGGGGCCGAATGACGCGAAGCGGGCCGGGATCGATTATCTCTCTGGCGACAAGACCTACGCCAGCACTGCCAACGGCGTTGCACTGGTGTATCGCGTGCGTTTAAACAAGGTACAAGTCGGCGATATTCTTTTGTACAACGTCGAAGGGCTGGTGCACGAAAACATCAACCTGCCGGTAGTGCTGCTCGGAATGAGCTTTCTGGGCCGGCTCGACATGCGCCGCGAGGGCGACATGCTGACTCTCAGCAAACGCGATTGATATCTTGAAACAGGCAGCCCCGCAACCAACACATCAATACACTTGTTGGCTTTAGCTTTTCAGAACGTCCAGAGCTGATCTCAACCCTTATCGCGAGGACTCGCCGAGTAGTTTGTCCTTCTCGATCAGGGCATAGGCAGAATGATTGTGGATCGACTCAAAGTTCTCCGACTCGACGACATATGCATCTATACGTGCATCGGCGTTGAGGACGGTGGCTATGTCCCGGACCATGTCCTCTACAAACTTGGGGTTATCGTAGGCGCGTTCAGTCACATATTTTTCGTCCGGTCGCTTTAGCAGCCCGTACAGCTCACAGGATGCCTGCTGCTCTGCGACAAGCACCAGATCTTCGATCCAGACGTGGGTGTTGGTGCGCGCGGTAATCGTCACATGCGAACGCTGGTTGTGGGCCCCGTAATCGGAAATTCCCTTCGAACACGGACACAGGCTCGTTACGGGAATCACCACCTTCATAACCAGCGAATACTGCCCCTGGTTGATCTCTCCGGTGAACGTGACCTCGTAATCCATCAGGCTTCTGACACCCGAGACCGGCGCGGCCTTGTCGATAAAGTAAGGGAATACCATTTCAACGTGACCTGATTCAGCTTCAAGCCGCTCAACCATCTCGCGCAGCATCGACTCGAAAGATTCGACCGAAATTTCGCGCTCGTGCGCATTTAGAATTTCAACGAACCGCGACATGTGCGTGCCCTTGAAATTGTGCGGCAATTCGACGTACATGTTGAAAGTCGCGATCGTATGCTGGGTGCCGCTGTCCTTGTCAGCGACCCTCACCGGATGCCGAATTGCCTTGATGCCAACCTTGTCAATAGCCAGCCGGCGCGTATCTTCGGAACTCTGAACATCAGGGATGACAACTTTTTCGGGCGAATTCATGCTGGATTCGGACTTATTTAGGAACAGTATCGATTATAGTCCTGCGTAATACCTGAGTAAACTAGTCAGTTAATAAAATTTCGAATGGAATCGCCAATTCCAGCCGCATCCAGCCCGCACTCGGCGATCAGGCTTTCCGGGTCGCCATGATCGACGAAACGATCGGGCAAGCCCAGTAGCAGCACTTTCGATTGCAACCCCATGCGCTCCAGTGCCTCCAGAACGGCACTGCCGGCCCCTCCGCTGACCACATTCTCTTCCAGCGTAACGAGGTATTCGTGCTCCTGCGCCACTGACCGGACCAGATCCTCGTCGAGCGGTTTCACAAAGCGCATGTTTGCCACCGTGGCATCCAGGTCTTCCGCAACCTGCAAGGCTGCCGCGAGCGGCGCCCCGAAAGCGAGAATAGCGACCCGCTTGCCTTGGCGTCGTATCTCACCCCGCCCCAACGCCACACCGCTCATTTCCTGCTCGACTGCCACGCCGGGGCCAACACCGCGCGGGTAACGCACGGCCACAGGTGTCGGCATGTCAAAGGCGGTGAAAAGCATCTGTCGGCACTCGTTCTCGTCCGATGGCGTCATGACCACCATATTGGGCAGACAGCGCAAATAGGACAGATCAAAGCTGCCGTGATGCGTGGGGCCATCCGCGCCGACCAGTCCGCCACGGTCAATAGCGAAAGTAACATCAAGATTCTGAAGGCAAATATCGTGGATTAACTGATCGTAAGCGCGTTGCAGGAACGTCGAATAGATCGCGACCACCGGTTTCATGCCCGCTGCAGCGAGTCCAGCCGCAAACGTCAAAGCATGTTGCTCGGCGATACCAACGTCGAAGTAACGATCAGAATATTCCTGGGAAAAGCGCACCATGCCAGAGCCTTCACGCATGGCCGGCGTCACTGCCATCAGGCGCTCCTCGCGAGCAGCCATGTCGCACAGCCACTCGCCAAATACCTTGGTGTAGGTTGGTTTACCAGCTGGCTTGGAAACGATTCCTTCCGGGGGGGCAAACTTGCCGACACCGTGATAAAGAATCGCGTCCTCCTCCGCCGGAAGATATCCCTTGCCCTTACGGGTCACTACGTGCAGGAACTGCGGCCCATCGAGCTTGCGCAAATTCGCCAGCGTTGCCACCAGAACATCAAGATCATGGCCGTCAATCGGCCCAATATAGTTAAATCCGAATTCCTCGAACAGTGTGCCGGGCATGACCATACCCTTCATGTGTTCCTCTGCACGCCGGGCAAGTTCCAGTACCGGTGGCACCTTCCCCAGAACTTTCTCGCTCGCCTTGCGCGCCGCCGAATAGAACCGTCCGGAAAGCAACCGGGCAAGATAATTGTTGAGAGCGCCGACATTCTCCGAAATAGACATGTCATTGTCATTGAGAATAACTAGCAGATTGGCGTCCATTGCACCTGCGTTATTGAGCGCCTCGAAAGCCATCCCCGCCGTCATGGCGCCATCTCCGATGATCGCAACGGCGCGCCGGTCTTCGCCGAGGGCACGGGCGGCAACGGCCATTCCCAGCGCAGCGCTGATTGAAGTACTCGAATGCGCCGTGCCAAATGTGTCGTACTCGCTCTCTTCCCGGCGCGGAAATCCGGCAAGCCCTTGATACTGGCGCAAGGTGCCCATCCGCTCTCTGCGACCCGTCAGGATCTTGTGAGAGTAGGTTTGATGACCGACGTCCCACACAAGCCTGTCAGCCGGTGTGTCGAATATGTAATGCAAGGCAATCGTCAATTCGACTGTGCCAAGGTTCGACGACAGGTGTCCACCCGTTTTCGAAACCGAGTCGATCAAATAATCACGAAGTTCCGTAGCCAGCGGCCGAAGCTGCTTGCGCTCGAGCCTGCGCAAATCGGCAGGCTGATTGATCGTTTTTAATAATTCATACATTGCGAATCGCCCATCGGGGGTGCCGTCAGGCGCTAAAAGTCTCTGTGAAAAATGAACCCGGCTATATCGCCAAGCCTCGCCCCACCGTGCGGCAACTGCTCGAGCGAACGAAGCGCCTCCTGATGCAGCTCTGCCGCCAAATCACGCGCTCGCGCCACGCCAAGAAGGCTGACATACGTCGGCTTGTTGTCACTGGCGTCCTTGCCAGCAGTCTTGCCAAGCGTCGCGGTGCTTGACTCGGCATCAAGCAAATCGTCCACCACCTGAAAGCCCAGACCCGCGACCTTGGCGAATCGATCCAGGGCGTCCATATCAATGCTACCCGTTTGCGCGCTTAACGCACCCAGTTGGACACTTGCGCGAATCAGCGCGCCGGTCTTACGCACGTGCATGAACTCAAGCTCCGGTTCTGACAACTGGCGTCCGACACTTTCCAGATCAATCGCCTGCCCGCCCGCCATACCTCGTGAACCCGCGGCACATGCCAGAATTTCAACCATCTGCAGTTGCCGTCCGGGATCGTCGGCCAGTTCACGCCCGGACAAAGCCTGAAACGCCAGGCTTTGCAGCGCATCGCCGACGAGTAGCGCGGTTGCTTCGTCAAATTCGACATGTACCGTTGGCCGGCCGCGTCGCAATCGATCGTCGTCCATGCATGGCATGTCGTCGTGAACGAGGGAGTAAGCGTGTATCAACTCGACCGCGCACGCCACCACATCAACCTGCTTCAAATCCCCTGAAACGAGTTCCCCCGCGGCATAAGCCAGCAAAGGCCGAACACGCTTGCCACCACCGAGAGCGGCATAGCGCATCGCTGAATGCAAACCCGCTGGAGCATGGTCGGCCGTCGGGAGCATTGAATCGAGCGCCGCTTCAACCCTGCTCTGCTGCTCGAGCATCCAGTGCTGAAAATGGTTACTCGTCGACACCGTCACCGGCAAATTTCCGCAGCGTTTCAGACTCGAGAACTTTGACCTGCTGCTGGGCATCCTGTAACTGACGCTGACAGGACTGCAACAGCTCTGCACCACGCTTATATGCCGCGAGCGATTTTTCCAGTGGCAGCTGGCCACCCTCCATGTTTTCGACGATGGACTCCAACTCTGCAAGCGCGTCCTCGAACGTGAGTTCTTTTTCGGGTTTGGCTTTGGGCACTAAAGACTCGGCAAAAAATTGACGGAAAACGATCTAAAATATCCTATTGCACGCTGCAGAGCAATCCAGCGCCCTGCACTTCACCCTACCACAACGACATACGACTCAATGACGGACGGTCG
>DATKYN010000024.1:0-24575 GCA_035528435.1 Burkholderiales bacterium
TCGTGTGATAAACCATGTCATCAAGGGTCACCGGCAAGGTTGAATCATGCCCCTGCACCACCATGCCAAGAGAATCGCCGATCAGAAATATATCGATGCCGGCAGCGTCAAGAAGCCCGGCAAAACTCGAATCGGTGCAGGTGAGCATGGTGATGGCGTCGCCCTCCTGCTGCATTTTTTGAAGTGTACTTGTCGTAACTTTTGCCATTTTCAATTTTCCCGAAATCAAACATGGGTGGCGCGGTTGCTTGAACTCTGTTCTAGCGCCTTGCGCTAAAACAATCTGCGCCCTGCGTTAGAAGAATGTCCACTTTACGTTATGGAAACGCGTTTTGCATTGACTGCAACACATCGTCACCGTGGTATTAGCCACCCTTGGGCATCAATCACCCTTGCTGAAAAATGCGCGTGGCCCTTTCATTTCGCTGATGCGCCGCAACAATAAATCAAAATCGGCCTCATCATCAACAAAGTTCAGTTTGTCGCTGTTGACGATGAGCAGTGGCGCGGCGTCGAACTGATAAAAGAAACGCCGGTACTCATCAGCGAGCCGACTCAGATAGCGCTCATCAATATCGCGCTCGTAGCTCTTGTCGCGACGCTTGACCCGTTCGACAAGATGTTCCTGCGATGCCTGAAGATAGATGACAAGATCCGGTGCAGGCGCCTGCGGCGCGAGCTGGCTGTAAATCTGCTGGTACAGATGCAATTCCTCGTCGGCGAGGTTCAGGCGCGCGAACAGTGCGTCCTTGTCAAACAGAAAATCCGAAACGGTAATGCCACTAAACAAGTCAATCTGCTTCAGGTCCCGCAACTGCTGGATGCGCTGAAACAGAAAGAACAATTGCGTTGCCAGGCCATGGCGCGCCGGGTCTTCATAGAACTTCGGAAGAAACGGATTTTCGTCAGGCGCTTCAAGCAACAACTCGCCACTGACGTGTTGCGCAAGGCGGCGCGCCAGACTGGTCTTGCCAGCGCCGATCGGGCCTTCGATAACGACGTAGCGATAGCGATTGGGGAGCAGCACGACTGACGGAACCGGCCTAGACGGCACCGGACGCAAGCAGGTCACCTGCCTCGCCGAGAAGGCTGACACCGTCTGCGGGAATTCCTTGCACCAATTGCGCGGCGCTGCCCAGGCTACCCACCACGACATCTGGTGCGATCTCCGCCAGGGGAATGAGAACAAAGGCACGCTCGGCCATGCGCGGATGCGGAAGCGTCAGCCGCGGCGAATTCATGCAACGATCCCCGTACAACAACAAGTCGAGGTCCAAAGTGCGCGGCGCATTACGCGTGGTCCTCTTACGGCCGAACCGTGCTTCGATAAGGAGTAGCTGCTCAAGCAGGTGCCCGGGGTCCAGACGCGTCTCGATTTCAGCAACGGCGTTTACGAAATCGGGCTGATCGAGATATCCGACAGGTGTCGTTTGATACAGCGATGATGAGGCAAGCACTCTCGTGCCGGGGATCGACGCAACAGCAGCAATCGCACGCCGCACACCGGACTCGGGATTATCGAGATTGGCGCCGATGCCAACAAAGGCGCGTTGCACCGGCACGCGTTGCATCAATCTTCTCCAGGGGCGGTGGTGTCACCAGCTTGCGCTTTACCCGGTTTGCGACGACGACGGCGCCGACGCCCGCCCCCCCCGGAGCCGGGAACAAGCATGCTCTTGCGCTCGTCCTCGCCGGCGTGCTGAAACCGCTCCCACCATTGACCGATTTCCATGTCGAGTTCGCCGCTTTCACAACGCAGCAGCAGGAAATCAAAAGCGGCACGAAAACGCGGATTACTGAGCATTGCAAAAGGACGCCGGCCGGAGCGATTGAGCAGGCGTGCCTGCAGCACCCAGATTTCACGCATGTCAGTGGTGAAACGGCGCGGGATGGAGAGATTTCCCGATTGTTCGTCAATCACATGGTCGATAGCTTCGAACAGGGCGAGCATTGTGCTCTTTCCTGCCGCCTCGCCGGCACGCCACGCTGCCAGGACTTCGTGCCAGAGCAGCGCAGCGAACAGAAATCCGGGTGATACCGGCTTGTCATCGCGCACACGCTCATCGGTGCGTTGCAATGCAAGCATTACGAAGCGCTCGCCGAGCGGTTGTTCGAAAATGACGTCGAGCATGGGCAGAAGACCATGGTGCAAGCCCTGCTCGCGCAGCTGTTTGACACACTGAACCGAACCGCCGGACAACAGCAGTTTGAGCATTTCCTCGAACAATCTCGAACTCGGCACGCTTTCGAGCAGGTCTGCCAGCTTTCGAATCGGCGCGCGGGTGCCGGGCTCGATTTCCAGCCCAAGTTTTGCCCCGAGGCGCACAGCCCTGAGCATCCGTACCGGATCTTCGCGATAGCGCGCCGTCGGATCACCAATCATGCGCAACTGGCGGCTCTTGAGATCTGCCAGCCCTCCGCAATAGTCAATGATCTCCTCGCTTGTCGGATCATAGAACAGCGCGTTCACGGTAAAGTCGCGGCGCACGGCATCTTCTTCACGCGTGCCAAACACGTTGTCGCGCAGGATACGGCCATGCTCATCGGTATGGCCGCGTTCGCCATCGTCGCCAGCGTGCTTGCCACGGAAGGTGGACACTTCGACCACGTCACGGCCACACAGCACATGGACCAACTGGAAGCGTCGCCCGATGATGCGCGACCGGCGAAACAGCGCGCGCACGCGCTCAGGCGTGGCACTGGTGGCGACGTCAAAGTCTTTCGGCTCCCGGCCAAGCAACAGATCGCGGACCGCGCCACCGACCACATAGGCCTCAAACCCTGCTTCCTGCAAGGTTGAAGTCGCACGCCGCGCACAGGCGCTGATTCCCTGCCGCGACACGCCATGCCGCGACTTCGGCACGACTTGCGGCGCCGCCGGGCGCGAGCGGCCACTGACAAGGCGCAGCAACAACTTACGAATCATTTAACCCGCCGTTCATGCTCCGTGATCGACCAAACCCGGACCACTCGTTGAAAAGGTGCGGATTATAACTGTGTGACACTGCCTGACCTCGCTGGCAGAAAAACAAACTCCCCATCGACGGTCCGCACTTCAAGCGGAAACCCGTATAGCGCACGCAGATTGTCCTGCGTCATCATTTCTTCGCGACTACCCTGGGCACAACGCCCGTCTCCGAATAACAAGAGCAAATAATCGCAATATCGACTGGCAAACACCAGATCGTGCAACACCATCAGACTTGCGCTGCACCGATGACGGGACTCATCGCCGAGGCGGTCCAGGAAGGCGATCTGGTGCGGCAGATCGAGCTGTTGCAACGGCTCGTCACACAGGTAGAAGTCCGGTTGTTGCGCCAGCAACGCGGCCAGCCGCGCCCGTTGGCGCTCACCGCCGGAAAGTGACCGATAGGCACGACTGGCGATAGCGGCCAGGTCCATGTCCGCAAGCGCCCGATCGACAACGTCGCGATCTGCAGTTCCGGGACCAAACATTCCACGCTGGTGGGGATAGCGGCCAAGCATGGCGTAATCGCGCGCGCTCCCCCAGTAGTCGCGTGTTTCCTCCTGCAGCAAGATTCCGACATGCCGTGCTGCTTCCCGCCGCGCGAGCTGCTGGACCGGCCTGCCATCAATCATCACCCGACCCGCATCCGGCGGCCGCAGGCCCGCCAGAACATGCAGCAGCGTCGATTTGCCCGCCCCATTACGGCCAAGCACACCCCAGCGTTCACCTTTCCTGATGGCAAGGTCAAGACTGCTAACGAGGACCCGGTCGCCGATGCGCACCTGGAGTGATTCAACGTGCAGCATCATTCTGCCTTCCCAGGAGCAGCAGCAAGACTGGCACCCCGACCAGCGCCGTCAGAATACCGACAGGCAATTGCAGCGGGGCCCAGGCGCTGCGAGCAACCGTGTCCGCCACCACAACAAGGCTGCCACCGAGGAGCGCCGAAACCGGCACAAGCACGCGATGATCATGGATGCCGCACAATCTCACCAGATGGGGTACGACGAGCCCGACAAATCCGATGGTTCCAGCCATCAGCACGGCTGCCGCCGTAGCCGCCGCAGCACCCAGATATAACGTGTACTCGAGCGAGCGAGTGGCAACTCCGAGGCTGGCCGCCTTTAGCCGCCCCAGTGACAAGGCGTTCAGTGCAGATCCAAGCACAACCGACAACGCTACGAGCAGTCCCAGCAACAGAACCGGACCGGCTGACGGCGTAGCGTGGGTAAGGTCGCCCATCAACCAGAACAGCATGCCTTTGACTGCAACAGCGGGCGCCAGCACCAGAGCAAGGCTGATTAACGCGTTCAGTCCTGCGGCAACCATAATCCCGGTAAGCAGCAGGCGATAGGGATTCCAGTCAGCAACACGATACGAAAGCAAGGCAACAAGCACCACTACCCCTGCAGCGCCTGCAAAGCCGAGGATGTAGCCGGCATCGGAGCCCAGGCCGAGCAGCATCGCCGCCAGCACGCCGGCTGCCGCGCCGCTGGACACACCGAAAATGTAGGGGTCAGCAAGTGGATTTCGCAGCAGGGTTTGCAAGAAGCACCCGGCCACCGAAAGCAGCGCGCCAGTCACAAACGCGGCAAATACACGTGGGGCGCGCAATTGCCAGACAATGTCAGAGGCCATTCCGTCGCGCATGCGCAAGGCTGCCAGCAGTTCATCAGTGTCCAGCGCCACGCTGCCGGTCGCGAGACCGGCAAGCACCGAGACAAGCGCCAGCAAAAGGAAAAGGACGAACTTGCGGGTTAAATCCAAACCGTGTCGATCGGGAGGGCTGGCCAGCGATGATCAGCGAAGACTGATGACCTGCCACCCCTCTTCAAGGGCATGCTCTTTCAGCGTTTCATCCGGATCGACCGCTACGGGATGACTCACGATGCCCAGCAAAGGCAGATCGTTCAACGAGTCGCTATAGAACCAGGTTTCGTCGAACATATCCCACTGCAGATCATGCTCCTTGAGCCATTCCCGGAGGCGCTCCACTTTCCCGTCACGAAACGCGGGAGTGCCATGCACCTGACCAGTGAACTCACCATCGATCAGTTCGGGTTCCGTCGCGATCAGATGCTCAATGCCAAACTCACGAGCAATCGGCCAGGTAACAAAGCTGTTGGTCGCCGTGACGATGACACGCGCATCATCTTCATGGCTCGAAACAAGGTCTCGCGCCTTGGTTGACATGAGGGGCAGTATCTTGTCCTCCATGAACTCGGCGTGCCATTCGTCAAGTTGACTGCGCGGATGCCGCGCCAGGGGCTTGAGCTGGAAATCGAGAAATTCATGAATATCCAGGGTGCCGGCCTTGTAGGCTTCGTAGAACTCCTGGTTACGCGCTTCGTACACTTCGCGGTCGAGCACATTTTTCTCGATGAGGAACTGCGCCCACTCGAAATCGCTGTCACCTGATAGCAGGGTGTTATCCAGATCGAACAACACCAGTTTCACGTTGCGGACTCCGCAAAAAAGCTGATGCGCAGCGGTATTGACAGCTTGCGCCGCAGCATAATGCATTTATTATCAAGGACTAATGACGCCATGTGGTTTGGCCGTTAGGGACACAATTCGAAAACGAGTATAGCCGAATTGATCGACACGAAAGTCGCACGCAATGTCGCATGGCGGCAACTTCAGTGTCATGTATCGGGTATTCATTCGCCAGAAACGGACAGTAGCTCGCGCACAAGAGGAATAGTGACCGCGCGCTTGTTTTCCAGCGAATAACGATCGAGAGCATCCAGCAGACCGAGCAGGCCCGGAAGATCACGCGCCTGGCGCCTTAACAGGTACTCCATAACGTCACGGCCGAGGTCGAAACCGCGCTCGTGAGCGTGTCTGGTCATTGCGGACATCTTTTCTTCGTCGGACAGGGAGTGAACCTCGTAGACCAGCCCCCAGCCAAGGCGGGTTGTGAGGTCGTCCCTCAGCGGCAGACGCGCGCAGGGAACCGCTCCGGCAGCCACCAGAACACCATCTCCGTCCCGCTGAACATTGTAGATATTGAACAACTGCTCCTGACCTTGATCGGTCAATTGCTCTACGTCGTCTGCCAGCACCGCCTCGGAATGCGAGTCCGTTTGCGCATCCGGGCCCGTAAGCATCTTTGCCGGCACATCGCGGCCGGACAAGGCAGAACACGTTGCTCGCAGCAAATGCGTTTTGCCACAGCCATGTCCGCCCCAAAGATAAACGAATCGTTCAGTCAAATCGCCAGCAGCCAGGGCCGAGAGCACGCCCAGTAACTCGGCATTACGGCCCGGAACAAAATTCTCGAGGGTTGGCGATGGTGGCGGCGCCAGTGGCAACGCGAGCTGGCGCATCAGTCCCTGCCCCCGCTCAACGAGGACAAAACGGCCGGATAAGCACCGATTTTCAGGTTCATGACAACACAGGCAGGCAGAAAAGACAGAACAGGGCGAATAGTATTCATTTTTTTTGTAGAATTCGCGGGCGCCGACTTGGCATCCGCCGGCACTCGCTTGTGACAGCAGCGACGCCTTACAAGACTCGGGATGCCGAATCTATCCCGAAGCCGACATCCACTCAACCCGGAACCTGACCTCAGTTTGAAATCCGACCAGAAGAACGAACCACTTTCCTATCGTGATGCAGGTGTCGATATCGACGCTGGTGAGCAACTCGTGGAGAACATCAAATCCCTCGCGCGCCGCACGGCAAGAGAGGGCGTGTTAGCTGGCATTGGCGGCTTCGGTGCCTTGTTCGAGGTTCCGAAATGTTACCGGGAGCCCGTACTCGTGACCGGCACGGACGGCGTCGGCACCAAACTGAGGCTGGCATCCCTGATCGGGCAGCATGACACCATCGGCATCGACCTGGTCGCGATGAGCGTCAATGACATTCTGGTGCAAGGCGCCGAGCCGCTGTTCTTTCTTGATTATTTCTCGTGCGGAAAACTGGACGTGAAGGTGGCAACCAGCGTCGTCAGCGGAATCGCACGCGGCTGTGAACTCGCGCAATGCGCGCTGATCGGCGGAGAGACGGCCGAAATGCCGGGTATGTACCCGGACGGAGATTACGATCTGGCTGGTTTCGCGGTAGGCGCAGTGGAGAAGTCCGCCATCATCGACGGCAAGTCGATCATTTCTGGCGACGTAGTGCTGGGGCTTGCCAGCAGCGGCCCTCACTCCAACGGCTATTCGCTGATCCGGCGCATTGTCGAGCGCTCCGGCGCGGACCTGTCAGGCGTTTTCGGCAACAGCACTCTGGGCGAGACCCTGCTCGAACCAACACGCATCTACGTCAAACCGGTGCTGGCAGCAATGAAGGAAGCAACCATCAAGGGGCTGGCCCACATCACCGGCGGCGGGTTACTGGAAAACGTGCCGCGCGTGCTGCCCGATAACGTTGTCGCCGAATTGCAGCGCAATGCCTGGCCGCAGCCGGCCATTTTCGACTGGTTGCAGGACAACGGCAATGTGGCGGAGTCGGAAATGCTCCGCGTCTTCAATTGCGGTATCGGCATGATTGTCATCGCAGACGAAGACAATGCAAAACGCCTGACCACAGTGTTGACCGATCAGGGCGAAACGGTCTATCGCCTTGGCGTTGTGCGTACGCGCAATGGCAACGAGGCCAGGACGGTCGTTGTCTGACGGTATGCCGGAAGAAAAACGCATCGTCATTCTCATATCCGGCCGCGGCAGCAACATGCGAGCGCTGTTCGAGGCGAAGCTGCCCGCAAAAATCTCGGCTGTCATCAGCAACAACCCGTCAGCAGCAGGCCTTGAGTATGCCCAGCGGCGTAACGCCGACACCCGGGTAATCAACCATCGCGATTTTGCCGACCGGAGCAGCTTCGATTCCGCGCTGGCAGCCGAAGTCGCGTCTTTTGCACCGGATCTTGTGGTACTCGCCGGTTTCATGCGCATTCTCACCGAGTCGTTTGTGACCCGCTTCGCGGGGCGCATCCTGAACATCCACCCATCGCTGCTTCCCGCCTTTACCGGAGTAAACACTCACCAGCGAGCAATCGACGAGGGCGTCAAGCTGCACGGCTGCACGGTTCATTTCGTCACGCCGACGCTGGATCATGGGCCGATCGTGATCCAGGCGGCAGTTCCGGTCTTGCCCGAAGATGACGCGGAGTCACTGGCAGCAAGGGTTCTGGAGCAGGAGCACCACATTTATCCGACAGCGGTGCGCTGGTTTCTCGAAGACAAGGTGACGCTGGAAAACGGCCGCGCAAGATTGAATAGTGCACTTTGTTTTCCCGATGCAGTCATATCTCCTGACGAGAAAAGCCGAGATGCATCGATTGGTGCGAAACCCCGAGGTATGAAATGACGAAAGCTGCGTGGCATTTCCTGATTTGCGCCCTCATGCTGGGCGCCAGCACGGCTCACGGCATGCCGCCACAAGAGGTTGAACTGTCCTTCGAGATCCGGTTCGGAGCAATGAAACTCGGGGTGGGTGAGGACCGGCTCAAGCACGATGGCAAGCACTACCAGGTCTACAGCGACACGATCCCGAAAGGTATTGCGGCCATATTCATCGATGACATTCGCCGCGAGAGCAAAGGCTCCATCATCAACAACGGCCTCCGACCCGTCAGTTTCATCGAGCGGGGCCGCAAAAATGGCATCAGGGCGGCGGAATTCGACTGGTCGAACAACAAGCTGCGTCTGACCCAGGGTGATTCGAATGAAATCGTCGATCTGCCGCAAGGCACGATCGATCAAGTGAGCCTGCCTTACGCATTTGCCTTCTCGGGAAAGGTGCCGCAAAACCTGAGTGTGTACTTCACGGACGGTCGCAGGCTTAAGCAGTATCAACTCCGCGTCGTCGGCGAGGAGCGGATCGACACTGCGCTGGGTTCGCTCGCAACCATCCACATCGAAAAAGTGCGTGGCCCCGATGACAAACGCAGCTTTGAGTTCTGGCTCGCCATCGACCACAACCACCTTCCGGTCCAGGTGCGCTTCACCGACAAGAAGGGACGCCAGTTCGATTCCGTCGTCACCGCGATTCGCTACCCTTGATAATCGGGTGAAGCTCTCCAGACCACTGTTGGAGTCGGCCTGCAAGGCGACGGAACTTGCCTGCAAACTTGACCGGCCGGCTGATATGGTGCTGAGCGAATTTTTTCGCAACAACCGTGGGCTGGGCAGCCACGACCGCCCTTTCGTCGCCGATACGGTATTCAGCGTGCTGCGTAACAAGCGGCTGCTCGAAAACATTGTCCCGGAACCCGATGCCCGGCGGATGGTGCTGACCAGCCTGCTCAAACTGCAGGGCATGTCGATAAAGGCGCTGGAGCCGGTAACGAACAAAGCGGATCAGGCATGGCTTGTCGTGGCCAAACAATCTGATACCGCCGCCTTGCCCCCCGCAGTGCGGTTATCGTTGCCGGACTGGCTATGGCAACGGCTGGAAGCACAGTATGGCAACGACGAAGCGGCCCGGCTGGCCAGAGCACTGCTCAGGCCGGCAGCGCTTGATCTACGCGTTAATACACTGCTGGCGGCCCGTGATGACATAGTCGATTCACTGAGAGCCGAAGGAATTGAGTCAAGCAAGACACCCTATTCGCCGCTCGGCATTCGGCTGCAATCGAAACCGGCCCTGAACCGGAACGATTTGTTCCTGAGCGGCAAGATCGAGGTGCAGGACGAAGGCAGCCAGCTTGTCGGCATGCTGGTGGCGCCGTCACGGCGCCAGATGGTCGTGGATTTCTGTGCTGGCGCCGGCGGCAAGACCCTGTTGCTGGGTGCCATGATGAACAACCAGGGGCGGCTCTATGCCTTTGATGTATCAACGAAACGTCTCGAATCGCTCAAGCAGCGCCTGAAACGATCGCAACTGTCCAATGTGCATCCGCAGATGATCGGTAGCGAACGCGACCCGAGAATCAGACGGCTCGCGGGAAAGATCGACCGTGTACTGGTAGATGCGCCGTGCAGCGGCCTTGGAACCCTGCGACGCAATCCGGATATGAAATGGCGTCAGTCGCCAACGAGCATTGATGAACTGGTCGCCAAACAGCAGCGCATCCTCGCGGCAAGCAGTCAGTTGCTGAAACCGGGCGGTCGCCTGATCTATGCCACGTGCAGTCTGCTGACGGCGGAAAACGAAGCGGTCGTCGACCACTTTCTGGCGGAGCAAAACGGCAACTTTCGTTTGCTGGATTGCCAATCGATACTTGAGGCACAGGGCGTCACGTTGCCGACGGGGCCCTATCTACGGGTTTTACCCCACAGCCACCTGTGCGATGGCTTCTTCGCCGCTGTGCTTGAACGAGTCAGCGGCACCTGATATCGCGACAGGGAACGATGACAGCCTTCTTGTGGGCCCGCCCTTTATCAGCCGTTCAAATGGCAGGCTGCGACAGGAGCAGAACTTGCTCCAGATCAAGTTGAAACCAGCAAAACTGCCCCAAAATTAATATTATCGATGCGGATTTTTAGAACAATCGATACCGGATCGGCGATTTTTCCTGCCTTTTCGACGATTTTCTGAAATTCGCGCAGTGAACTGAAACGCCTTTAATTGCTCCAACAAGGCATGGCCTTCGCTTCGATCACCAAAATCGCCACGGCGACTGTCATTGTTACTGTAAAATCCCGTCATTAGCATTTGAACGAAAAGGAAATTAGATGAATATCAATGGGTTATCGGATATCCCGGCCTGGGCAGGCGGCCTGCTTGATCTGCCATGGTGGGGTTACATCGTCGTTACCCTTGTATTTACCCATATCACCATCGCGGGGGTGACCATCTACCTGCACCGGCATTCAGCGCATCGCGCTTTGGATCTGCACCCGCTGGTATCCCATTTCTTCCGGTTCTGGCTGTGGCTGACCACAGGCATGGTGACCAAGGAGTGGACCGCAATCCATCGCAAACACCACGCCAAATGCGAGACGGAAGAAGACCCGCATAGCCCGCAAGTGCTTGGTTTGAATAAAGTCCTGCTGGAAGGCTCCGAGCTCTACCGCAAGGAAAGCGTCAATCAGGAAACGCTGGACAAGTATGGTCACGGTACGCCCGACGACTGGATTGAAAAGCACGTTTATTCGAAATCGGACATGATGGGCGTTGGCCTGATGCTGATTATCAATACCGCGCTGTTTGGCCCGATCGGGCTGACGATCTGGGCGGTTCAGATGTTGTGGATTCCGATCTTCGCCGCCGGCGTCATCAACGGAATCGGACATTACATCGGTTACCGCAATTTTCAGGTCAACGACGCCAGCACCAACATCCTGCCCTGGGGCATCCTGATTGGTGGAGAGGAATTACATAACAATCACCATGCTTATGCCTCTTCGGCGCGCCTGTCGTCAAAGTGGTACGAGTTCGATATTGGCTGGTTGTATATCCGGTTGATGGAAATGGCCGGTCTGGCGAAGGTCAAGAAACTGGCACCTCCGGTCCTGATGGAACCAACTACACGGGCCTGCGACGATCGAACGCTACAGGCGGTCATTACCCACCGCTGGGATGTTCTCGCGCGATTCTCGAGTTCGGTCCGAAACACCTGTCTTGAGGAAATCCGCCGCATTGCAGAAAACAGCGCGACTTACGGCTCCGACTTCAGACGCTGGCTGAACCTGGATGCGCGTTTTGTCAGCGATCAGGAACGCGCGCGGGTAGCCAAACTGGCAGAACAGAGCCGCACTCTTAAAACTGTTGTGACCATGCGTGAAGAGCTTGTACAACTCTGGCAAAAGTCCTCAGCCACCAAGGAGCAACTTGTCAAGCAACTCGAGGACTGGTGCCGACGTGCAGAACTTTCCGGAATCGCTGCTCTGCAGGATTTCTCCAGAACCTTGCGCAGGTACGCTGTCTGAGCGCATTGCGTCTGACTGGATAAACGCCTAATAAAAAAGCCCGCTTCCAGCGGGCTTTTCTTTGCGCCTGGAAACCGCTTGCTTCACTTCAGCTTGGTTTCCTTGTAGATCACATGCTTGCGAGCAACAGGATCGAATTTCTTGATCTCCAGTTTCTCCGGCTTGGTGCGCTTGTTCTTGGTGGTCGTGTAGAAATGGCCGGTTCCGGCGCTGGATTCGAGCTTGATCTTGTCACGCATGACGTTCTACCTCCTCGTTCAATCCGTTAAATCGACTCGCCGCGGGCGCGCATCTCGGCCAGCACGGTATCAATGCCTTTTTTGTCGATCAAGCGCAACCCGGCACGGGTCAGACGCATACGCACCCACCGGTTCTCACTCTCAACCCAGATTCGCTTGTACTGGAGATTCGGGTAGAAGCGGCGCTTGGTCCTGTTGTTGGCGTGGGAAACGTTGTTTCCCGACATTGGCTTCTTGCCTGTGACCTGACATACGCGGGACATCGGTTTATTCCTGCTGCACGAATTCGAAGCCGCGCTTTATACCATACAGGGACCACCGCAGGCAAGGGAGAGCCGGCATTTGACGAATCAGGCACGCCAGAACGGAGGGCGACTGCCGCGACGGAGCGATCGCCTGAAATCGTGCCAAAAAGCAAAAAAACAGAAACCCGGACCAGCCCCGCATTTTTCTGTTGTCCCGCCCGGCACCTCTATAGTACCCTCGGGTAGTGAGTCGTCAGACTCCACAAAAGAGTAGTGGCTTGAAGCAAGGAAACAGTTTGTGTTCACCCCGACCGTGGCATATCTAGATAGCGTTTCGGAGCTCACAAGGCGAACCTCGGGCGTCATGAATAGCTCAAGCCAACTATAAGACCACCATATGGAGGAGAAGCTAGCCATGAAGAAATCAACCATCCTGGCCGTGATTCTGGGACTCGCCTGTGCAATGGGCGCGTCCGTGAGTTCGGCGCATAACACCAAAATCAAGGCCTACTGGGCTGCCAGCGGTCTGTTCGGTCCGTTCAACATTCGCGGACTGATCCCGGCACTGCCGGAAGACCGTGCCCGGGATATCACCATTCCGGTACCGATGTGGATTATCGACCATCCGAAAGGCATTGTCGTATTTGACACCGGTAACAATGTTGCCCTCAACGAGGGTGGCTGTGAGTCACACTGGGGTGCCGGAAGCTGCAACTTCCTGAAGCCGAGCCAGAAGCGTTCCGACGTAATCGACATGCAGCTGAAGAAACTCGGCTACACCATCGATGATGTCGTTGCGGTGGTTTCGTCACACTCCCACCTCGATCACATCGGCAACATCGAAATGTTCCCGAACGCTCTGCACATCATGCAGAAGCAGGAGCTGTATCAGGCCTGGTGGCCGGAGAAGTTCCAGCGCGCGTCCGGTGCCCACGTCATGGCCGACTATGACGATGCCCGTGACTTTAACTACCTTGCCCTTGACGGCGATTTCGACATCTTTGGTGACGGTTCCATCATCGTTCTGAGCGCCCCTGGCCACACCCTGGGTAACCAGTCGATGAAACTGAAGTTCGCCAACGGCGATACCTTCGTGATTGCACAGGATGCCCTGTGGATGCGTGAGAACCTCGAAGGCTATCCGGCTGGCCTGAACTTCAGCGTCAAGACCTACTTCGAAAGCGCTGACAAGCTCAAGGCAATGGCTGACCTTGAAGGCGCTGAACTGTTCTTCGGTCACGATGAGCAGCAGTGGAAAGAAAAAGGCGGTCGCTGGTATAAATAAGCTGTAAACGGTCACAAGCCGTTTTTCAGCGAAAGGCCCTCCGCAAGGGGGGCCTTTTCTATTCTGCTAATCCGTGACACCTACCGCTATGCCATCAGCAATAGAACTGCAGTCTGTTTCCAAGCGATACGGACCGAAAACCATCATTCACGACATGTCGTTCACCGTAGAGCCGGGCGAAATCGTCGGTTTCCTCGGGCCCAATGGTGCAGGCAAAACGACGACCATGCGCATGATCGCCGGATTCACGACGCCGAGTTCCGGCACGATCAAGGTGGCAGGCCACGACATGTCCAGGGAAAACGAGCAGGCTGCCGAGAAGATCGGATATCTTCCCGAGCATCCGCCCCTATATGACACGCTGGATGTCGAGCAGTACCTGCGTTTCGTCGCCAAGGTAAAGGGCGTGCCGGCACGCTTGATGAGACAGAATCTGGACCGCGTCATCACCGCATGCCGGCTCGAAGCCGTGGTCAAGCGCGAGATCTACAAGCTTTCGAAAGGCTATCGGCAGCGAACCGGTTTGGCCCAGGCCCTGCTGGGCAGCCCGGACGTGTTGCTACTTGATGAACCCACCGCAGGACTTGACCCCGGTCAGATTCAGGAAACACGCGAGGTCATTCGCTCCTTCGGCGAAAGCCATGCCGTCCTGATCAGCACGCACATCCTTCCCGAGGTAACACTGATCTGCAAGCGAGTAGCAATTATCAATAACGGCAGACTGCTGGCGATAGATTCTCCCACCGGCTTGCAGGCTGCATCAAAAGAAACAAGCAGGGTGAGTCTGCAGCTTTCCGCGCCAGCCGATGCGGTTCGTGACGAGTTGCTCGGCATTGACGGTGTGCAATCCGTGACCGTGACGGAAGTTCCCGGCCAGGACCGCATGTTGAAAGTGGACTGCCACGTCGCGGCAAGCGACGACATCGAGGCCAGGATCGCCCGCGTCGCGGCGGCGAAGTGGAATCTTCACAGACTGGAGCGGCAACAACCCACACTCGAGAATATTTTCCTGCGCTATATCGGTGCGCCGGAGCAGGAGGCAGCATGAACCGCGTTCTCGCCGTTTACGAGAAGGAACTCGTTAGTTATTTTCGATCGCCGATTGCCTATTTTGTCGTAGCAGTTTTTCTGCTGGGCACCGGCTACTTTTTTATTTACGAAGTTTTCCTGACCGGCACGGCAAGCATGAACGAGCCGTTCAAGAGCATGGGTGTGCTGCTGCTCATCGTCAGTCCGATCATAACCATGCGGCTTTTTTCCGGTGAATATAACGCGCGCACAATGGAATTGCTCACCACCCTGCCGTTAAAGCCCTGGCAGATCGTGCTGGGTAAATTTCTCGGCGCGGTCACCATCCTTCTGGCGATGACTGCCGGTACAGCGGTAAACCTGATACCGCTTTATATGTACGGTAGTCCCGAGACCTCGAACATCATCTCGGGTTATATCGGCTTCCTCCTGCTCGGAATGGCCTGCCTTGCTATCGGTCAGTTTTTCTCGGCGATGACCGAGAACCAGGTCATCGCAGCACTGGTTACGGTTCCGATACTTCTCGGGTTCTGGTTCATTGGCCATCTGTACAGCTTTCAGTCCATCGTCATACTGCAGAAAGTGTTCGGCTATATGTCCTTTTCATTGCACTTCGGCGACTTCATCGCAGGGCTGATACGCAGCGAAGCCGTGGTTTACTACCTTGTTGTCACTGCAGTTGCATTGACGCTTAACGCCAGCTTCCTGCAATGGCGTCGTTAACCGGTCGTCACCAGAATGGCATCGAATAACATGGAATATTCCTTTCGCTCAGTTCTCATATTGTTGGCGGGCGTCTCCGCCCTGGTGGCGGCCATCGCTCTGGACGCGATTATTCTCGAAGCCGGCATCTGGATCGTACTTCTCGCGGTAGCGGGAATCGGCCTGACTGCAGTCGGACTTTTCCAACTGCGCACCGAATTGTCGGGACTGGTACGGCAGAGACGCGGTGAAATAGCGGTGTTCACCGTCGGGGTGATCGGCGTACTCATTGTTGTCGCGTATTTTTCAACGCGCTACACGACCCGGTTTGATCTCTCGGAAGCTAAAATGCATTCGCTTTCAGATCAGACGGTGAACATGCTGCAGCACCTCGACAACCCGGTGCAGATCACCTTCTTCCACGACTCCAGAATGCGTGAGACGATGGAGCGCTACAAACTGGTCGCGGCACAGAGTGACAAGATCACAGTGGAGTTCTTCGATCCCATGGTGAATCCCGCGCAGGCGCGCCTGCGCGGCGTGCAGTTTGCGGGTACAGCCTTGCTCAAGAGCGGCGATCGGGAGATGCAGGTGCATGGCCCGGAGGAAACCGACATCGCCAACGCGATCCTGCGCGTCTCTCTCGGTGTCGAGCAAACCGCATGTTTTCTGGACGGACATGGCGAGGCCGATCCTTTCAGCATGGAGTCGCATGACCACCTCGAAGGCGCGGCAGGACACTCGCATGGCGCAGGCACGAAGATGGTCATCCACGAAACGCACGGCATGGCCAAAGCACGGCACGGCCTCGAGACGCTCAATTACGTCGTCGAAAAGACCGGAATGATGCGGGGAAACAAGTCACTGTCGCACTGCGCGGTGCTGGTTATTGCGGGGCCAAAAGCGAAACTGCTGCCGGAAGAGATTGACTCCATCAACCGATACCTGGACGAAGGCGGTAACGCGTTTTTCATGCTCGATCCGTTCGTCGAAACCGGCCTGGAGTCGGTCGTGCGCAGATACGGTGTCGTCCCCGATGACAATATCGTGCTTGATGAGTTGAGTCATTTCTGGGCGGATGTCTCCTCGCCTGCAATCACGCAATACAATCGCCACCAGATTACCCGTGGATTGCCGCTAACGTTCTTCCCCGGAGTGCGTTCGATGTCACCGACACCGGAAAGAGTGCCCGGCACCTCTGTGGTGCCGCTGATCAACACGTCGAGCAAGAGTTTCGGGGAGAGCAATCCGGACCGTATCAGTTTCGACCCGGGTCAGGATATGCCAGGGCCGCTTACCATAATGGTCGCTTCGACCTTACGCCCTGGGCGCGTCGCAAACGAATCGGCCGTCACACCGGGTGAAAACAGTTCGGGCCTGCCGTCGCCGGTCATTGAGGGGCAGGTAAAGTCGCGAATCGTCGTCATTGGTGACTCCGATTTCGCCACCAATTCCTTCTTCCATATCCTGGGTAACGGAAACCTGTTTCTGAATGCGGTGAACTACCTTGCGGAGCAGGAAGATCTGATCGGTGTCGAGCCGCGTACCTACGATCCGCCCAGGGTCAATCTGACGAACCGGCAGATGAAAGGGACGTTCCTGCTGTCTGTTGTCTTGATCCCTGCC
This sequence comes from Burkholderiales bacterium, assembly GCA_035528435.1. GTDB lineage: Bacteria > Pseudomonadota > Gammaproteobacteria > Burkholderiales > Eutrophovitaceae > SG8-40. The sequence goes on from DATKYN010000024.1 coordinate 16,914, forward strand.
CTGCTGGCACTCATCGGTTTCGCCGTGTGGTGGCGACAACGGTGACGGGAAAAGCGCGTAGCCGTAGTTTTGTTATCTGGTCGGTGCTCGCGGCCTCGCTGATCGTTGTTGCGGCGCTGGAATTCAGCGATCGCTCGGCACAACAAGACACGATAAGTGTCTCCGCACCAAAGATGCTCATGCCGGCTCCGATCGAGGAAATCGCCGCGATCGAGATTGCGGTCGATGGCAATTTACATCGCTTCTCGCGCAATGAGCAGAACGCCTGGTTCTATCACGGCATTCACGCCGGCCCGCAGGGCATCCACGATCACGTTCCCGACCCGGAGATGTCGAAAACAATTGAGGCATCGCTGAGCGGTCTTGGCCGCGCTCGCATCGAACGGCGCTTCGCTCTCACCGAAGATGATCAGTTCGGTGTTACCAAGCCGGAGATGATCGTGCTCGTGTACATGCCTGACCAGATCGAGCCGCGCGTTAGCTATGCCGTTGGCGATATTGCCCCCGACGAACTCAGCCGATACGTACACATGGCTGGTGACCCGGAGGTGGTCTCGATCGCCAACTACCAGATCCGCAATCTGCAGAACCTGATCGAAACGGTCACGGCCCAACCTGAGGCGACCTCCGACAACTGAGCTCGCCAGCGCGCGCAGTGACTTAAGTTGGGTTCACCAGTCGAGCGCACACCTCCGTCGCACGGCCTGATGAAGCTTCAGGCCACCTCAGAGCAATCCACGCTCAGCAAACGACAACATGCTGCCGTGACCGACGATAAAATGGTCGAGCACTCTCACGTCCACGAGGGAAAGCGCCTGTTTCAGGGCTTGTGTCAGATCCTGGTCGGCACGACTGGGTTCAGCGACCCCGGACGGGTGGTTGTGGGCAAAGATCACCGAAGCGGCATTGTGGCTCAGTGCGCTCTTCACCACCTCTCGAGGGTAAACACTTGTCTGGGTCAACGTCCCGGAGAATAGCTCCCGGGCGACGATCAACCGGTTCTGTGCATCGAGAAACAGCCCTACAAATACCTCTACGTGCTTCGGTTCCAGCAACAAACGCAGGTAACGGCGAACCGCCTCCGGCGAGCTCAGGTTGTCTGCTCCCCGCATCTCCTGATTGAGCGCACGCCTGGCAAGCTCGACAGCCGCCTGCAACTGAACAAACTTGGCCTCGCCTAGCCCGCCGATCTCGGTGAATTCAGCGATGCCGGCGCCGGCGATACCACCGAGCGAACCAAACCGATGAAGAAGGGCTCGCGCCAGATCCACTGCACTCTTGCCTTTCACGCCAGTCCGCAGAAAAATGGCAATCAACTCGGAATCGGCCAGTGATCCGGCGCCTTTGCGCAACAGTTTCTCCCTTGGCCGCTCGTCTTCGGGCAAATCTCGCAACGACATCAACCTTCTCCCTGTTCGGAGCTTTCCCCCTTTGCAACAAGAGTTTACACTTCATCCATTCAAGCTTGTTACATGGGGATCAATGGCAGAACTGGCTGAGAAGCGGATTCTTCTGGGATTGACTGGAGGTATAGCTGCGTATAAGGCGGCAGATCTCGTGCGCGCAATGATCAAGGAGGGTGCCGACGTCCAGGTGGTAATGACCGAAGCTGCCACCCGGTTTATATCTGCCACGACCCTCCAGGCCCTCACCGGCAAGCCGGTCTACACCAGCATGTGGGACAACCGGATCAGCAACGGGATGGCGCATATCGAGCTATCCCGTGATCGTGACCTGATGGTGGTAGCGCCAGCTACCGCGGATTTTATTGCGAAACTGGTGCATGGAGCGGCGGATGATTTGCTGGCAACGCTCTGCGTCGCCCGGGAATGTCCACTGATGGTTGCGCCGGCAATGAATCGCCAGATGTGGGAGAACCCCGCGACGCGGCGCAACGTCGCGCAACTTCGCGAGGATGGAATCGTCGTCGAAGGCCCGGGCAGCGGCGATCAGGCCTGTGGGGAAAATGGCATGGGGCGCATGTCCGAGCCGGCACAGATCGTTGACTCCATCGTTTCCTGGTTTCAGCCAAAATTGCTCGCAGGTGCCCATGTCCTGGTCACTGCAGGACCAACTTACGAACCGATAGACGCCGTGCGAGGCATTACCAATCTGAGTTCAGGCCGGATGGGCTACGCGGTAGCGCGAGCCGCCCGCGACGCCGGCGCCCATGTCACGCTGGTTTCCGGACGCACTGGTCTGCAACCACCGCCGAATATTTCTGTGATCAATGTCGTCACTGCCCAGGAAATGCACGATGCGGTAATGGAGCGCGTCGCGGAGACTGACATCCTGTTCGCTGTAGCGGCCGTGGCGGATTACCGCGTCAAGAATCGGCAGCAACACAAAATCAAGAAAACCGGCCCGGGCCTGGAACTGGAATTTACCCCGAATCCCGATATCCTCGAATCGGTCGCCGCGCGCGATGACCCACCTTTCTGTGTCGGGTTTGCGGCCGAGAGCCAGGACGTGGAAGCCTACGCTGCCGAAAAACGCCGGCGCAAGAACATTCCTCTCGTGGCGGCCAACCTGGTGCAGGATGCCATCGGCGGCGAAGAAAACGAGCTGATACTGATTGATGATGAAGGCACGCATCGCTTGCCGCGCAGCTCCAAACTCGATCAGGCTCGCGGCCTGATCCGGCACGTCACTCGACTCTACAAGCCAGCGCGCGAACCGCTCGGGGCGCGGTAAACAACACGGAAAGCCGAAGCAAACCATGACGCAAATCGATGTGCGGATACTCGATCCGCGCCTGAAAACCAACCTGCCTGCATATGCAACCCCCGGCTCCGCCGGTCTTGATCTGCGAGCCTGTATCGACGACACCACATCTGTCCAGCCCGGGGAAACAACGCTTGTTCCCAGCGGAATTGCCATCCACATCGCGGACCCCGGTCTTGCTGCAATGGTGCTGCCGCGTTCCGGACTTGGTCACAAACACGGCATCGTGCTGGGAAATCTGGTTGGGCTGATCGATTCCGACTACCAGGGGCAACTTTACGTTTCGGTCTGGAATCGTGGCAGCCAACCGTTCGAACTCAAACCGCTTGAACGCATCGCTCAACTGGTCATTGTTCCGGTGGTTCAGGTCGCCTTCAACATAGTCGAAGAATTCAAAGAAAGCGATCGCGGTGCAGGCGGCTTCGGCAGCACCGGAAAGGAATAGTCACGATAAGCTTGTAATTCAAACAAGAAAAAAAGCCGGCATTCGCCGGCTTTTTCAATTCCGGCCGACAGAAACCCGGCCAGCGCGTCACTATGATCAGTTGACGTTGGGAAACACCACCTGCTCGTTGGACTTGTCTTTTGCCGGATCCACGATCTCCCCGGCAGCAATGCGGCGAGCCTCTTCCCAGCGCAGAAAAGTCAGCACGCTGAGAATCTCTTCCCCAGACATGGATGTGCCGAAAGCTCCCATTGTGCCGCCAAGCGACCGGTTGGGAAGACCTCCTGCAATCGTTGCGTAAATTTCGGCATTGGTATTACCGATGTAGGAAAATTTTCCGCAACTCAGGCATGGCCCCTTGCCACCGTGCCCGTCACCACCATGACAGAACGCGCAGCGCTGGGCATACATGCCCTTGCCCTTCTCCACAACTTCCATGTCATTTGTGGGCACTTCCATATCTGTGTCATTCGCTTTGTGTTGGGCCATCGCGGGCTGGGCCATCAGCATGCTGGTGAGCACACCCACTGCGACCAATGCCACCGTAAAAGCAAATCCTCGAACAGCCATCGTCTTAAAAAAATTCCCCAACATCGTTCTTACCCTCCCAATATGTTCTTTCTTATGACGAGAAAGGTGGATAGAACGGCACGCCGTAACTTTCCACAATTTCTTTCATTTTGCCATTGTCCAGCAATTCGCGTACACCTTCATCGATAAAATTCTTCATCGAATTATCACGTTTGCGCACAAGGTACTTCAGGTTCCATTGCTGACCTTCTACAGGCACATAGCCCTCTGCCATCCTGAATGTTGCATCAGGGTACTTTCGCTGCGCATTGGTCAACACGGTCGACCAAACGATCGCGGCATCGACCTCACCCTGGGCCATGCCACGCATGACTCTCGCGTTGTCAGCGTACAACTCACGGGCAATACCTTTCTCGTGAAGCAAGGCGTCGATTGGCGTCGACATCTGTACGCCGATTCGAATATCTGCGGCGTGCAGTTCATCAATGCTGCTCATACCGCTGGCCTTGTTCTGCACTACGAGAATATAGCCGGTCCCAAGATAGGGCTGCGTGAATGCCAGCTGTCCCATCAGGATGTCGTCATCACCGTTATCAGCGATTCCGGCAAAAACGTCACAGCGACCTTTCATCATCGAATTGCGCAGGGCGCGTGACATTCCACCCCGTGTTCCCGTGTCGGCCCAGTACATTTCCAGCTCCATACCGCCACGCTTGGCAAGCTCGCGAAGGATGTCCACGTCGAATCCAGGAGGATTGGCGTTACGCGCCGCATACGGGAAATCGAAAGGATCCGCACAGGCTACCAGCTTACCCCGAGCTTTGGACTTCTCCAGCACATCGAGAGATTCGCTGGAATCTTGTGCGTGGGCTGCTGTACCCACGAACATTGCGACTGTCGCGATCAGACACGTCTTGAACAACTTTCTCACTACTTTCTCCTTAGGCACATTATTTTCAGGTTCTGCTGTGTAATGATCCGAAAAAGCGCCCCAAGTTCCACCGGAAGCGTTCAAACACAGTCTCCGGCACACAAAAAAACAAGGGAGGACGTCAACGTCCCCCCTTGTCATTACTGCTTACTGCGTGTTCTACGCTTGTACTGCTCCGGCTAATTAATCAACCGTGAACACCATCAGACCACCACCTTTGGTGTGGGTCTTCAGGAATGTAGCGTAGTACAGCGGCCAGATACCACCACCACCAGCACCGTAGACGATTGCAACGTATTGCTTACCGCCAGCCGTGTAGGTCGTGGGGTTGCCGTGAACACCGGAACCAACCTGGAAGGACCAGAGATGCTCACCGGTTTCGTCGTTAACCGCATTGAAGTGGCCATCGGGATCACCGTAGAACGCCAAACCACCACCGGTGGCCAGGAGACCGCCGGTCGCGGGCCAGCTCTGTGAACGCGCCCAGACCAACTCACCCGTTGCTGCATCGTAGGCCTTTGTCTGGCCAGCGCCTGCATTGAAGGTGATGACTTTGGCGCCGAGGTACCACTCGCCACGCTTCCATTCCATTTTCTTGGCCTGGAGGTCCATGGTGAAGTCGTAAACCGGAACGTAAGCCATCTTGGTGCGAAGGCTGACTGCCAGCGGGTGCCACTCTTTACCACCGTCAAGTGACGGGGCGATGTTGGTGGTTACACGGTCATAAACAACGTCCATTTCCGGATAGTTGAATACCGGACGGCAGTTGTCTTTCTTGGGGTCAATCGGCTGCTTCACCCAGTTGACCTGCAGCAGTTCCGAAGCCCATACGCAGATGTGCTCACGGCCGCTCTTGGTCTTGCGGGTATTGACACGGTCCATGCCATACAGGTGACCATTACGGTCACCATGGATCCAAAGCTTCTTGCCGCCAAGATTGACGAGCACGTTCTCGTTCACGCCGTCGTAATCGTACGGATCGTTAGGCGTGTACTGGAAGTAGCTCTGGATCTTGCCGCTGTCGGCATTCAACACGAGTGTCGAGTTGCTGAACAGGTTGTCACCAGGACGGACGTGACGGTCGAAGTCAGGACCTGGGTTGCCGACCGGCCAGTACAGCAGGTTGGTTTCCTTGTCGTAGGAACCGGTAATCCAGGCTGAACCACCGCCATACTTCCAGGAATCACCACCCCAGGTGTCATTGCCAGGCTCGCCCGGGCCAGGAATGGTGTAGGTCTTCCAGGCCGGTGCGCCGGTATCGGCATCGATCGCCGCAATCCAGCCACGTACACCGTATTCCGCACCAGCGGTACCGAAGACGATCTTGTTGTTGACCGCCAGAGGCATGATGGTGAATGTTTCGGCGTAGGTGTAATCACCGATCTTCTTGTCCCACACAACGTCGCCGGTCTGGTTGTCCAGAGCGACTACGTGGGCGTCAAGAGTGGCGAGGTAAACCTTGTTTTTGTAGACAGCAACACCACGGTTAACCACGTCGCAGCACAGTTTCGGGAAAACGTCACCCGGCAACTCGCGCTCGTACTTCCAGATAATGTCACCGGTCATGGCGTTAACAGCAATGACGCGGTTGAACGAAGTGGTAACGTACAGCGTACCGTTAACCGCAACGGCCTGACTGTCCTGGCCCTCGAGAATACCGAAGGACAGATTCCAAGCCGGCTTCAGCGACTTGACGTTGTCCCGATTGATCTGGGACAGCCCGCTGTAGCGGGTCATTTCATAATCTTTGCCGTAATGGAGCCAGTTTTGCTGGTCCTTGTCGGCGTTAAGAAGCATGTCGTCTGTGACGTAGTTTGGATACAGCTGAGACTCAAGCCGATCCACACCCACCGCAGAGACTACTCCCGAAGCGCCCAGAAACGCGACAGCAGCAGCAGACACCGCAACGCGTTTAAAGTGCATTGATTGCTTCACCATGAAGAGACACCTCCCGAATAAATACGTGGGCCGTGATGACTTGACGCCACGCTTTAAGGTTTTTGATTAACTACTTTAGCGCGTAAAGCACCCCGAACAGGTCCGGATAATGAAATCCGGAACGGTCAGAGACGTAAACCTTTACGACGTGCCCGAACTTAGTCCAAGCGTCCATCGATGTCAACATTTGGGGACCGAAACCGGCCAGAGAACCCCGTGTTATCTTATTGCGCGACGCAGCATCGCTGCACGGTTACGGGCCTCGATCTGTTTTCCGTTGACAGGCCCGGACAGTCGCCGCAGCCGACACCATTTGATCAATCAGTTACGACAAGCGGTACAAATTACCAAGGTTCCATGAGACACCTGATTTCCGAACGGCTTCTGAGGCACGGCCTTTTACTGGCATCGGTTGCGACGCTGCTATTGGCATTGCTGGCGCCGGAGATACTGCGGGCTGACCCACTTCTGACCTACCCGCTCCGGATTGGCGAGCATACAATCCGCGCCGAAGTGGCCAACACCCCGGAAACAAGGCGAAAGGGGCTGATGTTTCGTGCGCAGCTTGCCGAATCATCCGGCATGATTTTCATTTTTCCCAGAGTGCAACGCATTTCAATGTGGATGAAAAATACGCCCACACCGTTATCGGTCGCGTTTATCGATGCCAATGGCCGTGTCCTCAACATCGAAGACATGCAGCCGCATAGCGAGGATTCGCATTCTTCCGCGGGTCCGGCCAGATACGCGCTCGAAATGAATCAGGGCTGGTTCGAAAAGCGCGGTATCCAGCCTGATGATCAGGTAGTTGGCCTGGAGCGCCTGCCGGCGCCCAGTTAGCGCCGCGCCGGCCAACGGCCCTGTTCGGGCGTGTGTCGATTCACAGCGCGGTTGCCATACAGGAGCGGTTTCGGCCTTGCGATGGACCTGCCCCCGCGGGCTTTTACCTCACCCGAAGAAAATTGCCCCGTGCGCGCCGGCCGCCATGAAAAACAGCATCGGCAGCGACAACATCGTATTGGCCCGCGACACGATGAACGCAAGGCGTCGCGCCTTGTTCTTCTCTTCTTCGCTGGCTTCCACCATGCCGAGA
>DATKYN010000025.1:0-30436 GCA_035528435.1 Burkholderiales bacterium
GAGGCCGAGTTCTTCAAGTATTCGGCGAATCTTGCCGACCTGTTCGGCGTTGGACTCGGCCAGCTTGCCCTTGCCGCCCCACAGGCTGTCTTCGAGCCCCACGCGTACGTTGCCGCCCATCACCGCGGACTGTACGGCGACGTACATCTGGTTGCGACCCGCACCCAGAACGGACCAGAAATACTGGTCACCGAACAATCGGTCGGCGGTGCGTTTCATGTGCATGACGTCTTCCGGGTGTGGACCGATGCCGCCGCGAAGACCAAAAACGGACTGGATGAGCAGGGGTGGCTTGATCAAACCCCGATCCAGAAAATGGGCCGCTGTGTACAAATGGCCAATGTCATAACACTCGATTTCGAAGCGCGTGTCATTGTTGCCGCAGGATTCCAGAATGTGGGCAATGTCCTTGAAGGTGTTTTTAAAAATCCGTTCATCGGATTCCGCCAGATACGGCTTTTCCCAGTCGTACTTGAACTCCTTGAAGCGATCCAGCATTTCGTACAACCCGAAGTTCATGGAGCCCATATTCAATGAGGCTACTTCAGGTTTGAGTTGCAGCGCTGGCTGCAAACGTTCTTCGACACTCATGGTCGGCGCGCCACCGGTGGTGAGGTTGATGACGACGTTGCTCTTGGACGCGATGGTCGGCAGGAACTTGCGGAACATGTTCGGATCCTGCGTTGGCCGCCCGTCATCCGGTTCGCGCGCATGCAGGTGAACAATGGCCGCTCCAGCTTCGGCGGCGCCAATCGCGGCCTCGGCAATTTCTTCCGGTGTGACCGGCAGGGCAGGTGACATCGAGGGGGTGTGAATCGAGCCGGTGACGGCGCAGGTAATCATGACTTTGTTGGCCATTGTGGTCTCCTGTGACTTTTATCGGTTGTGATCAGTGTGAAGGATCGGTTAATCGTCAAGCTTGTCCTGGGCGCGCTTGTGCGCGACCAGCGCCATCAGGCGGCGGTCACGCCAGGCTTCGCGCTCGGCGTGTTTTTCGTGAGGCATCAGTTCGCGCCGTTGTGCTTCGACGCGAGCGATGAGGTCTTCGTCCCACGCCTTGTATTCGACATTGCCCATCATGCTTTCGAATGCCGAACCAAAACGGGCGGCATAGTCGCTGACCCCTCCCGGGGCGTTCAGATCAATCGTTTCGAACGGACCCATGAATGCCCAGCGTAATCCCAGGCCATCGCGGATGGTCTTGTCCAGATCCTCTGCAGAAACGAAATCTTCGCCAACCAGGCGCCAGGCCTCGCGTAACAGGGCTGCCTGCAGCCGGTTGAGAATGAACCCTTCGACTTCCTTTTTTACCGTGATGGGTACCTGCCCGACCTTGATATGCAGTGCCCGGGTCTTCTCGATCACATCCGGCGATGTCCACGGTGCTGGCGAAATCTCCACAATCGGCACGACGTGCGGCGGATTGACGGGATGCGCAACAATGCAGCGTTGCTTGCCCTTCAGTCCCTCGCTGAAACGTGAGGTCTGAATGGTTGAAGTCGAACTGGCCAGTATGCAGTGCGCCGGGGCCGCCTCATCCAGCAGGCGGTAAACTTCTCGCTTGACGTCAGGTTTCTCCGACGTGTTCTCCTGAACGTAATCGGCGTCACGAACTGCCTCCTCGAGCGTTCGTGCCGGGGCGACCCGTTTCATGATTGCGGCCGGCTCTTCGTTGATCAGTCCGGTGTCTTTCAATTCGCCGAGACCTGCTTCAATCAGTCCAAGCGCCTTGTCCACTGCGCCGGGGGCATTGTCGAACACCTTTACTGAGTGTCCGGCGCGCGCAAACACCATTGTCCAGGCGCGGCCAATCAGGCCGGAACCGATAATCGCGATTTTTTCCATCTTCTCTCCGTGTTTCCGGTTTTTATTTGTGCGTCAACAGTAGCAAAACATGTATCAGCCCAGCATTTCGACGCCTGCGCAAACCGACAGCGCCTGCCCAGTAACCGCAGCACCGACAGGTGACGCAAGGTACAGTGCCATGTTGGCGATATCGTAAGGGCTGACCATCTGTTTCATGGACACGCGTTCGAGCGAAATATTGCGTTGTTCCTCGAAACTGATGCCGACTGCCTCGGCTTTGTCGGCAATCACCTTGTCAATGCGCGCTCCCTCGACAACGCCAGGTTGAATCGCATTGACGCGAATTTTGTCGCCACCAACTTCCATCGACAAGCTCTTGCTGAATCCGACAACACCCCACTTTGCAGCAGCGTAGGGCGTACGGTAAGGGAAGCCCAGACGGCCAGCCGCTGATGAAAGGTTGATAATTGAGCCGCCGCCGGATTGCTTCAGCATCGGCACGGCGAGCCGGGTGCAGTAGAACATTCCATTCAAATCCACCGCGATGCAGCGCTCCCAGTCGCTGATGTCGATGTCCTCGACCTTGCCGGTGGGCCCCGCGATACCCGCGTTATTGATCAGGCAATCAAGGCCTCCCAGATGCGACTGAACATCACCGAACAGGCGGTCCACATCATCTGGCCTGGAAACATCGGCCAGGCTGGCCGTCACACCGGCAAACGCGTTCACTGTGTCGTCGAGTGCCGACTGCGCGACATCACAAATGTGCACTCGAGCACCTGCCTTGTGAAACACGTCGGTCATTGCACGACCGATGCCTCCGGCGCCGGCCGTTATCAGAACGCGCAAGCCTTTCACAGATCGTTCCATAATCAATGCCTTTCCGTTAAATGCAACGTTCGGTTCGTCAATGCCACGCTCCCGCCGTCAATGTCAGTGTCAGCCGACAGGTGCGGCACCCGGCCACGGAGCGAGGCAAACCCTGATCGGGCATCAAGTCGGCACCCGAAAAACCAGCCGTACCGAATTGATGCTGGAAGATGCGCGCCGCCATTCAACCTGTCGATCGCATTACGATTGCCCGATGACCGATAAAGGTTGGAGCGCAACTATCTCGTCCGGGATTGGCAAACTGGCACGATTGACACTGCGTGGGCCGCAGTCATCATTCCTTACGGGTCAGTGCCGGCGTCAGGCCCATCCTGCTGCCAGGTAGGCCAGCAAAAACATCCGTTTGCGTTTCCGGATCACACCGCAGGGACGCAGACAAATTATACCTCCGGGTTGATTCCGGCAACCGGCCCGCGCGGTATCGGGTGGGTGCGGCACCTGGCATGCAATGATTGGTTAGAATCGTGCCGGTGAAACCCGCGACCCAGCTACCCCGGCTACTGGCTTTGGAGACGTCTACCGAATATTGCTCGGTGGCACTGTCCATCGGTCACGATGTTCTGTGCAGTGGTAGGCAGGCGGGACAGAAGCACTCGGAGATGTTGCTGCCCATGGTCGATGCGTTGATGCGGCAGGCTGAAGTGGAAGTGGCAGATCTGAACGCGATCGCTTTCGGCGCGGGGCCAGGATCGTTCACCGGCTTGCGTATCGCCTGCGGCGTGGCGCAGGGGCTGGCTTTCGCGAATGATTGCCCTTGCGTGCCTGTCGGCTCACTGGAGGCACTGGCCGAAGCCAGCGCTGGTGTGCGCGTGGTCGTTTGCACCGATGCCCGAATGGGACAGGTCTACCATGCGGCCTACGAGCGCAACGGCAGTGACTGGCAGGAAGTCTCGCCGCCAGCGCTGTGCAATCCCGACAACTTGCCGGAGTTGTCAGGTGCCGATTGGCTGGGATGCGGAGGCGGCTTTGATCGCTATCCGCAGATCATGGCGGGTCCATACGGCTTGAAAATTTCGGAAATCCGGCGCGGCGTGATATCTCATGCCCGCGAAATTGCCGTGCTTGGGGCGCGTTATCTGGCGGCCGGGCGAAGTGTCGCCAGCGCAGACGCGGCACCGGTTTACGTGCGTAACAAGGTTGCATTGACGATGAAAGAACAGCAATGAGTGCGCTCGCTGACAGCGTGCCCCATATCCGCGTCATGACCGAAGCCGATCTGCAGCGGGTAATGCTGATTGAAGCCTCGATTTACACGCATCCATGGACGCGAGGTAACTTTCTCGACTCGATCAAGGCCGGCTACACCTGCCACATCATGGAGGTGAGTGGCGAGCTTATCGGTTACGGTGTCTTGATGCTCGCTGCCGGAGAGGCGCACGTGCTCAATATCAGTGTTGCCAGGCCGTCGCAGCGCAAGGGCTACGGACGATCCCTGGTGCTGAATTTCATTGACCAGTCACGCCTGGCCGGAGCCTCACAAATGCTTCTTGAAGTGCGTCTTTCCAACGAAGTCGGCCGCAGTCTGTACGCATCGATGGGTTTTCGCCCGATGGCGGTGCGGCCCGGTTATTATCCGGCAATGAATGGGCGGGAAGACGCTATTTTGATGGGACTCGCGTTGTGACCAGGCGCATGGAGATTCTTGCCGAACTCGGTTTGACACCCGTATGGCGCCAACTGGAACAGCCCGAGCCGTCACAAACGGTTCCGGGGCAAGCGTTTGAGAGCCCGGAGCCAGGCCGTGCGGGCGATCCGGCCCCGGGTGACGCGCCCGAAGCGAAAGCGCTGGACGCCAATCCGGGTGGTGGCGGTTCGATCGGTAACGCGGGCGAGGAAACTGGCCTGGTCGACAAGGCGTCGGTGATGAGTATGGACTGGGGCGAGCTCCGTCAGACGGTCGCTGCCTGTACCGGGTGCATGCTCCACCAGGAGCGCAAGCAGGCGGTACTCGGTGTTGGCGATGAGCGGGCGGACTGGCTGATTGTTGGCGAGGGGCCGGGTGCGGAAGAAGACGCGCGTGGTGAACCGTTTGTTGGGCCGGCGGGAAAACTGCTCGATAACATGCTCCGCGCGATTGGCCTGGCACGAGGTGCGAATGTGTACATCGCGAACGTGGTCAAATGCCGCCCCCCGGCTAATCGCACACCGTCATCCGGGGAGGCCGAAACCTGCGCGCCGTACCTGGACCGCCAGATCGAGTTGGTGCAACCGCGTCTGATCATTGCGCTCGGCAAGGCGGCGGCTCACCGCTTGCTCGGGCAGGAGGGCGCGCTCGGAAGCATGCGCGCTACGGTACATGCGTACCGTGGCATTCCGCTGATTGTCACCTATCATCCGGCGTATCTGCTGCGCAACATGACCGACAAGTCAAAGGCGTGGGAAGACCTTTGTTTTGCTGTTGAGACGATGTCTGGTCAGACGCAAGGCGAAGGCGGGCAGGGGTGATCCGGCGCAGACCGCACATCACATATTGATTTTTGACCCGAATGCCAAGACCCATTGAAGCAATAATTGACTTGCAGGCCCTGCGCAACAATGTTGCCGTGGCCCTTCGTCATGCCGCGGGCGCAGGGGTGTTTGCCGTGGTCAAGGCGGATGCCTATGGTCACGGGTTGAACCGGGTTCTGCCGGCACTGGACGGCGCCGGAGGATTCGCCGTTGTCGAGATGGACACCGCGTTGCGTCTTCGTGCTGATGACGCCAACCGGCCGATACTCTTGCTCGAAGGGTTTTTTGACGAGCAGGAACTCGCCGAAATTTCCAGACACGGCTTGAGCACCGTTGTGCACGAACACGCACAGCTGGACATGCTGTTGTTGGCAGCATTGCCGCAGCCGGTTGATGTCTTCGTAAAGATCAATACGGGGATGAATCGGCTCGGGTTTACGATTGGCGATTGCCCCGATGTGGTTGGCAAACTGGCGTCCTGCGCCAATGTTCGCAAAATCGTATTGATGACGCATTTTGCAGATGCTGATGGCGAGCGTGGCGTCGACTGGCAGTTGCGGCCATTGCTGGAGTTGGCCGCTTCGTCCGGGCTGAAAATCTGTGCCGCCAATTCAGCCGCGCTGCTGCGTTATCCAGAAACACGTGGTGCCTGGGTTCGGCCCGGCATTATGTTGTATGGCGCATCCCCGTTCGGGGATGAAACGGCAACACAAATGGGACTTCGTCCGGTGATGACCTTGCGCTCACGCATCATCGCGGTACAGACGCTGTCGCCTGGCGATAGCGTTGGATACGGTTGCACCTATGTAGCCGACAAAACGACGCGCATCGGAATTGTCGCTGCGGGTTACGGTGACGGTTATCCGCGGCACGCTCCCAGTGGCGCCCCCGTCGAGGTTGCAAAGAAAATTGTGACGACCGTTGGCCGCGTTTCCATGGATACTTTGTGTGTCGACCTCGGGCCGGTGCCGGAAGCCGGCGTGGGCTCGGCAGTCACGCTCTGGGGTGAGGGACTGCCGGTTGAGCAGGTGGCAAGCTCGGCCGGAACGGTAAGTTATGAACTGCTCACCAAAGTGACCCGGCGAGTGCCGTTCCGGGTGCAGGCGTGATGATGCCGGGAGGTCGCACGGCGTGTCTGCACTGAAACTTCCGATTCACGTGCCCGGGGCCTGACCGATGGCCAAAGCCAGGACGCTCTTCGCTTGCACCGAGTGTGGCGGGCAAACACCCAAGTGGCAGGGGCAGTGTCCGCATTGCAGCGCCTGGAATACATTGAACGAGACGGTCGTGGAGAAACCGGTTACGTCTCGTTACCAGCCACTGACGGACTCCAGCCGGCTGACCCGGCTGGGTGACGTCGACGCCAGTGAAGAACCGAGGCTTGCTACCGACATTGGCGAATTGGATCGGGTTCTTGGTGGTGGTCTCGTGCGAGGCGCGGTGGTGCTGATTGGTGGTGATCCGGGTATTGGAAAGTCGACGTTATTGCTGCAGGCGCTTACGCGGATGAGCGAGCGATGCAAGGTCTTGTATGTCAGCGGAGAAGAGTCAGCACAGCAGATCGCCTTGCGAGCACGGCGGCTGCAGGTTGAGTCCGAAGGGCTGGGGCTGCTGGCCGAGATTCAGATGGAACGCATATTGGGTGTTCTGAATGCCGAAAAACCCGACGTGGCTGTGATTGATTCGATCCAGACAGTCTATTCCGAGACGATGCAGTCGGCCCCGGGCAGCGTCGCCCAGGTCCGCGAATGCGCCGCGCAATTGACGAGGTTTGCGAAGAGCGGTCAAAGCGCCTTGCTGCTGGTTGGGCACGTAACGAAGGAGGGTGCCATAGCCGGTCCGCGTGTGCTCGAACACATGGTCGATGCCGTTTTGTATTTCGAAGGAGACACCCATTCAAGTTTTAGATTGATCAGGGCGATCAAGAATCGATTTGGTGCGGTAAACGAGCTCGGCGTGTTTGCCATGACGGATCGCGGTCTGCGCGGTGTATCCAATCCATCGGCCTTGTTTCTGTCGCGCCACGACGGAGAGGTTTCGGGATCATGTGTCATGGTCACGCAGGAAGGCACGCGTCCGTTGCTGGTGGAACTGCAGGCGTTGGTAGATTCGTCGCATGCTCCGAACCCACGCCGACTGACAGTAGGGCTGGAACAAAATCGTCTGGCGATGCTGCTCGCAGTCTTGCATCGCCATGCCGGTGTCGCGGTCTTCGACCAGGATGTTTTTGTCAATGCCGTAGGGGGTGTGAAGATTAATGAGCCGGCAGCCGACCTGCCGGTGATGCTGGCAATCGTTTCTTCCCTGCAGGCGAGACCATTGCCGCAGAGAATGGTGGCTTTTGGCGAGGTCGGACTCGCGGGAGAGGTGCGGCCGGTCCAGCGTGGCCAGGAACGTCTCAGGGAGGCGGCCAAGCTCGGGTTCACGCTTGCGATCGTGCCGAAGGCCAACGCACCAAAGACGCCGGTCAAGGGCCTGGAGGTTGTTGCGGTAGACAGGGTCGATCAGGCTATCGATTTCATTGGAGAGGCTGCCCGAAGTTAGGCTAATGCCAAAGCGTTGGACGGATGCCGGAGTTTGACATCTTGCGCCTTGATATCGGGCTGGTTTCCGCTAGCTGAAGATCAGCAACAGCATCGCAACCAACAGCAGGATTGCGCTGCCGATCCAGACCAGGCGCAGCTTCGGATCCAGCTCTATCGTCACGCCGCTCATGCGCTCCGCCGCCGTGCGGTTGCCCCAGGTTGTGCTTGCCGAGAGTGTTGGGGTCTCGCTGCCTTGTCTGGCCCGGGCGAGCGCTTCCAGGCGCTTGACCTTCTGTGAGTCACTGAATTCGTCGAGTTCGTGTTCCATTCCGGTAATCGCCGCCATCCGCCCGGTCGCTTCAGTAGAGTCGAATGAGTTGGAAATGTGCATGTGCGGGTTCGAAGTCTCATCCTTGCCCGTGTCGAAATCATGAGCCGCGAGCGCGTTGCCGGTGCCGTCTTCCAGAAAGTTGGCTGAGCTGGCCCCAGCGTCATCCTGGCGTGTTAGTGGGGCTGCCGGCGGCACGAATTCCTTTGACGAGTCTGGCAGGGAAGGTGACAGGTCCGGGGTGGATGCGCCGTTCAGATAATCGCTGCGTGCTTGCCTCAGGTCGTTCGCCAGATCATTTGCCGATTGATAACGATCCTCTACATTTTTTGCCAGAACCTTGGCGACGATGTAATTAAGGACTTCGGGAAGATCCGGGTTGAGCGATTTAGGTGTGGGTGGCGTGAAATTGAGCGTCTGGTACATCACCCCGTGTATGTTGTCCGCCACGAAAGGCGATGTGCCTGTGAGCATCTCGTAAACGACAACGCCAAGCGAAAACAGGTCAGAGCGCCGGTCCGCGCGTTTTCCCGCGACCTGCTCGGGTGACATGTATTTCGGTGAGCCGAGAATCATGCCTGTCATTGTCTTGACCTCGTTGTTGCGCATTCGCGCGATCCCGAAGTCGGTGATCTTGATCGAACCGTCGCCCAGCACCATCACGTTTGCGGGTTTGATGTCCCGGTGCACGACCTGTCGCTCATGGGCGAAATGCAGTGCGTCTGCCAATTGCGCACCGATGTCGAGCGCTGTTTCGATAGGAATCATCGTGTCGGCGCCGAGAATGCTGCGTAGTTCCTGGCCTTCCAGGTATTCCATCGCCATGTAGGCGAGATCATCGCTTTTGCCTATGTCATAAATCGTGACGATGTTCGGATGCGATAGCTGCCCCGCCGCTTTTGCTTCCTGGTAGAAGCGTGCTTCGTATTCCGCAGCCTCATCCTCGGGCAGGTTGAGGGCGATTGTCTTGATGGCGACGACACGATCGAGCAGCGGGTCATGTGCCTTATAGACCGTACCCATGGCACCCTGTCCGAGTTCAGCGACGATTTCGTAACGACCCAGTTTGTTGATCATGGCGGGTGTTGTTATTTCACTCTGCTGGCGCTGGTGGCTTTTGCACTGCGAAATACCGGCCCCCAGATTGGATGTCCTGACTCTGCATCGTCGAGTTCGAATGATGGATCGAGTTTCAGTGCGATGGCAAATTCTTCCCGGCAAGTCAGCTGACGCCCTGACACGCATGCAATGAAAGCGAGATACTTGTGTGCCTGTACCCGGTCGGGAATGGTCAGTCCTTCCTCCAGGGCAAACAGCAGTCGCCGGGACGCAGCGCGGTAGTTGCCCTCTTCATAGAATGCGATTCCCTGCCAGAGATAGGGTTCGCCGGACAGGCGTTTGTACCCGGACATCTCCAGATTCGTACACCCGCAGATGGCAAGCGCCAGCAGCGCGACTAGCAGTTGTTTATGTATTGACGCTGTGTTCAATTGAATTTGTACCTGATTTTGATTCGTTGTCGTGCCTTGAGTTCGACACGTTGGGTATAGGCTGGGAAGTCGCCGTTCCGGATTTCGATATTGCGCTGGCCAGGCACTACCTGAATTTCATTTACCGGGGGGCTTACGCCAATGAGCTTGCCGTCAATGTAGACCTCTCCCCAAGGCGTGATCGCCAGTGACACCGTCGCGCGTCCGGTGGCTGCGGGTATGGGTTGGCTCGCGGCAGTCCATGCGGAAGTTTGTTTTTGAGCGCTGGCTGATCCCGCAACGCCTTCTTTTTCCCTTGTCGCTACGGGGACAGGTTCTTCCGGCGGTAGCTGTTTTTGCGTTTGCTCCGTGGGCGCTTGCTGTGGCGAACTGTTCCTGGGTTCTTCTTCCGGGCTGGACCCAAAAAATGGCAATCTCAGCTTTTTTCTCGCGGGTGCGGGGGCGGATGGCTCTTCGGCGGCATCTGCAACGTCGTTCGGGCCGGCTTTGCGCTCTTGCCGCTCTTCTTTGGCTATTCCGGAGGTCAATGGTGATTCGTTGTCAGACACGGTGCCGATTTTCTTGATCGGGGTGCTGGCAAGCTTATTCGGCACAGATGCGTCGCGCGATTGCCCGGGTTCCTGTGGTGTTTGACTCAGGAAGCTTGTCAGCAGTGCCAGCAGGAAAGTCGCTGTTGAGAACGTTGCCGTACCGTAAGCCAGGGAGCGATTGCCGAGCCAGCGTTCAACGTGTTCCATTAGGCGCGACACAGATGCGCTCGTTGATTTTTTGGCAGGAAGGTCGTCGCTGGTGGTGCGGTTTGCGCTGCCAGCAGGCCACCTGATCGCCGGGTCTGCCGTCGAGTAACCTACGCTGTAGACTTCGTGCTCGCGCACATGCTTGTCGGTGCGTGAGCCCTCGTACGAGAACAGCTTCGAATAACCCTCGGACATATGGGAAACGATCTCGTAGTAGGAGCGCGAGACCAGTATCTGGCCGGTGCTGGCGAAAGCCATGACGCGCTGAGCGACGTTGATTCCGTCTCCGATGATATTGGGCTGGGCGTTCAGGTCGCGGACCAGGCGCACCGGACCGAGATTGATGCCGATTCGGGCCGGTACTTCAGGCGCTTCGTTGATGTCGGGTGCGAAGGCATCTCGAAGGCTCATTGCAACGAACAAGGCGTCTTCGGGATCGCCGAGGAAGTTAATGGCAACACCGTCTCCCGTGTCCAGAATGATTCGATCGGCTGGCGGAATTTCACGTATGGCCGAGGTGATCATGGCATTGAAGCGATCCTTAAGCCTGATCTGTTCGGCCACCGGCTTGCGCGAGTATTCGACGATGTCGAGAAAAAGGACGCTGCAAATAAAGGTTCGGCTGGCCCGTTCAGGCATCATTGCGGAGTCCCCGCATGACGGTTGTCAATCGGCGATATTGGCCAAAAGGCGGCTTTGTTCGGAGACGATGCAGTAAACGCCATAAACCAATTTTGAAGAAGTGGTGTACCGTTTAAAAATAATATAAATACAATAAGTTATAGAGGACTCTTTCCAGAGATTCTAGGTCTTGTGCGACGCAATAGAGAGGCTCTGGAAACGGGTATCCGCTATCATTGACGCGATTTTCGTGCCGTCACACCGGGTTTTCGCGCACGTCACCTTTTTCAACCCGGCAGAATGGTTATCCGATGAGCAGCAACCAGATGTTTGACTCGGGGCTGGA
Source organism: Burkholderiales bacterium (assembly GCA_035528435.1). Taxonomy (GTDB): domain Bacteria; phylum Pseudomonadota; class Gammaproteobacteria; order Burkholderiales; family Eutrophovitaceae; genus SG8-40. The sequence continues at coordinate 11,193 of DATKYN010000025.1, forward strand.
TAGAAATCAGGGCAATTTCGCCCCACTTTCACCCCTTTCTTTTCTTGCCTGGGCTGCCGATGTCTACCCCGATCGTGCGGCCACTATTTACGGTGATCAGCAACGCAGTTGGGCGGACACCTATGCGCGATGCCGTCGCCTGGCATCAGCATTGTCAAAACGCGGTATTGGTGCGGGGGATACCGTGGCGGTGATGGCACCCAACACGCCGGCCATGTTCGAGGCGCATTACGGTATCCCGATGACGGGCGCTGTGATTAACGCGCTCAATACGCGGCTGGATGCCAAGACCCTTTCGTTCATGCTTGCGCATGGAGAGGCGAAGGTCCTGATCACCGATACCGAGTTTTCTGCGGCGATTGCGCCAGCGCTCGAGCAGCTCGAGCGGCCACCGTTCGTCATCGACATCGATGACGTGGCGAGTGAAGGGGGCGAGCGGCTGGGAGAAATTGAGTACGAGACGTTTTTGGAGACCGGGGCAGAGAGTTTCGACTGGGAATTGCCGTCAGATGAGTGGAACGCGATCGCGCTGTCTTATACATCCGGGACGACTGGCAATCCCAAGGGCGTGGTAACGCATCACCGGGGCGCCTATCTGAATGCGATGGGCAATATCGTCACGTGGGCCATGCCGCATTTCCCCGTATACCTCTGGACATTGCCAATGTTTCATTGCAACGGCTGGTGTTTTCCCTGGACGCTGGCTGCTGTAGCCGGCACCAGTGTTTGTATGCGGCGGGTTGATCCCGCTGTTATTTTTGATCTCATCCGGCGCCATCGCGTTTCGCATTTCTGCGGAGCGCCAGTCGTGCACAACATGCTGATCAATGCGCCCTCAGAGCTTCGATCGGGAATTAACCATCGGGTCAAGGCGATGATCGCGGGAGCTGCGCCGCCGCAAGCGGTGATGGAAGGCGCGGAGCGCATCGGCGTGGACCTGACTCACGTTTACGGTCTGACAGAAGTTTATGGGCCCGCGTCGGTGTGCGCGAAGCACCCCGACTGGGATGGGTTGCAGCCGGAGGCCCGGGCAACCCGTAACGGCAGGCAAGGTGTTCGCTACGTTACCCAGGAGGGTATGGAGGTTCTCGATCCGGAAACGCTGCAACCGGTTCCCCGGGACGGCGAGACCATGGGAGAGATATTTTTTCGCGGCAATATCACCATGAAGGGCTATCTGAAGAACGCCGAGGCCACGAAACAGGCGTTTGCCGGCGGCTGGTTCCACACCGGGGATCTGGCGGTTATCGATAAGGACGGGTACGTCAAGATCAAGGATCGTTCGAAGGATGTCATTATTTCCGGAGGCGAGAACATCTCCACCATCGAAATTGAAGATGTGCTTTACTCGCACCCGTCTGTGCTTGAGGCTGCCGTAGTAGCCAAACCAGATGACAAGTGGGGAGAGGTGCCATGCGCGTTTGTCGCGCTGAAGGAGTCGGTGCCAGCGGTCTCGGAAGACGATCTCATCGAACATTGCAAGGCGCGGCTGGCGCGCTTCAAATGTCCGAAACAGGTTGTATTTGGTGCGCTTCCAAAGACGTCCACCGGCAAGATCCAGAAAGGCGTATTGCGTGAAGCGGCGCGCGGCACCTGATTGATCAGCGGTGCAGCTTCGAATGGGAATTTGAATGCACTTGCATGAAGCGGCCCGGTGGTGCTGCGCTGCGGTAAACTGGTGTGGTTTTCGATAAAACAAGATTAAGGCTAAGAAGATGAAGGTTCTGGTTCCGGTAAAGCGAGTGGTCGATTACAACGTCAAGGTCCGGGTGAAGTCGGATGGCAGTGGCGTTGAGACGGCCAACGTCAAAATGTCGATGAATCCGTTCGACGAAATCGCTGTTGAGGAGGCTGTTCGGCTCAAGGAGGGTGGCGTGGTAAGTGAAATCGTCGCCGTTTCGATTGGGGCCAGCGCAAGCCAGGAGACGTTGCGTACCGCGCTGGCGCTTGGCGCGGACCGGGCAATCCTGGTCGAGACGTCGGTCGAGACCCAGCCGCTGGCAGTGGCGAGGGTGCTGGAAAAGCTTGTCGGAAAAGAGCAGCCACAGCTTGTCATCATGGGCAAGCAGGCAATCGACGACGACTCCAACCAGACTGGTCAGATGCTCGCCGCCTTGTTGGGCTGGTCCCAGGCTACGTTTGCATCGAAAGTCGAGGTCGAGGCCGATGGCGCGAAAGTGACCCGTGAAATTGACGGTGGCCTCGAAACGCTGGCTATCAAGCTGCCTGCGGTCATCACCACGGACCTTCGTTTGAATGAGCCGCGCTATGTGACGTTGCCGAACATCATGAAAGCGAAAAAGAAATCGCTTGAAACGCTTACGCCAGAAGCACTCGAGGTCGACGTCGCACCGCGGCTCAAGACCTTGAAAGTCACGGAACCACCCAAGCGAAGCGCTGGTCAGCAAGTCAAATCGGTGGATGAACTGGTCGAAAAACTCAAGAATGAAGCGAAGGTAATCTGATGGCGATTCTCGTTATAGCTGAACATGACAACAGCGTAATCAAGCCCGCGGTCCTTAACACCGTCACGGCGGCGAGGGCGCTTGGCGAAGATATTCACGTGCTGGTGGCCGGCAAGGCCTGTGGCGATGTCGCAGAGGCGGCTGCCAGGGTGGTGGGCGTAACCAAAGTGCTGGTGGCCGACGCCCCGCATTACGAGCACCCGATTGCAGAGAATCTGGCGGGATTGGTAGTGCCCTTGGCTCCCAACTATACCCACGTGCTTGCGCCGGCGACCAGTTTTGGCAAGAACCTGATGCCGAGAATTGCCGCGCTGATCGATGTTGCGCAGATTTCGGACATTGTCGAAGTCGAGTCTGCCGATACGTTTGTGCGCCCGATTTACGCCGGTAATGCGCTCGCGACCGTGCAATCGTCGGACGCCATCAAGGTCATAACGGTGCGGACGACCGGTTTTGATGCGGCTGCTGTCGAGGGTGGCTCGGGCACAGTGGAATCGATTGATGCAGGACCGGACGTGGGTCTGTCCAGCCTGATTGGTCAGGAACTCACGGTATCGGCTCGGCCGGAACTCACGGCCGCGCGCGTGATCGTATCCGGGGGGCGCGGAATGGGCAGTGGTGAAAATTTTGCAATTCTGGAAAAACTGGCTGACAAGCTCGGTGCGGCGGTAGGTGCCTCTCGAGCCGCGGTCGATTCGGGTTTCGTGCCCAATGATTATCAGGTCGGGCAGACAGGCAAGATCGTTGCGCCCGAGTTGTATATCGCAGTCGGCATTTCCGGTGCCATCCAGCATCTTGCCGGGATGAAAGACAGCAAGGTGATCGTTGCCATCAACAAGGACGAAGAGGCGCCGATTTTTCAGATTGCCGATTACGGCCTTGTGGGCGATCTGTTTGACGCCGTCCCGAAGTTGACCGAAGCACTCTAGATCAAACAAACGGCGGGCACGTCCAAGGAGAGATATTAATGTCGACCTATTCGGCACCAATCAACGACATGCAGTTTGTGGTCAAGGAACTGGTTGGTCTTGAGCAGATTTCCGCATTGCCGGGGTGTGAGGAAGCGACGCCGGATCTGGTGGATGCAGTCATCGAGGAAGCGGGGAAATTCGCAACCGGTGTGCTTGATCCCCTGAACTGGCCGGGAGACCAGCATGGCGCGTCGTTGAATGATCATGTCGTGACACCGGCGCCAGGATTTGCCGAGGCTTACAGCCAGTTTTGCGAAGCAGGGTGGGGCGCGCTTGCAAACGAACCGCAATGGGGTGGCCAGGGCCTGCCGCATCTGGTCTCTACTTTGACTTCTGAAATGTGGAACGCGGCGTGTATGTCGTTTGCGCTTTGTCCGATGCTGACCACGGGTGCGGTGCAGGCGATCAAGCGTCACGGCACGTCCGAACAGAAGGCGATGTACCTGCCTAATCTGGTGTCGGGAAAATGGTCGGGCACCATGAATCTGACAGAGCCGCAAGCCGGGTCTGATTTATCCGCAGTGCGCTCGCGTGCGGTACCTGAGGGCGATCATTACCGAATATCCGGGACAAAGATTTTCATTTCCTGGGGCGAGCACACCATGGCGGAGAACATCGTTCACCTGGTACTTGCCCGCACGCCGGATGCGCCCGAGGGCGTCAAGGGAATCTCTTTATTTATTGTTCCGAAATTTCTCGTCAACGACGATGGCAGCCTGGGCGACCGTAACGACGTAAAGTGCGTGTCGATCGAGCACAAACTGGGCATCCATGGCAGCCCGACCTGCGTCATGGCGTATGGCGATGGCGATGGCGCAATCGGATACCTTGTCGGAGAAGAGAACCGCGGCCTGCAATACATGTTCACGATGATGAATTTCGCCCGGCTCGAGGTTGGCGTTGAAGGCGTGGCTATTGCCGATCGCGCGTATCAACGGGCGCTCCAGTTTGCCAAAGAGCGCGTGCAAGGGCGTGAAGCAGGTATTAAATCAGGAGACCGGGTCACCATCATTCATCATCCTGATGTCCGGCGCATGTTGATGAGTATGAAGGCGCAAACAGAGGCGATGCGCGCGTTGGCGGCGCAGGCGTCGGCGCATCTTGATCTCGCGTTGCTTCATCCGGACGCAGAAGAGCGGGCGAAAAACCAGAACCTGTTTGACCTGCTGACGCCAGTGGTCAAGGGCTGGTGTACCGAGCAGTCCATAGAAATTGCCTCGTTGGGTGTGCAAATTCATGGTGGCATGGGTTTCGTGGAAGAAACCGGCGCGGCACAGTATCTTCGCGATGCGCGTATCACGACGCTGTACGAAGGCACGACCGGCATTCAGGCCAATGACCTGATGGGCCGCAAAATCGCCTATGAGAAGGGCGCAACGGCGCAGATTTTCATCGCGCATATGCGAACGCTCGATGCCGATCTCGCCAAGGCTGCAGGGCATCCTGCGCTGGCCATCATCCGCCGGAATCTCAATGAAGGAATCGATGCGCTGTCAGCGAGTGTCGACTGGATGGTGGAAACGTATCCGCACAACGTCAAGGCTGCTTCGGCTGGTGCCGTGCCTTTGCTGATGCTGTTTGGCACGGTTGCGGGTGGATGGTTGATGGCAAAAGCGGCGCTGATATCCAGAATTCGGCTCGATGAGAATGCAGAAAACTTCGACTTCTATCGAAGCAAACTGACTACTGCCCGCTATTACGCGGAACATATTTTGCCTATGGCGCAGACGTTCAGGACGCAAATTGTGGCTGGTGCCGATAGCGTGCTTGAACTCGAGGAGTTGCAATTTTAGGCAGCGCAGGTCGTGCATGAGTAAACGTGCCCTGTGTTGCTCCCGGATTCGCCGTCCGGTTTTTCGATATCGATCAGAATTGCCTCGCGGCAGGTGTCGGCTGACAGGTTGATTGCCGAATCCAACGCTTGCACGGTGATCGCTTTGTTTCCGGCTTGTTACGTCGATTGCCAAGACGATCAGGTCGATAACCCGCATTGTTGTAGTTGAGGGGTACGCGAAATGAGTGCTTTGATCTGGACATTTTTCGCAATTACTGTGCTTGGGGCTCTGGCCTATTTCAGAGTCAACCGGTTTAGCTGGATAGCCACCGTGGCGGCCTTTATTTTCGTTCTCGACTTGTGGTCCGGTATCGGAAACGTTGCGAGCTCGGCAATGTGGATTATCTTTCTGACTATTTCTGTGGTCATGGGCATTCCGGGGTTGAGGCGAAGCCTGTTGTCGGATCGTTTGCTGCGATGGTTTCGCACTGTTTTGCCGCAGGTTTCGCCGACGGAGCAGGAAGCTCTCGACGCCGGGACGGTGTGGTGGGATGGTGAGTTGTTTAGCGGCAGCCCATCCTGGGAAAGGTTGCTGGCCACGCCGCAGCCGCAGCTGAGTCCGGAAGAGCAAGCGTTTGTTGATGGTCCGGTCGAAGAGTTGTGCCGCCTGTGCGATGACTGGGAGATCACCCACGAGTTGAACAATCTTCCGGAAGAAGTCTGGCGCTTCATCAGGGAGAACGGCTTTCTTGGGATGATCATCCCGAAAGAGTATGGCGGCCTTGGTTTTTCGGCCTACGCCCACTCGCAGGTTGTGCAGAAGCTCGCGACGCGAAATGCGACCGCCTGCGTAACGGTAATGGTGCCCAACTCACTCGGACCGGCAGAACTGCTTCTGCACTACGGCACGGATGCACAGAAGAATCATTATTTGCCGCGCCTTGCCAAAGGCGAAGAGATGCCGTGCTTTGCCCTGACCAGTCCGGATGCCGGCTCGGATGCCGGTAGCATTCCGGACTACGGCATCGTCTGCAAGGGCATGCACGAGGGCAAGGAGACCCTCGGCGTGCGGGTTACATGGGAAAAGCGTTACATCACGCTCAGTCCGGTTGCGACCTTGCTCGGACTTGCGTTCAAGCTTTATGATCCGGACGGACTGCTGGGCGACGAACGCGATATCGGTATCACCCTGGCCCTGATCCCGACAACGCATCCGGGGGTTAATATCGGGCGGCGCCACTTCCCGTTGAACGCTGCCTTCATGAATGGGCCCAATTCCGGAGACGATGTTTTCATTCCGCTTGACTGGGTGATTGGTGGCCAATCCCATGTCGGACAGGGATGGCGTATGTTGATGGAAAGCCTTGCGGCAGGCCGTTCGATTTCGTTGCCATCGTCAAGCGCCGGAATGGCCAAGATCGCCGCGCGCACCACTGGTGCCTATGCGCGTGTGCGCAGCCAGTTCAAATTGCCGATTGGCAAATTCGAAGGGGTGCAAGAAGCGATGGGGCGCATCGGTGGCAACACTTACGTCATCGATGCAGCCCGCCGCATGACCGCAGGTGCGATCGATCTCGGGGAAAAACCTTCGGTTATCTCTGCCATCATGAAATACCACGCGACCGAGCGTGGCCGCCAGGTCGTCAACGATGCGATGGACGTGCACGGTGGAAAAGGCATCTGTCTGGGGCCGACCAATTACCTGGGCCGCGCCTACCAGCAGATTCCCATTGGTATCACAGTTGAGGGTGCCAATATTCTGACTCGCACGATGATGATTTTTGGTCAGGGGGCGATACGTTGCCATCCTTACGTTCTCAAAGAGATTGCTGCGGCGGGAGAATCCAACCCGTCGCGCGCTTCAGAAGCGTTTGATCAGGCTTTCTGGGGCCATGCCGGATTTGTCTTGAGCAATTTTGTTCGAGCGCTGTTCAGCGGTTTGACCGGGGCACGACTCGTCAGCGTACCTGGTGCACCTGAACTCAAACCGTATTACCAGGCATTGACACGGATGTCCGCGGCTTTTGCGTTCTCCGCGGATGTGGCGATGCTGGTGCTTGGCGGCAACCTCAAGCGCAAGGAGAAACTCTCTGGCCGGCTCGGCGATATTCTCAGCCAGTTATACCTGGCGTCCGCGGTGCTCAAACGCTTCGAAGACGACGGCAGGCCACAAGCCGATCTACCCCTGGTGCACTGGGCATTGCAGGACGCGCTTCACCGGATTCAGGTGGCCTTTTACGGTGTATTCGAGAATTTCCCGAACCGTGCTGCCGCATTGACAATGCGACTGGTCGCATTTCCATATGGGCGGGTTTTCGCCCCGCCGCGGGACCGTCTTGGCGTTGATATCGCGCGCCTGATGATGGAGTCTGGCGAAGCACGGGAGCGGTTGAGCAACAATACATTTGTGTGGCGCAGGGAAGATGACCCGGTCGGCTGCCTGGAATTGGCAATGGACGCTGTTGCTGGCGGCGAGGCGGCCGAAACCAAACTGCGGACGCTGATCAAGGCTGGTACGGTTGACGCTTACACAGATGAAGAGAAGCTTGATCAAGCGGTTGCCAACGGCGCCCTTGATGACGCGGAGGCCATAGCGTTGAGGCGTTTCTGGGAGTTGCGTCGACGATGCATCATGGTTGACGATTTCGAGCATGATATTGGCCGCAACGCCGGATAGCTGGCTTCCGAGCCTGCGCCGTTGACTGCTCTGGGGCACCCACAGCGGCTAGCAACCCATTGAGCTGACCTCCATTGGCAGTCGTTTTGACCGGTCCGCCGTTGTGCCCTCCGTCCCATGGCGCGCCGTGTCGTAACCGGCTTACAGGAAGCAAAGGAGAGCACACGCATGCCGAGTCGAATCGATGCCATCGCGCCGTCAGAGGCGCGCACGCTCGACGGGCTTTTTGCAGCGCGTGTGCAACGATCTGCCGACGCGATCGCCTATATCAACTTTGATGAGGCCAGCGGGAGCTGGAAGCAGTACACCTGGGCCGATATCGACAATCTGGTGGCGCGCTGGCAGGCTGCGCTAGCTCGTGAGAACCTTGAGCCGGGTGACCGTGTTGCCATCATGATGCGCAACTCGGTCTGGTGGGTGATATTCGATCAAGCGGCCATGGGGCTTGGGCTGGTGACGGTGCCACTATACATTTCGGACCGCCCTGACAATATCGCTTATATCATTCAGGATTCGGGCGCCAGGGTGTTGTTTTTTGAAGATCAGGAATCCTGGAATGGCTTGTCCGGCGTCATGCCACAACTCGGCTCCCTGGTGCGCGCGGTCAGTCTCAATCCCCTGCGCGGAACGACCCCGGATCAGCGCCTTGTCAGTGCAGAGCAATGGCTACTATCCAAGTCAGGCCCGGTTCTGCATGTCAGCAGTGATGGCGACAAACTCGCGAGCATTATCTATACGTCAGGCACGACTGGCCGCCCGAAGGGCGTCATGCTGTCGCATAACAACATGCTTGAGAACAGTTACGCAACGGCGCAATGTTTCCCAGTTTATCCCGATGACCTGCTGCTGTCGTTTCTGCCTTTGTCGCACACGCTTGAACGAACGTGTGGTTACTACGGCTCCGTCATGTCGGGCTCGCAGGTCGCGTTTGCGCGGTCGGTGCAGCATTTGGCGGAAGACCTGGTCTCGGTTCGGCCAACCGTGCTGATATCCGTGCCGCGCGTTTACGAACGCGTCTACGGTGCAATCAAGCAAAAACTGCATGACGGGCCACCGTTCCGGCGCAAGCTTTTTGAATTCGCGATCGACGTTGGCTGGGCCCGCTTCGAGCATCATCAGGGGCGAGGACCATGGCGACCGGGTTTCCTGCTTTGGCCATTGCTGAAACGACTGGTAGCAGCCAAGGTCATGGCGAGACTGGGTGGCCGGCTGCGGGCCGCGACCTGCGGGGGCGCTGCGCTCTCCCCGGACATCGCGAAGCTGTTTATCGGACTCGGGCTTCCTGTGGTCCAGGGTTACGGTCTTACGGAGACCAGCCCTGTGGTCAGCACCAATCGCATCGAGGACAACGTTCCGGCAAGCATTGGCAATACGGTACCCGGTGTAAAGGTGAAGATTGGCGAGAAAGACGCACTGTTGGTCAAAGGGCCCAATGTCATGCTTGGCTACTGGAACAACCCCGATGCAACCCGCGCCATGTTTACCGAAGACGGCTGGCTCAACACTGGCGATACCGCCCGGATGGATGCCGACGGCCGTCTTTACATCACGGGACGCCTCAAGGAAATCATCGTCATGTCTAATGGCGAGAAAGTGCCGCCCGTTGACATGGAATCGGCGATTCAGCGCGACCCGTTGTTCGAACAGGTCATGGTATTGGGAGAGGGAGAGCCGTATCTGGCTGTTTTTGTTGTTCTTAATTCCGATCTGTGGAGCGAGGTGGCGGCCGCGCATGGACTCGATGCAAGCTCGCCGGCCGTTTTGCGGAGTGACCAGGTTGAAGAAATTGTGCTGGAACGCGTCAGCACTCAGATACATGCTTTTCCGGGCTATGCGCAGGTGCGCCGCGCGTCAGTGCTGCCGGAGGCCTGGAGCATTGAAAACGGCTTGCTGACGCCGACCATGAAAGTGAAGCGGGCGAAAGTTGTCGAGGCATATAAAGCGGAATATGAACGGATTTATGAGAGGCGTGAACAATAATGACCAACAGTGACGCGAAGGCTGGTGTTGCCCTTCCCGATGGCAAGGATCCGACGTTGCGCGTCGTGCCAATGCCGTCTGATGCCAATTACAGTGGCGATATTTTCGGCGGCTGGATCATGTCCCAGGTCGATATCGCTGGCAGTATCCCGGCAGCTCAGCTTGCCAAAGGCCGAATCGTCACGATTGCTGTTAATTCCTTCCTCTTCAAGCAGCCGGTGATGATTGGCGATCTGGTCAGCTTTTATGCCGAAGTAGTCAAGGTCGGACGCACGTCAATTACCGTCGATGTGGAAGTTTATGCACAGCGGCGCTCGCTGCACGAAACGGTCAAGGTCACCGAGGCGACCCTGACCTACGTCGCGGTCGATAATGAACGCCGCCCGAGACCCCTGTCTGCCGCGTAAGACGATCTGGCCCGAAGTTCGCTTAGGAAAGATCATCAAAAGATGATCGTCGATTCAGCAGACTTCGCAAGGAGAGCTTCATGAAACACACATTTCGCAGGTCCCTTATTGCCACAGCGCTTGCCGGGGTGTTTTCGGCAGGCATGAATGGCGCGTTCGGCGCCGCTTTCGGATTGAGCGAGCAGAGCGCTAGCGGGCTCGGAAACTCCTACGCGGGCGCCGCGGCCGTTGCCGAAGATGCCAGCACAATGTATTTCAACCCCGCAGGCATGAGCTTGCTGGAAAACTCCCAATTCGCCATCGCGGGTAATGTTATTAATCTGGATGCGAAGTTCTCCGGGACGGCAACCAATCCATTCGCCCTTGGCGGCGGCGCGGCGACCGGTGGCAATGGCGGGCAGGCAGGAGGCACCGGTGTTGTGCCGAACTTGTATCTGATGATGCCGGCTGGCCCGAAATGGTCCTTGGGCCTGGGGGTGAACGCGCCATTTGCGCTGGCAACCGAATACGACGCTGACTGGGTTGGCCGCTTTCAGGGTGTGAAGTCGGAGATCACGACGATCAACATCAATCCCTCGGTGTCCTACAAACTCAGTGACACGATCTCGCTTGGTGGTGGAGTGAGTTACCAAATGCTCGAGGCCGAGTTGAGCAATGCCGTGGTGTTGGGCCCGGCCACAAGCGGTAGAACTACGCTCGAAGCAGACGACGACGGCTGGGGCTGGAACCTGGGCGCAATCTTTGAAATTTCGGCTGCGACCCGTCTCGGTATCGCCTACCGTTCCGAAATCGATTACAAGCTCTCCGGCAACGTTGCGACCACGATCGATCCGACGGGTGCTCCGGTTGCGGCAGCGAGCGGAGCAGCAACCGCGGACGCGACCATGCCCGACAGCCTGGCATTCAGTATTGCACATGCCACCAGCGACCGGCTCATGTTGCTCGCTGATGCAACGCGAACGGGCTGGAGCAGTATTAACCAGATCAACATCGTTGACCCGGGCACTGGCACCTTGCGCGACGTGCTGGTGCTGGATTTCGACGACGCGTGGCGGTTTTCGATTGGCGGCAACTACATGCTGAACGACAAGTGGACCCTGAAAGCAGGACTGGCGTTCGACGAAACACCGGTCAAGAACGCGCAGACGCGAACCGTCCGTTTGCCGGATAACGACCGTACCTGGGTCTCGTTCGGTGGCAAGATGAAGCTGGGGCAGAACGGCTGGCTCGACTTTGGTTACGCGCATATCTTCATTAAGGACGCGGACATCAACCTCAGTAAGAGCCAGCAGGCGCCAGGGTTTTCAACGCCTACACCTGCGCCCGGAACCGGAACTACGGTAACTGGCGGGTATAAAGGCTCCGTGGACGTATTCAGCGTTCAGTACACGCTGGATTTCTGATACACGGCGCCAAGTAGTACCGGCGGTATATCCGCCATTGCTTTGCACCTGGCAAGCTAACCCGACTGCCATTACAACGGGTTTGCGGTAAGCTAGGTGCATGGCTGATTCTGATTTACTTCGAGTTCGAAAGGCCGGCGTACTTGGCGCCGGCGTGATGGGCGCACAGATCGCAGCGCATCTTGTTAATGCAGGTGTCGAGACACTGCTGTTCGAGCTGCCGTCAAAGGACGGCAATCCGAACGACACGGTGCGCAAGGCGATTAACGGTCTTGCGAAGCTGGAACCGGCGCCGCTCGCGCGCAAGTCACTTGCGACGCACATCCACGCAGTCAATTACGACCAGCATCTTGACCAGCTCGCGGATTGCGATCTCATAATCGAGGCGATTGCAGAACGCATGGACCTGAAAAAGGCGTTGTACGACCGTGTCGTAGCGCATATCAGTGACACTGCGGTTTTCGCCACCAATACCTCGGGATTGTCGATCGCCGCGCTTTCAGACGCGCTGCCGGAGAAGCTGCGCGCGCGTTTTTGTGGTGTCCATTTTTTCAACCCGCCACGCTACATGCATCTGGTGGAACTCGTCCCCGGTCCGGATACGAGTGAATCCCTGTTGGATCGAATCGAAGCGTTTCTGACGACGACGCTCGGCAAGGGCGTGATCCGGGCGCTGGACACGCCCAATTTCATTGCCAACCGTGTTGGCGTTTTTTCCATTCTCGCGACGTTCCATCACACCGAGCGGTTTGGCCTTGGTTTCGACGAAGTGGACGCACTGACCGGAAGCCTGATCGGCCGGCCAAAGAGCGCTACGTATCGTACGGCAGACGTCGTTGGTCTCGATACCCTCGCGCACGTCATCAACACCATGAAAGATACGCTGCCCGACGACCCGTGGCACCGTTACTACGATGCGCCGCAGTGGTTGCGAACACTGATTGATCAGGGCGCGCTGGGGCAAAAAACGAGAAAGGGCGTCTATCAAAAATCTGGCAAGCAAATCCAGGTGCTTGATCGTGCCACTGGCGACTACGTCACCTCCGGACGCGGTGCTGACGAGGCAGTCGTTTCAATACTGAAAAACAGGAACCTTGACGAGCGTTTTGCGCAACTGCGCGAAAGCAGCTTGCCGCAAGCGCAGTTCATGTGGGCAGTCTACCGCGACATGCTTCACTACTGCGCGAGCCACTTGCAGGGGATCGCGTCCAATGCAAGAGACCTCGATCTGGCAATACGCTGGGGTTTTGGCTGGAAACAGGGCCCATTCGAGATCTGGCAGGCAGCAGGCTGGCAGCAGGTGGCGAAATGGATTGCAGAAGATATTGATGCCGGCAAGACCATGGCGACCGAGCCCTTGCCGTCATGGGTAATGGAGCCGACGCGAACCGGTGTGCATTCGGAAGACGGTTCATACAGTCCCGAGCATGACCGCAACCAGGGCCGTTCGAAGCTGCCGGTGTACCGGCGCCAGGAGTTTCCCGATCGTCTGATCAGCGAACCGGCTGACTACGGCACGACCGTGTTTGAGACCGATGCCGTGCGCATGTGGAGCAGCGGTGATGATATCGGTGTGGTCTCTTTCAAATCGAAAATGCACACGGTTGGTAGCGACGTGCTCGACGGCATGGCGCAGGCGATCGAGGAGGCGGAACAGGGATTCAAGGGCCTGGTGATCTGGCAGACCGAGCCGCCGTTTTCGATCGGCGCCAACCTTCAGGGTAGTGGCGGGAAAACCCGATCCAGACCATCGGCAGTGACGTCAATGTTCAAGAAGCTGCGGCGCTCGGCGGAGGCGGCAATTCTCAAAGCGGCGCGAAGGCTGAATGTCGCGGACGCATTGATGGCGGGGCGGCTGGAAAAAGTCGAGCACATCATTGCTCAGTTTCAGGATACCAACCTTGCGCTGCGCTACTCGATGGTGCCAACGGTTGCGGCGGTCGACGGCATGGCACTGGGTGGTGGTTGCGAGATTGCGATGCACTGCGACAGGACCGTTGCCAGCCTTGAGAGCTATATGGGGTTGGTCGAGGCAGGTGTCGGGCTGATCCCTGGTGCGGGAGGATGCAAGGAGCTTGCATTGCGTGCTGCCGGGAACGCCCAGGGCGGTGATCTGTTTCCTTTCGTCAGGCGATCCTTTGAGAACGTGGCCATGGCTCAGGTCGGGCGTAGTGCGGAGCACTCGCGCGAGCTTGGCTTCCTGCGGCAATGCGATCGGGTGGTCATGCACCGCTTTGAATTGTTGCACGTCGCCAAACAGGAATTGAATGCAATGTACGAGGCCGGGTACAGGCCTTCGCTGCGTGCCGTCGCGATTCCTGTCGCGGGCCGAGGGGCAATCGCGACGCTCAAGATGGGGATGCAGAACATGCTGGCCGGAGATTACATCTCCGAGCATGATTATCTGATCGGCAGCAAGCTGGCCTATGTCATGTGTGGGGGTGATGTCGAAGCTGGCAGCACGGTTGATGAACAATGGTTTCTCGATCTGGAGCGTGAAGCATTCATCGAACTGTTGGCAACTGAAAAGACCCAGGCACGAGTCGATCATATGCTGAAGACCGGCAAGCCGCTGCGCAATTAACGGCGCGTAAATCAAGCGCGAAGCGAGGCATCGTCGCTGTTAGAGACGGTCTTGCAACTGGAGCATCAAGGATGAGCAAGCAGGTACAGGACGCATACATCGTGGCGACGGCAAGGACGCCGGTTGGCAAAGCGCCGCGTGGCGTACTGCGAAACGCCCGCCCGGACGACATGCTGGCGCATGCGTTGAATGCGGCGATGATGCAGGTGCCGACCGTTGAGCGCGGCGAAGTGGATGACGTGGTCGTTGGCTGCGCGATGCCCGAGGCTGAGCAGGGCATGAATGTCGCGCGCATTGGATTGCTGCTGGCGGGTTTTCCCAACACGGTATCGGGCGTGACGGTCAACCGGTTTTGTTCGTCCGGCCTGAACGCCGTTGCCATTGCCGCGGATCGCATCCGGCTTGGCGAAGCCGACATCATGATCGGTGCGGGTACCGAAAGCATGAGCATGATTCCAATGGGTGGCAACAAGATTGTTGCCAACGAACGGATATTTTCCCGCAACGAAAATATTGGCATTGCCTACGGAATGGGCATTACGGCTGAGAAGGTGGCCGAGCAATGGAAGGTGCCGCGGGAGCAGCAGGATGCGTTCGCTGCGGAAAGCCATCGCCGGGCACTGGAAGCCATCGAATCCGGTGAGTTCTCCGATGAGATCGCGCCGTACACCGTAAAGGAACGCACACCTGACCTGGATCAGCGCCAGATCGTCGAACGACCCAATGTCGTCACCGTGGATGAAGGGCCGCGACCCGGCACAACGGCTGAAGTGCTGGCGGGGCTCAGGTCTGTGTTCGCAGCTAAAGGAACGGTGACTGCAGGAAACAGTTCACAGACTTCCGACGGGGCCGGCGCGGTGGTGCTCGCCTCTGAAACGGCTATTAAACGTCATAACCTCCAGCCGCTGGCGCGGTTCCTGGGGTTCGCCGTGGCAGGGGTGCCGCCCGAGATCATGGGTATCGGTCCAAAGTTCGCTATTCCCAAAGTGCTGAAGCAGACCGGAGTCAGTCTTGAGGATGTTGACTGGATCGAGCTGAACGAAGCGTTTGCTGCACAGTCACTGGCCGTTATCAACGATCTCGGCCTGGACCGTTCCAGGGTCAATCCACTCGGTGGTGCGATAGCGCTCGGGCACCCGCTTGGTGCAACCGGAGCGATCCGAACGGCGACGCTCGTTAACGGCATGCGCCGGCGCGGCCACCGTTACGGCCTGGTGACCATGTGCATTGGCACTGGTATGGGGGCAGCTGGTTTGTTTGAGAACGTCACCTGATATTTCGATATCGGCATGTGCATGTGCATTTGCACGTGGAATAGCGTCAAATGATGAAAGACAATCCTGAGGAGTAGTGGAGATGCGTGGCAGTCTGATCTTGGTGCTTGCAACGATATTATTTTTGCCCCAACTGGCGTTTGCGCAAGTAACCACACCAGTCGGGTTCTGGAAGACGATCGATGATGGCACGGGCAAGGAGAGATCCTATGTGCGCATCGTTGAGGTGAATGGTGAATTGCAGGGAACGGTGGAGAAGATATTTCCCTTCCCTGGAGACGACCCGGAGAACCTTTGCGAAGAGTGTAAAGGCGAGCGCAAGAACCAGCCAATTGTCGGCATGATGATATTGTGGGGTCTGGAAGACCACGGTGGTGTCTGGAAGGGCGGTGAAATTCTCGATCCGGATAATGGCAAGACTTACCGCTGCAAGATGACGGTTTCGGAAAATGGCCAGGAACTGGACGTGCGCGGCTACATCGGTATTTCGTGGATCGGTCGCACCCAGACCTGGCTGAGGATAGAGTAGACGGTACCGGTTATGCCTTCAAATTTGACGAGGATGTAGTGATGCGCCTGGCGTGCTGCCTGCTCTTGATGGCGTTGGCCCGGACCGCTTTTGGAGCGGGAGAGGGGCAGGCTGTGGTGCTCGATATTTCGGGCGCCATTGGCCCCGCAACTGCGGACTATTTTCATCGGGGCATGAAAGAAGCGAAAGCGCTGGACGCGCAGTTTGTGGTGCTGCGCATGGACACACCCGGCGGTCTCGATGCTGCGATGCGTGACATTATCAAGGACATACTCGCCTCACAGGTTCCGGTCATCACGTTTGTGGAACCGGCCGGGGCCAGAGCGGCCAGCGCCGGTACCTATATTCTTTATGCAAGTCACGTCGCAGCGATGTCGCCGGCAACCAATCTGGGCGCGGCGACACCGATTTCCATCGGAGGGGCGCCGGCAACACCCAAGCCGCAGGAAAAGGCCGACAAGGGTGAAAACAGGGATCCGCCGGCTGATCGGGCCGGGTCGCCGAAGGTGACCGAAAAGGACTGGATGTCGGATGCGACACGGCGCAAGGCAGTGTTTGATGCCGCGGCTTACATCAGGGGGCTGGCGCAATTGCGCGGACGCAATGCCGAGTGGGCTGAGAAAGCGGTGCGGGAGGCTGTCAGTCTGTCGGCTGAGGAAGCGAAGCGGATCGGTGTGATCGATCTGATCGCAGCAGATACTGATGACTTGCTGCGCAAACTCGATGGGCGCGAGATAAAGGTCGCGGAAGACTCCGTGTTGACCATACGCACAGAGGGTATCGAGATCGTCGAAATTCAACCGGATTGGCGGAACCGGTTTCTCGCGACGATTACCAGCCCGAGTGTCGCCTATATTCTGATGCTGGTCGGAATCTACGGATTGTTGCTCGAGTTCTACAACCCGGGAACCTTCATCCCGGGCATCGCTGGCGCGATCAGTTTGCTGACTGCCTTGTACGCGTTCCAGATGCTCCCGATCAATTATGTGGGGATTGCATTGATACTGCTCGGCATTGCCTTCGTCATTGCGGAATTGTTTGTAAGCTCCTACGGCCTGCTGGGCGTGGGCGGGGCCATTGCGTTCATCGTTGGCTCGGTAATGCTGATGGATACCGACATTCCCGAGTTCCAGTTGCCATGGGGACTGATCGCCGGTGTTTCGGTACTGACCATCGGGTTTTCGCTCGCGATTGTAGGCATGGCGATCAAGGCTCGCGGGCGTCATGTGGTGAGCGGTGTCGAGGAGATGATAGGCGCCGAGGGTGTGGCGATTGAGGATTTCGATAAATCAGGCTGGGTGCGCGTGCACAGCGAGAACTGGAAGGCTGTAACCAGGTCACCGATACGTCAAGGTCAGAAAGTGCGGGTGGTGGCTGTTCGCGGTCTTGAGTTGTCGGTTGCGGCAGGCGAGTACCCTCAAAGCGAAGGAGAGTGAATATGGATAACTATTTCTGGCTGGTGCTGGTGGTTGGCCTGATTGTCTTGCTGGTCTACACGCTGCGTATCCTGCGTGAATACGAACGCGGTGTTGTTTTTCAGCTTGGACGCTTCTGGAAGGTCAAGGGACCCGGCCTGGTCATCGTTATTCCGGGCATCCAGCAAATGGTGCGGGTCGATCTGCGCACCGTGACGATGGATGTACCAAGCCAGGACGTAATTTCACGTGACAATGTTTCGGTCAAAGTGAATGCGGTCGTCTATTTCAGGGTGGTTGATCCCGAGAAAGCGATTATTCAGGTCGAGAATTTTCTGATCGCGACTGGCCAGTTGGCGCAGACGACCCTGCGCGCGGTTCTTGGCAAACACGAACTCGATGAGATGCTCGCGGAGCGCGAAAAACTCAATCTGGACATCCAGACGCAACTGGACGTACAGACCGATGCCTGGGGCATCAAGGTGTCCACTGTTGAAATCAAGCATGTCGACATCGATGAGTCGATGATTCGCGCCATTGCCAAGCAGGCGGAAGCAGAACGCGAAAGGCGAGCCAAGATTATTCATGCCGAGGGCGAACTGCAGGCGTCGGAGAAACTGTTGCAGGCTGCTCAAAAGCTATCGGAGCAGCCAGAGGCGATGCAGCTTCGCTACCTGCAGACGCTGGCTAATATTGCGGGCGACAAGACTTCAACCATTGTCTTTCCCGTGCCCGTAGACATCATTGCGCAGGTAATGGCAACACTCGGCAATAAGCGAGCTGACTAGAAGCGAGCACACCTGCGAGCCGAAGCGATTTTGGTGAGGTCCCTCTTTTGTTGCCAGGGGCGCTACAAGCGCAGCCAGCAGTATTTCCTGCGTCGCTACATGTTGGGATAGTTCGGCCCGCCACCGCCTTCAGGCGGAACCCAGTTGATATTCTGGGTCGGATCCTTGATGTCGCAGGTTTTGCAGTGGACGCAATTTTGCGCGTTGATCTGCAGACGCGCCGTGTCGTTCTCAGTCACGATTTCGTAGACACCGGCGGGGCAATAGCGCTGCTCCGGTGCATCGTACTGGGCCAGGTTGACTGCGATCGGGATGGTTGGATCCTTTAGCTGCAGGTGACAAACCTGATTCTCTTCGTGATTGGTGTTGGAGATGAACACCGATGACAAACGATCAAAGGTCAGTTTGCCGTCCGGCTTGGGGTAGTCGATGCGTGGCGACGCAGAAGCCCTGCGCAGTTGGTTGTGGTCCGCGTGGTGATGCATTGTCCAGGGTGCCTTGCCGCGGAACACATAGGTGTCGATGGCGGAATAGGCGAGCCCTCCCCATAATCCCCAGCGAAAAGCCGGCCGGATGTTGCGCACCTGTTTCAGTTCCGTCCACAACCAGGTGTCTTTCAGGCGATTCCGATAGTCGCTGATTTCGTCGGCTTTCGCAGAACCGGCTGTTGCCGCGCCAATATGCGAATACAAAGCCTCGGCTGCGGTCATGCCCGATTTCATCGCGGTATGCGAGCCTTTGATCTTTGGAACGTTGAGAAATCCGGCTGTATCCCCGATCAGCAAACCGCCGGGAAACGAAAGTTTCGGCAGTGACTGCAGGCCGCCCTCACTGATGGCACGAGCACCGTAGGAGATACGGCGGCCATTCTCGAAATAACCGTGTATCGCCGGGTGCGTCTTGAAGCGCTGAAATTCATCGTAGGGCGAAAGATGCGGGTTGCGGTAATCCAGACCGATCACAAAACCAACGGCAAT
>DATKYN010000026.1:0-4256 GCA_035528435.1 Burkholderiales bacterium
ACCGGGAATGCCGACACTTCCCGCATGTAATAGTTGGCTGCATCGTAATGCAACCAGCCGGCATCGGATACATCTGACCTCATCGGGCAATCTCCGGCAAGTTTCCGCACTGGCTTCTAACTACCTTTCTGAGTATCAAACTGCAACGCAGCAAGCCGCGCATACAAGGCATTTTCCTGCTTCAGACTTTCGTGCGTTCCGATCGCCACGATGCGCCCACCGTCAATTACCACAGTGCGGTCCGCCTTGAGCACCGTGGCGAGCCGGTGGGCGATGATGATGGTCGTGCGGTCTTGCATCAGGTCATCAAGCGCCGTTTGCACAAGCTGCTCACTCTCGGCATCGAGAGAGGACGTAGCTTCGTCGAGGAGCATCACCGGAGGGTTTTTCAGAATCGCGCGGGCAATCGCGACCCGCTGACGCTGCCCGCCCGACAGCCGCGCACCACGCTCGCCGAGCAAAGTCGCGTAACCGTCGGGCAATGATTCGACAAAGGCCTCGACACCCGCGGCACGCGCCGCCTGCGCGACTTCGGCATCGCTGGCATCAGGCCGGCCCTGGCGTATGTTTTCCATCACCGTGTCGGCAAACACAACCGTTTCCTGGGGGACGATACCAACACGACGGCGAACATCCTCCGGCCGGGCCTTCGACACATCGACACCATCGAGAAGGATGCGACCCTGGCTTGCATCATAGAACCGCAGAAGCAACTGGAACACTGTGGATTTCCCGGCTCCCGATGGCCCTACCAGCGCGACCGTCTCACCCGGACTGATCTGCAGAGAGAAATCCGTCAACGCCGGTTCGCCGGGGCGCGATGGGTAATTGAAACCGACATGCTCAAAGCTCACCTGCCCACGCACCGGTGACGGGAGTGTTTGCGGATGCTCTGGTGAGGTCACGTCTGGCCTGACTTGCAACAACTCCATGATGCGCTCAATTGCTCCACCCGCACGCTGGATTTCGCTCCACATTTCGCTGAGCGAGGCCGCCGAGCCTGAAACCAGTATCGCGTAAAGCAGAAATTGCCCAAGCTCTCCAGGACTCATGTCGCCATTAATCACAGACTGGGCTCCCAGCCACAGCACAAAAACAACGGCGCCAAAAATCACCAGAATGGCGAACGCCGTGAGTTGCGCACGCGCACGAATACGCATGATGGCCGCGTCAAAGGAGCTGGCGACCGCTGCGCCGAACCGTTCCGTGTGATACGACTCAAGCGTGAACGCCTGGACCATCTGCACGGAATTGAGAGTTTCTCCGGCAATCCCGCTGGCTTCGGCGATGCGGTCCTGTGTGGTTCGCGTCATGCGGCGCACCCGCCGGCCGAAAAACAGCACCGGCACCAACACCAGCGGAATCAGCAGCAACAGGATGCCAGCCAGCTTCGGACTGGTCACCGCCATCATGATCAGACCACCGGCAAGCGTCACCGCGCTACGCAGGGTGATCGACAGGTTGACGCCGGCAATCGACTGCACCAGCGAGGTATCAGTGGTCAGGCGCGACAGCACCTCGCCGCTACGCGTAACCTCGAAGAAGGTCGGGCTCAGGGTAATGACGTGGCGGTAAATCGCGTTGCGTACATCCGCAACAACGCGCTCGCCTAGCCACGAAACCAGGTAGAAACGCGCCGCCGAAAAAATCGCCAGCACGACAGCGATGCCGAACAAGGCGATGAAGTACCGGTCGATCGCGCCGGCACTGTCGCGCGAAAAACCCTCGTCTATGACCAGCCGGATCGCCACCGGCAGCATCAGACTTGCAGCGGCAGCAACCAGCAACGCCACCAGTGCCAGCAACAATCTGGAGCGGTAAGGACGAATGAACGGCCAGAGTTTCGCCAGCGGACGAAGGCGGCCGGAAGCCGGCGAGGTAGTGGAGTTCGGCACTTGCATGGCGGTAAAGGGCTCCCGTACGACATCAGCACTGACTCGATGCCATTGCCGGAGAATGTGAGGGTGGTCTGAACACGGATTGTCCCTCTTATAGCAAAATGTCGCTCATCATGGTTTTATCGCGTTGCGTCGGACCAGCCTCCGGAGCGACGCACCGGTTGCAACCTCGACCGGGAGCGGGCAAAAAATGTCCGCCCAAGCAGGCGGCACAGCGGGAGCAGAGCATGTCAGGCGGCAACTCAATTGAAGAAGGACCCAGTCAGGCAAATACGGACGCATTGGAAGGTCTGCGCGTCGTCGATCTGTCGCGCTACATCGCCGGACCATACTGCGCCATGCTGCTGGGTGATATGGGTGCCGACGTCATCAAGGTGGAGCCGCCGGGCCGCGGCGAGCACAGCCGCGCTTTCGGCCCGTTCGTAGAGGGAGAAAGTCTCTACACCATGGTATTCAACCGTAACAAGCGCAGTCTGACGCTTGATCTGCGCAGCGACCGGGGGAAGGGTCTGCTCCGCGATCTGTTGCGAGACGCAGACATACTGGTCGAAAACTTCGTTCCGGGGACGCTTGAAAAAATGGGTTTCGACTGGGACACGCTGCAACAACTGAATCCGGGGCTGATTGCAACACGGATTTCCGGTTTCGGTCAGACGGGCCCTTTGTCCAATATGCCCTGCTTTGATGTCATCGCTCAGACGAGGAGCGGACTGATGAATATCACCGGTGATCCGGACGGACATCCCACCATGGCGGGAACGTATGTGGTGGACTATACAACCGGCATGTATGCGACCATCGGCACGCTGGGCGCACTGCAGGCACGGCATCGAACAGGCAAGGGACAGGTGGTCGATTCCGCCCTGATGGATTCCGCGTTGTCCATGCTGATGACTGCGATCCCGGAACAAATGCTTCACGGCCGCACCATGACGCGGCACGGCAACCGCGACCGCTATGCCGCCCCCGCCAATACCTTTGCGACGCGCGACGGTGCCTGGGTACACCTCGTGGTGGCGGGTGACCCGATGTTTCGCGGACTGGCGCGGGCGATGGGAAAGCCTGATCTTGCCGAAGACACCCGCTTTGACAACAATGCCGCCCGGATGCAAAACGTGGAAGAACTCGAAAAGATCATTTCCGGTTGGGCGCGAACGTTGACAAGCGCTGAACTGCTGGACGTATTGGCAACAAACGGGGTTCCTTCGGCGAAAGTCGCCTCGGTTGCCGATCTGGTGGATGATGAGCATCTCGCACATCGCGGACAGATTATCAATATGCAACATTCGAAAGCCGGCACGGTCCCGATGCAAGGGTTTCCGGTCCAGCTCGGCGCGTCGCCGATGCGCCTTCGCCACCCGCCGCCATCACTTGGCGAGCAAACCGATACCGTTCTCACCGAATGGCTGAAAATGACACCGGAGAAGATCGCCGGGCTTCGCGCAGACGGCATCATCTAAACCAACTGAAATCATCTGGAACACTCTCCTATTGACATGCCCATCAAGAATCTCCTGATCGCAAACCGCGGCGAAATCGCGATTCGCATTGCCCGCAGTGCCGCTGAAGCGGCAATACGTTCTCACTCGATCTACTCTGAAGATGACGTTGATGCAGATCACACGAACAAATCTGACGAAGCGCACGGCCTGACCGGCACCGGGCCGGCAGCCTACCTCGACGGATCTCAGGTAATCCGTATTGCTCGCGACGCCGGTTGCGATGCGATTCATCCCGGTTACGGCTTTCTGAGCGAGAACGCGAACTTTGCCCGCAGTTGTGAAAAGGCGGGACTGATCTTCGTTGGCCCCACGCCCAACGTACTGGACAGATTCGGCGACAAGGGTGCGGCGCGCAGACTCGCTGTGGAATGCGACGTACCGGTTTTGCCGGGTACCGACAGTGCAACATCGCTAGAAGATGCCCGCCGCTTTATGCTGTCACTGGGAGGTCATGGCGCTGTCATGATCAAGGCAGTTTCCGGTGGTGGCGGACGAGGCATGCGGCCAGTACTCAATGAGGAGGATCTTGAAGCGGCTTATGAGCGCTGCTGCTCCGAAGCGATGCAGGCATTCGGTAACGGCGATGTCTATGTCGAACAACTTTTCCGTAAAGCACGCCACATTGAGGTGCAAGTCCTCGGTGACGGCAGCGGCGAGGTGGTCCACCTCTGGGAGCGTGAGTGCAGCATGCAGCGCAATCGTCAGAAACTGATCGAAGTCGCGCCCGCGCCGGGACTGTCAGCGGCCTTGCGCGAGCGACTGATCGACGCTGCGCGGCGGATGGCAATGGCTGCGAAACTGCGCAATCTTGCCACGTTCGAGTTTCTCGTCGAAGCAAAAGCAGCAGATCAGTCGA
>DATKYN010000027.1:0-5308 GCA_035528435.1 Burkholderiales bacterium
ACGATTGCCGGTCCCATTTTTTGTTCGTGTATGAGACGTGCAACACGTTCCGGCACATTGTCGCTGAACGGCTTCCAGTTGGTATGTGCCAACCCCGAACCGGTGAAGCCCGCGAGATCGTAGAGCACGGGAAAGCGGCGCTTCGCTGAAGCGGCGTACTGCGGCG
The DNA here is from genome assembly GCA_035528435.1 of Burkholderiales bacterium. Lineage (GTDB taxonomy): Bacteria > Pseudomonadota > Gammaproteobacteria > Burkholderiales > Eutrophovitaceae > SG8-40. The sequence continues at coordinate 167 of DATKYN010000027.1, forward strand.
GCAGCCACACCGCAAGCTTGCGAACGTACGGATCACGCAACGGGTTGGATTTGAGGATGCGGGACGTGTGTTCCAGCACGGCCAGTGTGCCGGCGGGCGCTTTCGAGCGTTTCAATGCCATTGCGTGTCGTCCGTTTGGGAAGATCGGACAATTGTGGCACGGCTGCGTTCAGGCCGTCGACTACATCACTAGATTACGGCGAATCACATTTTCACAAGTACGAACCGATTCGCAATACAAATTGGCGTGCAACCACATGGTGATCGAGAACAGTCCTCAACTGCCCGTAAGCGTCTCTTGCACAAGGCCGAATGTTACGGGTTGCAGCGGGAAAGCACGGCCAGATCGCTCAACGCCGCACAGCACTTCGAGCTTCATCGGTACCCTTCCGGGACTTTCCTTTGGCGCCAAAGAAGGTGTTGTGTAGCCCTCCCTGCAAGCCACGCGCCGTCGCCCATCGCATAATGTCGTTTGCATTCCCGGTAAAAGACACAAAATTTCCGGTCAACGGATTGCGTCAGCCGCCGGTCAGCTAGGCCCGGGGTTTTCCCGCCTCGCTATATCCTCTGACCGGGTGGTATCCGGTGCCGCCCGAAAACCCCGATCATAGAGGGTCTCGAGTTTCTCGAACGGAACTGAAGGGTTCTCGCAAGCTATGCGAGCGATTTCGAAACGCTTTTCGAGACTCCAGCGCCTCTCACGGGCAACGTCCTCAAGCCGATCATTGACCGCGTCGATGTTTGCGTAGACGGACGCCTGGCCTTGCTCAGCACCGTCCGCCGAAGGAGGCTCCCGGCGCCCTCGCAGCAAACCGCTCGCGAACAGCACACCTGCCCAGAGCAATAGCAATCCCGCCGCCCCCCAAGGACCACCGAAAGCAAAGCCCACGGCAGCACAGATGAAAAGCGTCACGACCTGCACAATCATCTTCCGGTCGTCCGACGATGCGCCGGATGCCGCGCCACGCGTCGGTGACCCAGATTAGGCACATCGCGCCCGGAATTCTCCGGCACCCAACCTCTCATCAGGTCGAATCGCTCCCGTGTATAAGCGAATACCGGATTGCGAGGCGGCACACCCGCCCGATAACCGGCTACGATGTGCTCGACCGTTGGCGACGGTGTTCGTTTGACGAACAGTCGTCGAATGCGTACCCAGAGGTCAGTAGTCATCACGACCTCCCACTGCAACTGGCGCGAGCTCCATTGCTGCCGAGCACTCATGTGATACGTCGGCCCAGGCTGGCGCCCAACCGCCAAAGAGCATTACAAACCCCAGACTGCCAATCTGATGTGACCCGGTGGGTTCCGAACCATGTGTGGCACGCCATGCGGCCCGATAAGCACGTGCGAGCACGTGCGCTTCGGCGCTGTTCTCGTATTCGCCGCTGGAAACGTTGTAAATCCGGTAGTCCATTGTCTTTCCTTCCGTTGCGCTCAAAGGAGCGGTTCACTCGAAGCACCCCGGTCGAACGACCGGTGTATGAGTGCAGTGTCCTTTGGTGCGCAGGAAGGCGCTTGACCGGAAGCGTCAAGCGTTTATCCGTGCGTGACAGAAGAGTAACGTCGTGTAGGGAAGTGTTAACGAACAGCGGGCGCAGCGGCCCGATCTTGCAAAGAGCGCGCGCTCAGGAGGTAACGGTGTGCTGTGCGCGGTATTCGGAGGGGGACATTCCTGTCCACCGCTTGAAAGCGCGCGTGAAAGCGCTTTGCTGTGAGAACCCCAACAAAAAGGTCACGTCGGTGATGGAATGTCTGGGATCGTCAAGATGGCGCGTGGCAAGATCTCGCCGCGTGTCGTCGACCAGCTTCTGAAAGGTCAGGTCCGCATCAGCGAGTTTGCGCTGGAGCGTGCGCCGGCTCATGTGTAGTTGCTGCGCCATCGCATCTTCGGAAACTTCACCCGATACGAGTTGCTCGAACAAACCTGCCTGGCATCTCGCCACTACGTCGCGCTTGTCGAGGTGCCCTAACCGATCGGCCAGAATCTGGTCCAGCGTTGCCGCAATCTGACGATTCGACGTCGACAGGGGTCGATCGACATCTTTCGTAGAAAGCGTGAAGCTGTCTTCCCCCGCATTGAAGTGAACGGCGCAACCGAAATGGCGCCGGTACACCTCGCCATGCTTCGGCCGGGCCCGCCGTAATTGTATTGATGCCGGTCGCAGTGACGAACCCGCGTTCATCCTGCACATGTCCACCAGTAACGACATCGAAAAGTCCACCAGCACCGCAGCCGTCTCGGGGTCAGGCGTCTTGCGCGTCAGCGTTAGCGTCAGGCCCGCTGGAGAATCCGCCAGTCGCGCCGAAGATGCTTCGCCAAGTAACCGCCAATAGCGCACAAGGCGCCCGAGTCCGGTACGCAATGTCGAACTCGACAACCATGCATAACCAAGGGCGCCGAGATTGGAAGGATGCCAGCAACGCGCCGAATTCAGCGCGAACGCCGGATCGGATATCCGGTCCGCGGCGTCACGCGTCAGGGAATCCCACGTGCGAGCCGGAATTCTCGCTTCCGGCTCGCCAAGCAACGCCGGGTCTATGCCGTGGCGGCGGAACATCGCGTCAGGATCAAGGCCATACATCTCGAGCAGGCGCGAAACAATCTGGCCCAACGTGGCGAGCGACGTTGGAATCATTGCCATCTGTCAAAACTCATACGAAATTACCTGTGACCAGGTGCAAACTGTTCAAGCCGTATATATTGGCACCGCTAAATATTGGCACCGCTAAATATTGGCACCCCTAAATATTGGCACCCCTAGATATACATATCGCGAAGGTTGTAGTCCTTGACGACCGTACGCAGCGTTTCCTCGTTCCAGCGATTGCTGTCTTCTGCACCCGCCAGCGGCTGGTAGCGATACGGCGTTTCATGCGGGAAGCGCTGACGACGCGAATCAATACCGATAGCAATCATACGGGAACGCTGGTGAATTCTTTCCGCATCATATGTCGCCTCACAGCCGTCCAGGTTGGTGGCGGTCACTCCGTGCACCCTGCTGCGGGGAAAGAATCCCATATTCAGTGTTACGCGACGGTCCGGTGAGGAATTGGCGAACGAGCCGTGTACCATCTGGCGGTTGACCATGAACGTATCACCGGCCCCGCACAGTAACGGCACCGCGCCAAAGATGCGCTCCGAGCCGGCATCAAGAACCATCTGCTTGATATCGACACTGCGCAACTTGTGGCTGCCCGGCAATACCCAGACCCCGTTTCCGGCGGTGCTCGGATATAGCTGGGTCATGAAATTGAATCCGTGGGCTTCATGGTTCCAGTCCGGAGCATCCCAGTGCGTGGTGCCGTCACGATGCCAGGCCACGGACGGACCAAGCCCCGGTTCCTTGATAAACGTCACCTCGTTATACGGGACAAAATCCGGACCAAGCACGGCTTCCGCTACCGACAGCAATCCCGGATGACCATACAAACGCAGTGCCGCGTCCATAAGCTGCAAATTGCCGTAAAGGTTCTCGATCGTGTAAGCGGGCGCACCCTCTGGCGCGCGCGCTTCCGCCATCTTCACCGGATGGCGGCCCTTGTTCAATGAGGTTCCACCAAGCGGATCGCTCAGCGGTATGGCGAACCGGTACGATGGCCGCGCGAAGTCGCGCCCGAGTGCCGGCCGACCCTCGGCATCGTGCTCCGCATCAGGCGCTACCGGCGCACGATCGAGAACGCGATCGATATCGGCGCGCAGTTCAGCAAGCTCCTCTGTGCCCACCACTTCTTTGAAGACGTAAAAGCCGAACTCGCGGTAGGCGTCGAGAATGTCGCGATGAAGCTTGCCATCCCCACCAACGCGAATCGGCCCGCGGTTGCCCAAGGCACAGGCGCGCTGTATTCCTTGCGCTGAATAACCGGCCATCGCATTTGCATGTTCCGCCGCTGACGGCGTGTGACTTGACGCCATATCGTTCACCCGACTACTACCCTGAAATTATCACTGAACCCGCCCAATCCTAACTCAGGACCACAACGACGGATAGACACGCGCCTGGGGGGGGCTCTCATCAGGTTGGTTCCCTGCCCCCCCTCCCTGCTATGCTTCCCCTACAGTCACCAAATGCTGTTCGCATGCGTTTCATCCACTTTTCCAGAACAACCTGGCGGGAGGAAAAATGAACGACCACAACGCATCAAGATTACAGGCGTTTCAATCACGCAGACGCTTTTTGCAGCGCAGCGCAACGACCGCTGGCGCAGCCGTTGTTGGCGGGTTACCTGCACTGGCCTCGGCCGGTACATGCAACCCGACGCAACAGGACATACTCGGTCCGATGTACAACGTCGGCGCGCCCGTGTTCCAGATAAAGCTGGCGGCCGACGATGAGCCGGGCCGGAAACTGGTGCTGCGCGGCACGGTGCTCAGTGACGATTGCCGCACGCCCTTACCCGGAACAATGATCGAAATCTGGCAAGCCGATGACAACGGTCATTACGACAAGAAACGCCCGGGTGATTTCCTCGAAGTCTCTCCGCCATTTCACCTGCGCGGCACGATGAAAGCGGATGCCCAGGGCCGGCACGAGATCCAGACGGTCATCCCCGGCGCCTTTCCGATCCCCCCCGGGTGTACCCGGACTGGAACACTACGGAGGCCTGACTCGCGCGCGCCACATCCACATCAAGGTGTATCCATTCTTAAACGTGGCACTGACGACACAACTGTATTTCAACGGTGACGAGCACCTTGGGACCGACCCGTGGGGTGCCCATAAACCTGGTCTTGCACTCGATCTGAAGCAGAACAGCGAATTCATGGTCGGAGAATTCGACTTCGTTCTTGCAACCGGACTGAAGGGCCAGGCAGGATAACCAGTGGTCAGCGTAATCTCCGGGGGCTTGCGCTGACCGGAACACCACCAACCCACGGATTAATCATAGGATCAATCAACCGCCACAACTGCCTCAATCTCTACCAGCAGTTCCGGCTCTACAAGCTGATCGATACCGACCATGGTCGCGGCGGGCGGATTGTCGTGGGAAATATACCGCCCGCGCACATTCATCACTGCCTTGCGCCGCTCCTGCGAAAATTCGACGATGTAGATCGTGAACTTGATCACGTCCTCGAAGGTCGCACCGATTCCGCCCAGAGCGCGCTTCAGATTTTCGAACACCTGCACCGCCTGCGCC
>DATKYN010000028.1:0-20678 GCA_035528435.1 Burkholderiales bacterium
TGATTGGGTTCATGGAAAGTTTTGTTGGTCGAATTGTGGCGAACCGGGTGTGATTTATCCAACGAGTTATTGCGAACACCTTGATCGATAAAACCGATCTGTATGGTTTGCTGTTGAATTTCTGGGGTGGACTGGTTTCGATGCCGTGTCTGCGCAGGTCAGCAGTCAGGGGCGCTAACCACCGGGGCATTCTGGACAGGGCTTTGCTGGTACCGGCTTGTGCCGCGTGGCAGGGGCCTGAAGACGTCAGGCCGAAACGATCCGGGGCGCTTTATCGCGGAGCACTGTGATGTTCGCAGGCTGGTGGTATCCGATACCGGCAGTTCCGCGAAAGAGGTGCAGGGGCGATTGCCGGACCGGGGAAACGCCAAAGAAAGCGGAAACAAGGGGAGGCGCTGGTTCGCGCACTCCCGATTTTCAATTGGCTACTTTTTGTCTCCGGTTGCTTTGGTCTTGCGGCGGGCACGCGAAGCCGGTTTCGGCTCCGCTGGCGCTTTTGCAGATGCTTTTTTCGCCGGTGACTTTCGCGCCGCCGGTTTCTTCGCTTGCGGACCAGGGTCGGAGGCCACTTCTGTCTGCGCATCCAGTCTGAACTTGGCGAAGCTGCCGGGTGCGTCCTCGAGTACTTTCAGTTTGCCGCCACCGGGTTTGCGCGCCGGCACCTTGTCGCCGCCGAAGCGGCTTACCCAGTCGCGCCAGTCAGTCCACCAGGAACCGGGATGTTTCTCCGCCGTACTCAGCCAGCCGTCTGCATCTTGCTCGAGAGACGGGTTCGTCCAGTACCAGTATTTGTTGCTTGCGGGCGGGTTGACGATGCCCGCGATATGCCCCGATCCGCCGAGCACGAACTTCACCGGACCTTTGAACAACTTTGCGCCCGCGTAGGTCGATTTCCACGGCGCGATGTGGTCCTCGAGCGTTGAGGCGAAGTACATCGGTGTTTCCACCCGCGACAAATCGATCGCCTCACCGGCGAGTGAAACGGCGCCCGGCTCGCGCAACTCGTTGCGGATGTACATGTGCCGCAGATAAAACGTGTGCATGCGTGCCGGCATCCGGGTTGCATCCGAGTTCCAGTACAGCAGATCGAACGGCATCGGTTCGCGGCCAAGCAGATAATTATTTACGACGAATGACCACACCAGATCGTTGGCGCGCATCAGGTTGAAGGTTGTCGCCATGTCGGAACCTTCGAGAAACCCGCGTTGCTCCATCTTCTTCTCGAGGTTAGCAAGTACTTCCTCATCAACGAAGACGCCGAGCTCACCGGGCTCTTCGAAGTCGATCATGGTGGTGAAAAACGTCGTGCTCTTCACCCGTTTCGATTGCTTACGCGCGGCCAGCCAGCCCAGCGCCGCAGCACTCAACGTGCCGCCGAGGCAGTAGCCGATCAGGTTGATGGACTTTTCTCCTGTTGCCTGTTCGATCGCGTCCATCGCGGCAAGCGGGCCTTCGATGAGGTAATCGTCAAAGGTCTTGCCGGCCAGACGTTCATCGGGGTTGACCCAGGAAACCACGAATACGGTAATCCCCTGATCCACGGCCCACTTGATGAACGAGTTGCTTTGGCGAAGATCGAGGATGTAGTACTTGTTGATCCAGGGCGGGACGATCAGCAGCGGTGTGCTGTAAACGTCCGGGGTGGCGGGTTCGTACTGGATCAGTTGCATCAGTTCGTTCTGGAACACCACCTTGCCGGGGGTCGTGGCGACGTTCTCGCCCATCTTGAAGGCCTTGTTGTCGACCATCTTGATCGCGAGCTTGCCCTGTCCGCGGTCGATGTCCTGCAGCAGATGGTTCAGCCCGTCGAGCAGATTCTTGCCGCCGGAGTCCATGGTTGCCTTGAGCACATCCGGATTGGTCAGGACAAAGTTGCTCGGCGCCAGCGCGTCGACGTACTGCTTGGTGAAGAACTTGACCTTGCGAGCGGTCTGCTTGTCGAGTCCCTCGACTTCGGCGACGGTGTTTTGCACATCCTGTGCGGCAACAAGGTAGGCCTGCCGGATGTAGTCAAACATCCAGTTGTTCCACAAATCGCTGCGAAATCTCGGATCCGGTTTGGGCTTTTCTGCCGGCGCTGCGTCGTTGTCGCTGGACATCTGTTTCATCCACGACTGCCACAGCTCGAACTGGCCTTGCCACATTTTCATGCCGGCCTCGGCCATCTTGGCCGGGTCGGACATCATCTGTTTTGCCAGGTTCGTGAATGCCTTGCCAACACCCACGTCGTCGGTTGGTTCTGCGCCAAGTTTAGTCGCCTGCTCGGCGAGATGCTCTTTTACGATGTGTTCGCTGCGCAATGCGATCTCGGCGAAAATGCGCGCCATCTCGGCCGGGTCGGTCTGAGATGCTGACTTTGCGTCATCGTTTTTTGATTTCGGGTCTGCCATATCTGTTTTGCGCCAGGCTGATTGAGTCGTTGGTGTGTGTGTCCGGCGCAGAGCGCGAACCCTTGTCGCCGGTTCACCGGGCGATGTCTACTTCGCTTCCCTCTGTGTCACCTGCCCGGTGCAAGACGCGAAATTCACGCGGGTCCGGGCGCGCACACTGGAGCCGCCATTGTATTCCAAACCGTGAATTCCGATCCGGGTGACCGGCAGATTGCCGTCTCAGAGCCGCGCCATCGGGTTGCGGGCTAGGTCTTGGTGGCTTTGCCGTAACTGCTGAATTTGCCGATGACCGTGTTCATTTCCCGGGTCGACAGGATCTTCGGTTTTCCGATTTGCAGCGCACGCCAGTACTGTTCGCACAGCGCTTCGACCTCGACTGCCAGTGACAGCGCTTTTTCCAGGCTGTCACCGGTGGCGATCATGCCGTGATTGGCGAGCAGGCAGGCTTTTCGGCCACTGAGCGCCTTGAGTGCATGGTTGGACAATTTTTGCGTGCCGAAGGTGGCGTAAGGCGCGCAGCGTATGTCGTGCCCTCCGGCAACGGCAATCATGTAGTGGAAAGCGGGCACGTCTTTTCCCAGACACGCCAGCGTCGTTGCGAAGCTCGAGTGCGTGTGCACCACGGCATGGGCATCGCTTCGGTTTCGATAGATATCGTGATGAAAGCGCCACTCCGATGAGGGCGCCCATTTTCCGCGCGGCTTCCCGGCGGCATCGATAAAGACCATGTCAGTCGGTCTGGTGTCTTCGTACCGCCGCCCGGAAGGCGTGATCAGAAAGCCGTTCTTCCAGCGTGCGCTGACGTTGCCGGATGTGCCGCGATTGATGCCGAGCGAATTCATCGCCAGCGCGGTGGCAAGAATGTTTTTGCGAAGCTGGAGTTCTGTCATGTTGCCGTCACGATGACGTGGCGCGGATTGAAGACAGCCCTTCGAGGGTCGCAGCGACAACACCGGCCTCGGTGATGATGCCGGTCACCAGGTCCGGCGGTGTGACGTCGAACCCCGGGTTCGCTACGTTCATGTTCTTGGCGCCGATGGCGACTCTTGCCACTTTCCCCTCGCCGTCAAGACCGTTTACGAAGCGAATCTCGTCGGCGCTGCGTTCCTCGATCGGAATTTCACCCATCGCATCGGTAATGTTCCAGTCGATCGTCGGACCGGGTACGGCCGCGTAAAACGGAACCGAGCTGTGCTTTGCCGCAAGTGCCTTGAGGTAGGTGCCAATTTTGTTGCAGACGTGACCGTCTGGCGTAACGCGGTCGGCCCCGACGATGACCAGGTCGACTTTGCCGTTTTGCATCAAGTGTCCGCCGGCATTGTCGGCAATCAGCGTGTACGGCACGCCGTGACTGCCCAGCTCCCATGCGGTCAGGAAACCCTGACTGCGCGGCCGTGTTTCGTCCACCCATACATGGATCGGGATGCCTTCGTCGTGCGCAAGGTAAATCGGCGCCAGCGCTGTCCCGTAATCGACGGTGGCAAGCCAACCGGCGTTGCAGTGCGTGAGCACATTGACGGTCTCGCCCGGTTTTTGGATGTCGCGAATCAGTTTCAGGCCGTGCCGGCCGATGGAGCGGTTCAGTTCGATGTCTTCATCGGCGATACGCTGCGCTTCTTGCCAGGCAGCTTCGACTCGCAGTTCCGGTGCAAGAGCTTCGAGGCGTTTGCGCATGCGCATGAGCGACCAGCGCAGATTCACAGCGGTGGGTCGTGTGCTCATCAGCATATCGGTGGCGGCCGCCAGCGCATCGTCGCCGGCATCCGTATGCATAGCCAGCGCGATGCCGTATGCAGCCACGGCCCCAATGAGTGGCGCGCCGCGTACCTTCATTGACCTGATCGCATGCGCGGCTTCCTCGCACGCGTGTAATCTGAGTGTTCCGAACTCGTAGGGCAGGCGGGTCTGGTCAACAATTGCAATACTGTCGCCGTCGCGCCATACGCTCCTGTAGTTGACGTTTCCGACTTTCATCTTGGGGTCGGCTTACGGTGAAACGGCGAACCGGCGTACGCCATCCCCGTCTTCTCCAGGGAATTCTTCCTCGAGGAACTGGACTTCGTCGCGGTACCAGAGGTTGTGAAGATGCGCGATTGATTCTCCCATTGCGAAAAAAAGCTGATGGGTATCGAGCTTGCGGCGAAACAGCACCGGCAACAGGTCGGCGGCAGTGCTCGGAGCCGCACACGCAATCTTGACCTCGGCCAGGCGATCCGCGTGATGTTTGTGCAGCATCCCGACCCTCGGATGCGCGCCCTTGAACGGCAAGCCGTGCGATGGCAGCACCAGCGTGTCTTCCGGCAGTTCAAGAAAACGGTCTATCGAGCGCAGGAACAGTTTCAGCGGATCACCCAGTGGCTCGAATGGCCATACGCTGACGTTGGTGCTGATCTTCGGCAGCAGCATGTCGCCCGAAATCAACACACCCAAAGTCGCGCAATACAGGGCCGCATGTTCCGGCGCATGACCGTAGCCGGCAATAACGCGCCAGACGTGGTTGCCGACCGTAACTTCGTCGCCATCGAGTAGCCGGACGTATCGATCCGGTGGCTCCGAAATGATTTGGCGGTAGCCATTGCCGCGCCCGGCGATGGCGGCAACGCGCTCCGCATCGAGCCCGTGCTCGCGAAACAGGTCGGCCACGGCCTGTGAGTTGTTGCCAGCGCCGCCGATGTAATTGGCATGGGCCGACAAATATTCCGATTCGCTGGTCCACATCGGGATATTGAACCGCCGGGTCAGCCAGCCCGCATTGCCGATGTGATCGGGATGGTAGTGGGTGACAATGATGCGGTTCAGCATCCCGTCGATGGCCTCGCTGGCCATTACGCGGTCCCAGTTCCCGCGCGTTTCGTCGTTTGACAGCCCGGTGTCGATCGCGGTCCAGTGCTTGCCATCGCGAAGCAACCACAGATTGATGTGGTCCAGCGCAAAGGGCAACTGCATGCGCAGCCAGAAGACGCCGTCGGCAACTTCCCGAACCGTGCCGGGCGCGGGGATTTCGGGGAACGGGTACGTGAGCGCAACGGGCGCCGCTCTGGGGTTGGATGTGAGCATTTGGCTGTTTGGTAATGGGCGCAGGCCGCGACGCAATCGCTACGGCACAGTTGGATTCTACTTGACGTTTACGTAAACTGCGCTGAAATGACTGAAGCCACTTTTACGATTACTGATCTGGCCCGTGAATTCGGCCTGACCACGCGCGCGATCCGATTCTACGAAGACCAGGGTTTGTTGCACCCGCAACGCGTGGGTCGCAGCCGCGTGTACGCCAACCGCGACCGCGTCCGTCTCAAGCTCATGCTGCGCGGCAAGCGCCTCGGGTTGTCGCTGTCCGAGATCCGCGAACTGATCGACATGTATGGTGCGGCCAAAGGTGACCGGCAACAACTCGAGCGTTTTCTCGAAGTCCTGCAGAAGCGGCGCAGTGCGCTCGAACAGCAGCGCGAGGACATCGAGGCGGTGCTGGGTGAGATCGCCAGCTTTGAGCAGCAGTGCCATGCTTTGCTGGAGAAGAACGCCACAACCAAACCGAAGAAACGAAGCAGAAACCGGGGTTCTGAGGCAACTATCTGAAATCAAACATAATGTCGGTGGCGGGGCTGCTTGGTTGACGTTTACGTAAACGTCAACTAAAGTCAACTGCCGTATCCCGCTGCCGGTGCCACCAGGGCGCGCCGGCCGAACATCCCGGAAATAGTCGGAGACTGATGCATGAAACCCGGAGAAACCTTCCTCAAGGAGCTTCCTTCCCTCAATTTCGGGCTGGGAGAGGAAATCGACATGCTGCGCGATTCCGTGCGGGCGTTTGCAGCCAACGAGATCGCTCCGCGTGCCGCGGAAATTGACAGCAGCAATGCGTTTCCGATGGACCTGTGGCGCAAGTTCGGCGACCTCGGTTTGCTCGGCGTCACCGTTGAGGAGGCGTACGGCGGCACCGCCATGGGTTACCTGGCCCACATCGTCGCGGTGGAAGAGATTTCCCGGGCATCGGCGTCGGTCGGCTTGTCCTATGGCGCGCACTCCAACCTGTGCGTGAACCAGATCCGTCGCAACGGCACGGACGAGCAGCGCAAGAAGTATCTGCCCCGGTTGATCTCAGGGGAGCACGTCGGCGCGCTGGCAATGAGCGAACCCAATGCCGGCTCTGACGTAGTGAGTATGAAGTTGCGAGCCGAGAAACGCGGTGACCGCTACATACTGAACGGGAACAAGATGTGGATTACCAATGGCCCGGATGCGGACGTACTGGTGGTCTACGCCAAGACCGATGTCAATGCAGGGCCGAAAGGCATTACCGCGTTTCTGGTGGAGAAAGGTTTCAAGGGATTCTCGACGGCACAGAAACTCGACAAGCTCGGCATGCGCGGCTCGAATACTTGCGAGCTGGTATTTCGCGATTGCGAAATTCCGGCGGAAAACGTCCTCGGAGAAATAAACAAGGGTGTGCATGTGCTGATGAGCGGTCTCGATTACGAGCGCGCCGTGCTCGCCGGCGGGCCGATCGGGGTGATGCAGGCCTGCATGGACGTGGTCGTGCCCTACATGCACGACCGCGAGCAATTCGGACAGCCGATCGGTGAGTTTCAACTGATGCAGGGCAAACTGGCTGACATGTACACCACCATGAATGCCTGCAAAGCCTATGTTTATGCCGTGGGGCGCGCCTGTGACCGGGGTGAAGCAACACGAAAAGATGCAGCCGGCGTTATCCTGTACGCGGCGGAAAAGTCGACCTGGATGGCGGGCGAGGCGATACAGGCGCTTGGCGGAATGGGATACATCAACGAATCACCGACTGGCCGGTTGTGGCGCGACGCCAAGCTGTACGAAATCGGCGCGGGAACGTCCGAGATTCGCCGCTGGCTGATCGGGCGCGAACTTTTTTCCGAATCCCGGTAAAGAACTGATGCAAAGGCTGACGCAACAACACAGCGATGTGGCCCGGATGAAAGTGGACCGGTCGAACCGAACAGGACTGTTGCATTGATCCAATGACGGTTGCTGCAACCCAAACGCGCCGCGACCTCGCGTTCCTGATCGCCCAGGGGATGCTCGACGGATTCAACCGGCACTACCGCCTGTTTCGGGAAATCAGCCGCCACGCCAAGACCCTGTTTGAAACGGGCGACTGGCATGAGCTGCAACGTATTTCGCGCGAGAGAATCGCGTTTTACGACAAGCGCGTGATCGAGTGTGAGCAGTATCTGCGTCGCCGTTACGATACCGATGCACTCGACGATGCAATCTGGCAGCAGGTGAAGCTGCACTACATTGGCCTGCTTTCCAATCACCGTCAGCCTGAACTTGCCGAGACGTTTTTCAACTCGGTGAGTTGCCGCATGCTGCATCGTAGTTACTACCACAACGATTTCATTTTCGTCCGCCCGGCGCTTTCCACCGAGCACATCGATTCGGACCCGCCTGTTTACCGTAGCTACTACCCGGCGAAATTCGGGTTGCGCACGTCGATCAATCGCATGTTGCGCGACTTCGGGTTGCGCAATCCGTTCAGGAATCTCAACCGGGATTTGCGCCTGGTGCTGGGCGCGATCCGCGCGCATCTTCCGAGGCCATTCCGGCTCGAGGCCAATCACCAGATACAGGTTCTGTCATCACTGTTCTTCCGGAACAAGGGTGCCTATGTGATCGGCAAGGTGATCAACGGCGATGCCGAATTTCCGTTCGCGGTGCCGATCCTGCGCAATGCAGACGGGTCGGTGTATGTCGATACGGTCTTGTTGCGCGCACCGGAGATCGCGATCCTGTTTGGCTTTTCGCGCGCATATTTCATGGTCGACATGGAAGTGCCGTCCGGTTACGTGCAGTTCCTGACCGGATTGTTGCCGCGTAACCCGGCAGCGGAGCTGTATACGATGCTGGGGCTGCAAAAGCACGGCAAGACGCTTTTTTACCGTGACTTTTTGCATCACTTGAAGCACTCGAGCGATCAGTTTGTGGTCGCGCCCGGTATTCGCGGCCTCGTAATGCTGGTCTTTACCCTGCCGTCCTTGCCGTACGTGTTCAAGATCATCAAGGACGAGATTTCGCCGCCCAAGGAGATTACCCGCCAGCAGGTCAAGGACAAGTACCTGCTGGTCAAACAGCATGACCGCGTCGGGCGCATGGCAGACACGCTCGAATACGCCAATGTCGCGCTGCCGATCGATCGCTTCGACCCGGCCTTGCTTGAGGAAATGCGCGCGCTCGCACCCAGTGTGATCGAAGAGAACGGGGATACGCTGATGATCCGTCACTTGTATGTCGAGCGCAGAATGACCCCCCTGAACATGTTTCTGGACGCTGCGGCGCCGGCCGACCTGGATCGCGCTATCGACGATTACGGGCTGGCAATCAAACAGCTCGCAGCGGCGAACATTTTTCCGGGTGACATGCTGTTCAAGAATTTCGGCGTAACCCGTTACGGACGCGTTGTCTTCTATGACTATGACGAAATCGTCTACATGACCGAATGCGAATTCCGCAAGATTCCCGAAGCGCGTACACCAGAGGACGAAATGTCGGCCGAACCCTGGTACCCGGTTGGGCCAGCGGATGTATTCCCCGAAGAATTTGGCACGTTCCTGCTTGGCAATAAGGCAGTTCGAGCGAGTTTCACCAGGAATCACGCCGACTTGCTCAGCGAGAAATTCTGGAACCAGACCAAATCACGTATTGCGGCGGGGCATGTTGAAGACGTTTTTCCCTATCCTGAGTCGAACCGTTTTCGTAACAGGGCCGGTCGTGGCGGCGGAACCGTAATACAGGATTGACTGTACACACCATCAGTAACAAGGAACCCGAACATGGCAAATGATCCGATCGTTATTGTGTCTGCCGCCCGTACCCCGATGGGTGCGTTCCAGGGCGCGCTGAGCAGCTTCAATGCCCCTGAGCTAGGCGCCGCTGCGATTCGTGCGGCACTCGAGCGCGCGTCGGTGACGCCGGAACAGGTCGAGGAGGTCATCATGGGTTGCGTGCTGCCCGCCGGTCAGGGACAAGCGCCGGCGCGGCAGGCTTCGCTTGGCGCCGGACTCCCGCTTTCAACCGGTTGCACCACCATCAACAAGATGTGTGGCTCCGGCATGAAGGCGGCAATGTTCGCGCACGATCTGCTCAGGGCCGGCAGCAACGACATCATGATTGCCGGCGGCATGGAGAGCATGACTAACGCTCCCTACCTGCTGCCGAAAGCGCGCGGTGGCTATCGCATGGGCCATCAGCAGGTGATGGACCACATGTTTCTGGATGGCCTCGAAGACGCTTACGACAAGGGCCGTCTGATGGGGACCTTTGCCGAGGATTGCGCGGAAAAATTCGCCTTCACCCGGGAAGAGCAGGATCGTTTTGCCATTACCTCGCTGGAGCGCGCGCGCGTTGCAAACGAGAGCGGTCATTTCGCATGGGAAACGGTGCCGATCGCCATCAAGGCCGGCAAGGACGAGCGGTTTATCGAGCGCGACGAACAACCGTTCAAGGCGAACCTCGACAAGATTCCGACGTTGCGGCCCGCGTTTCGCAAGGACGGTACCGTGACGGCCGCCAACTCAAGCTCCATATCCGATGGCGCGGCGGCCTTGGTGATGATGCGTAGCTCAACAGCTGAGAAGCTCGGCATAACACCGCTGGCGACCGTGATCGGTCATGCCACTCATGCGCAGGAGCCTGGTCTGTTCACAACCGCACCGGTAGAGGCGATGCGCAAGCTGTACGATAAAACTGGATGGGCTACCGACACGGTTGACCTGTTTGAGGTAAACGAAGCCTTTGCAGTGGTCACTATGGCCGCGATGAAGGAGCATGCAATCGCTCACGAGAAAGTAAACGTGCATGGCGGCGCGTGCGCACTCGGACATCCGATTGGCGCCTCCGGGGCGCGCATTCTGGTTTCGCTGATCGGCGCGCTTCGCGCGCGCGGTGCGCGTCGCGGTGTCGCGTCGCTGTGCATCGGCGGCGGGGAGGCGACGGCAATGGCAATTGAAATGATCTGATCGGAAATCTGAATGGGGGAAAAGCTCCCGGTGCGCCGTATTGTGAAATTCGCGCCGGCAATGGCACGAACAATTGACAAGGGAAGATTGTGGCGAAGAAAAATATAGGATTTGTTGGTGTCGGCCTCATGGGGCACGGCATGGCAAAGCATCTGGTCGAGAAGGGGTTCACCACCAGTATTCTCGGACACCGCAATCGTGCCCCGGTTGACGATCTTGTCAAGCGCGGCGCACGAGAAGCCAGCGATATCACCGACCTGGTGAACGCGTCGGATATTGTGTTTCTGTGTGTGACCGGTAGCCCCCAGGTCGAGGATCTGGTGTACCGAAAAGGCGGCATCCTGGAGTCAGCCCGTGCCGGGCAGATTATTGTTGATACATCGACCAGCCAACCGTTCTCGACGCTCAAAATTGCCGCCGACCTCAACGCGAAGAAAGTCCGCTTCGTCGATGCGCCTCTGGCGCGTACGCCGGTCGAAGCCGAAGAAGGGCGTCTCAACACCATGGTCGGCGCAGACGACGAGACCTTTGCCGAAATCGAGCCCGCGCTGAAGGCGTTCTGCGAAAACATTTTCCACATCGGCGAAGTCGGTGCTGGCCACAAGATAAAGCTGATCAACAACTTCGCAGCGATCGGCCAGATGTCGCTGACCGCCGAGGCGCTTGCAGCCTGTGCGAAGCTTGGCGTCGATCCGAAAAAATACTTCGCACTGGTGTCGACCGGCGCTGCCAATTCCGGCTTGTTCCAGATGGTTGCCGGCAAAGCGGTGGAGGGGGATTTCACCGGCATGAAATTTGGTCTCGCCAACGCACTCAAGGACGTGCGTTACTACAACCAGATGGCAATGGAGGCCGGCATTTCCGGCGCGATGGCGCCGGCAGTGCTCAACACGTTGACCAACGCAGTCAACCTTGGCTTCGGCACGCCCGAGCATCTGGTTGCATCTCTCGTCGAATCCCAGGCCAAGTTAAACGACGTGGACTTTCCGCCGAAAAAATGATGCGCGACAGAACGCAACCGCGCTCGATGCAGAAGGGTCTGTTGGAGCGCACTTCGAACACGTGCCCTTGCGGGCGGGCTTGTCGACTCCGCGATAAAAACCGGGATCGGGCAAACAGCGTGTCGGCACAGTGCGAATGGCTGATCGAATAATGAACACTGAATACGACTGGTGTCATGGCCGATCCAATTGATTTCTATTTCGATTTTTCCTCTCCGTATGGATATTTCGCGGCGAAGCGACTTCCAGCTATCGCGGCCCGCTATGGCCGATCGGTTGCGTGGCGACCCATGTTGCTGGGCGCGGCGTTCAAGATTTCCGGTGCCAGGGCATTGCCATTAATGCCGCTCAAGGGAGACTACGCCCGCAACGATATGGAACGCGCGGCGCGTCTGTGGGAGATTCCCTTCAAGGTGCCGAGCAAGTTGCCGATCGCGAGTCAGTCGCCGGTTCGCATTTCGTACTGGCTCGAATCGCACCATGCGGAAATGAAAGTGCCGGCGATCATGGCGTTGTATCACGCGTTCTTCGTTGATGATCGTGATATCTCGGACCCGGAAACCGCTGCTGATGTCGCCTCGGGCGTTGGCATCGATCGTGATGTCTTGCTCGCGGCGACGCAGGCACCCGAAATGAAAGAACGCGCTCGCGCTGAAACACAAGCGGCGATCGACCGGGGTGTGTTCGGCTCCCCGTTCATCATTGTTGACGGCGAGCCTTTCTGGGGTTCGGATCGTCTCGATCAGGTGGAAAAATGGCTCGAAACCGGTGGATTTTGAAAGGAAGAAAATGGAATTGAAGAAGGGCTGTAAGGATCTCGTGGCTGAAGCGAATGCAAGCATCCGCACCATTCCCACCAGTGACGCGATCGCGCGACACGGTGATGACAACATCGTGTTCGTCGATCTGCGTGACGTGCGCGAGCTGCAGCGCGAAGGGATGATTCCGGGCGCCATACACGCGCCGCGCGGCATGATCGAGTTCTGGGTCGATCCGAAGAGTCCCTATTACAAGGACGTATTCGGCAGCGGCAAGGAGTTCTATTTCTACTGTGCCTCGGCATGGCGTTCCGCCCTGGCGACGCGAGCCGTTCAGGAAATGGGCCTCGAACCTGTCGCGCACATCGAAGGCGGGTTTGGTGCATGGAAGAAAGCGGGTGGCCCGGTCGGCGAGAAACCGGAAAAGCCGGCGACCCCGAAATAAAACAGGAATAGAACCCACGTGCCTGTCATTCACAGCAAACTGAACCCGCGTTCAGCCGAGTTCAAGTCCAACCGCGACGCGCTTGGTGCGGCGGTGGCGGATTTACGCGAAACGTTCTCGACTGTGAGCCAGGGCGGCCACGAAGCGGCACGCGCGAAGCACACAGGACGCGGCAAGTTGCTGCCGCGTGAAAGGGTGCGCAAGCTGCTCGATGCCGGATCGCCGTTTCTGGAGTTGTCACAGCTAGCAGCGTGGGACATGTACGAAGGCGCCGTGCCGTCGGCGGGCATCATCACCGGCATCGGACGCGTGTCCGGGCGCGAGTGCGTGATCATCGCCAACGACGCGACCGTCAAAGGCGGAACGTATTACCCGGTCACGGTAAAGAAGCACCTGCGCGCGCAGGAGATCGCCTGGCAGAATCGTTTGCCCTGTATCTATCTGGTCGATTCCGGCGGTGGCAATTTGCCGAATCAGGATGAGATTTTCGCTGACCGCGAGCATTTTGGTCGAATCTTCTTCAACCAGGCCAACATGTCCGCCGCCGGCA
Source organism: Burkholderiales bacterium (assembly GCA_035528435.1). Lineage (GTDB taxonomy): Bacteria > Pseudomonadota > Gammaproteobacteria > Burkholderiales > Eutrophovitaceae > SG8-40. The sequence goes on from DATKYN010000028.1 coordinate 13,136, forward strand.
TCCCGCAGATCGCCTGCGTCATGGGTTCCTGCACCGCCGGTGGTGCCTATGTGCCGGCGATGTCCGATGAAGCAGTAATTGTCCGTAATCAGGGAACCATATTTCTTGGCGGCCCACCGCTGGTCAAGGCGGCCACCGGTGAAGTAGTCAGCGCCGAGGCGCTCGGGGGTGCCGATGTGCATGCGCGCACCTCCGGTGTTGTCGATCATTACGCACTCAACGACCCGCACGCGCTGGAAATCGTGCGGCGCATCGTTGGCCACCTGAATTTGCGCAAGTCGGTCTCGCTCGACGTGCAACCGCCGCGCGAGCCGCTATTCGGCACAGACGAAATGCACGGCGTGATTCCCGTCGACACCCGCAAGCCCTACGACGTCAGGGAGGTAATCGCGCGCATCGTCGATGGCAGTGAACTGGACGAGTTCAAGCCGCTTTACGGCACCACCCTGGTCACCGGCTTCGCGCATATTTTCGGTTACCCGGTAGGCATTGTCGCCAATAACGGCATCCTGTTTTCGGAGTCCGCGCTCAAGGGTGCGCATTTCATAGAGTTGTGTGCACAACGTGGCATCCCGCTCGTGTTCCTGCAAAATATCACCGGCTTCATGGTCGGCGAAAAATACGAAGCCGGTGGCATCGCCAGGGATGGCGCCAAGATGGTGACAGCTGTGGCATGCGCCCAGGTGCCGAAATTCACCGTCATCATCGGCGGCAGTTTTGGCGCCGGCAACTACGGTATGTGCGGGCGAGCCTATTCGCCGCGTTTTCTGTGGATGTGGCCGAACGCCCGTATTTCGATTATGGGCGGTGAGCAGGCAGCGAGTGTGCTCGCCACGGTCAAGCGTGACGGAATGGAAAAAACCGGCAAGAACTGGAGCGAGCAGGAAGAGGCTGCGTTCAAGGCGCCACTGCTCAAGCAATACGAGACGCAGGGTCATCCCTATTACGCGTCCGCGCGCCTGTGGGATGACGGCGTGATCGATCCGGCCGAGACGCGAACAGTGCTCGGTCTTGGAATTTCCGCTTCACTGAACGCGCCGATCCTACCGACGCGCTTCGGCGTATTCCGAATGTAAATGACGATGCTCGATAACATCTACACCACACCTGAACATGAAGCCCTGCGCGAGCAGGTCGCGCGTTTTCTGGAGCGCGAAGTCGAGCCATTCGGCGAGCAGTGGGAGGAAGACGGATTCACACCGCGCGAGGTGCTGCGCAAAATGGGCGCACTTGGCTGGCTTGGCATGACGTATCCGTCCGGCTACGGTGGAGCGGAAGCGGACCTCATGACATCGGTGGTGTTTCAGGAAGCGTTGTCGTTATCGACCTTCGGCGGTTTTATCGTGACGGTGCTGGTACATACCGACATGGCCTCGCCGCATCTGGTCAACGCGGGCACGAGCGCGCAACTGGAGAAATACCTGCCGCGCATCATTTCCGGCGAGTCGATCACCGCGGTGGCGATATCGGAGCCCGATGCCGGATCGGATGTCGCCGGCATTCGAACCCGCGCCCGGCTGGACGGAAACGAGTGGGTGATCGACGGCAGCAAGATGTTTATTACCAATGGCGTCCACGGGGATGTGTACTTTGTCGCGGCGAAAACCGATCCGCAAGCCAAGGGCTCGCGCGGTATTTCCATGTTTATTGTCGAAAAAGGCACCCCGGGGTTTCGTGTCGGCCGCGCCCTGAAAAAGCAGGGATGGAATTCATCCGATACCGCCGAGCTGGTTTTTGACGGCTGCCGTGTACCGGCCGGGAACATCCTGGGCGAAGAAAACGGTGGCTTCTATGCCGTGATGAAGAACTTTCAGACCGAGCGCATCGCGCTCGGTGCGATGGCAATCGGCCATGCCCGCACGGCGTTGCGCCTGACGGCCGACTGGGTCAAACAAAGAAAAGCATTTGGCGGCGTGCTGTTCGACAAGCAGGTCATCCGGCAGCGTTTGGCAATGCTGGATTCGAAGACACAGGCGGCGCGGGCCTTTCTGTATCACTGCGCCTGGCTGGCGGCACAGCAACGCGATTGCGTGCGCGAAGTCTCGATGCTCAAGGCGTTGACAGGAGAGCTCGTCAACGAAGTGATGTATTCCTGCCAGCAGTTTCATGGCGGCATGGGCTATATGCGTGAGATGCCGATCGAAAGACTGGTGCGGGACGCGCGGGTACTCGCCATCGGCGGTGGTGCGACCGAAGTCATGCTGGAAGAAGTCGCGAAGCGCTTCTATTTCGACTGAATTGATTACTGGAACAATTGATGACCGAATATCAGACTCTTGAACTTGAAAGCCACCGTGACATTACCGTTGTCTGGATGAATCGGCCGGACATCCGCAATGCCTTTAACGAGACGATGATTTCCGAACTGTCGGCGGTATTCAAGTCACTCGACACCGACGACAAGGTAAAAGCCGTGGTTCTGGCCGGGCGTGGCCCATCGTTCTGCGCTGGTGCAGATCTGAACTGGATGAAAAAGATGGCCGACTACAGCGCCGGGCAGAACTATGAGGATGCGCTCGGACTGGCGGACATGCTGCACACGCTCTACTCATTGCGCAAGCCGACTATCGCCCGGGTGCACGGCCATGCGTTTGCCGGGGGCATGGGTCTGGTGTCCGCCTGCGACATCGTGGTGGCGTCGTTCGAGGCGGAATTCTGCCTGTCTGAAGTCCGGATCGGACTGATTCCGGCGACCATTGGACCCTACGTTGTGGCTGCAATGGGCGCGCGCGCGTCGCACCGCTACATGCTGACCGGGGAACGCTTCGCCGCGGCGGAGGCGTATCGAATCGGTCTGGCACATGAAATCACACCGCCGGAAAAGCTCGACGAAAAGATCGACGAGATGCTCATCCATCTTGTTACCGGCGGGAGCGCAGCGCATGCGGGAACCAAGTCACTCATTGATTTGATCGCGCAATCACCGCTTGATCGGGCGCTGATTGAAGAAACCGCAAAGCGTATTGCGGATGTGCGCGTGTCTGACGAGGGTAAGGAGGGCATTCGCTCGTTTCTCGAAAAGCGCAAACCGAACTGGGTACCGGGAGACTAGCTTGACGCAACTCACAGCGCTCGATCGCCAAAAGACCAAACTCGTCGTATTTTTCAGCGCACTTGGTCTGGCGGGATTCCTGCTGAACATGCTTGCCGGCGTTGGTTTATGGCAATACGCCGGTGAAGGGCGCACGGAAGTGCCAACCTATGATCGATTCGTGGGCGAGTTGCGCCACACCAGCGATTCGAAACTGCCCGTGCTGGCGAAATCGGTTTTCGAAAGCTGGTCGGCGTGCGAAGCGAAACGCAGCGGCATGACGACGGTCGCGATTCATGCCCTCATTACTGCTTCAATAGCGGGCATGGCGTTTTTTGCGATTTGCCTCGTGCTTGGCTGGCAGGTGCATCAGAAGGTCAGCATGCTGACCGATGCGGGCTCGCCGCCACAACCGCCCGAGCCGGTCGATGAAACCTGGCGGGGGCGATGAACATGCGATATCAGCGTCAAGACCATGTTTGAAAAAATACTCATAGCCAACCGTGGCGAGATTGCGGTTCGTATCGCGCGAACGGCGAAGCATCTCGGGATTCGCACCGTGGCGGTTTACTCGGAAGCCGACGCCGGCGCCATGCATGTCGAAGCGTGTGACGAGGCGTACCTGATTGGCGGTGCGGCTGCGCGCGATTCTTATCTGCATGGCGAGCGCATTATCCAGGTCGCGAGAAAAGCCGGTGCCCAGGCGATTCATCCCGGTTATGGTTTTTTGTCGGAGAACGCAGACTTTGCGCGGTCTTGCGAAGCGGCAGGAATCGGTTTCATTGGCCCGCCTGCCGCCGCAATCGAGGCGATGGGTTCCAAGAGCGCGGCGAAGACGCTGATGGAGAAGGCCGGCGTGCCGCTGGTACCGGGTTATCACGGAGAGGATCAGGACGACGCGTTGCTGGAAACGGAAGCCGGGCGCATCGGCTACCCGGTGCTGATCAAGGCTGCTGCTGGCGGCGGCGGCAAGGGTATGCGCATTGTCGAGCAGCACGACGCGTTTCGAACGTCGCTGGATGCCGCCAGGCGCGAAGCGAGCTCGGCTTTCGGTGACGATCGTGTGCTGGTCGAAAAGTATCTGGTTCGCCCGCGCCATGTCGAGGTCCAGGTTTTCGCGGATCGTCACGGCGAGTACGTTCATCTGTTCGAGCGTGACTGCTCTGTGCAACGGCGCCATCAGAAAATTATCGAGGAAGCACCTGCTCCGGGCATGACGAGTGCGCGCCGCGACGAAATGGGCGAGGTCGCGTTGGCGGCGGCGCGAGCGGTTGGCTACGTTGGTGCGGGCACGGTTGAGTTCATCGTCGATGCCGACGGCCGGTTTTATTTTATGGAGATGAATACACGCCTTCAGGTCGAGCATCCGGTGACCGAAATGATCACCGGCGTTGACCTTGTCGAATGGCAGTTACGGGTGGCGGCTGGCGAGCCGTTACCGGTGAAGCAGGCCGCGCTCGAACATCACGGCCATGCCTTCGAGGCCCGCATTTACGCGGAAGATCCGGACCGGGATTTTCTGCCGGCGACCGGCACGATTAGCCATTTGCGACAACCACACGACCCGGCGCACGTGCGAATCGACACCGGCGTGCGTGACGGGGATGAAATCGGTATTCATTACGATCCGATGATTGCCAAAGTGATCGCGTGGGACGTTGACCGCGGCGCTGCGCTGCGTCGCTTGCGTGGTGCGCTTGCCGGCTATGAGTTGGCCGGACTCAAGACCAACGTTGCGTTTCTGCTTGCCGTCGCCTCGCATCCGGCGTTCGCCGGAGCGGGCGATGATGCCTCAACGCTCGATACCGGGCTGATCGAGCGCCACCGCAGCGAGTTGTTTGCGCAGCTGCAACCGGCAACGGATACCGTACTGGCGCTGGCGGTGCTATCCGACCTGTGCCAGATAACCGCGAAAGCCGAATGCGCCGCGGCGGACAGCGAAGACCGGTACTCGCCGTGGCACCGCTCAGATGGATGGCGGCTCAACGAGGATAACCACCACGACTTTGTTTTTACTGACCATGAAAAGCGGGTCAGTGTGACCGCCCATTACCGCGATGGCGGCTTTTTGCTTGAGTTGCCGAACAGTCAGATGTTCGTGCGTGGCAGGCAAGAGGGTGATAATCGCCTCGTTGCGGACATCGATGGCGCGCGGATCTCTGCCACGGTTGTTCGCGAGGGCGAGGCGCTGAGCGTGTTCATGTCCGGCGCCTGCCATCGGCTCGAACGCGAACGACTCACCAGCATCGAAGATGAACAGCCGGGCGGGCTGCTGGTGTCACCACTGCCCGGTAACGTGGCACAGGTGCTGGTTGAAGAAGGCCAACAGGTTCGCAAGGGGCAGGCCCTGATGATTGTCGAGGCGATGAAAATGGAGCACACCATCTCGGCGCCTCATGCCGGTCGTATCGACCGGATTTATTTTTCAGCCGGTGAACAGGTTGCCGAAGGCACGCAGCTGCTGGCAATGGAGGACGAATCGAAATGAACTATCCCGATCGGGTAAAGATGGTTGAAGTCGGGCCGCGCGACGGCTTGCAGAACGAGAGCAAGACGGTGCCGACCGACATCAAGGTGGAATTGATCGACCGTTTGACTGACGCTGGCCTGCGTGTTGTCGAGGCAGGCAGTTTCGTTTCACCCAAGTGGGTACCGCAGATGGCGGATACCGGTGAGGTGATGGCGCGTATCAACCGGCGCGAAGGTGTGACTTATCCGGTGCTGGTGCCGAACATGAAAGGCCTGGAAGCGGCGATTGCCGCCGGCGCGACCGAGATAGCCGGTTTTGCAGCCGCCACCGAAACGTTCTCGCAAAAGAACACGAACTGCACTGTTGCGCAATCGCTTGAGCGCCAACAGACCGTGTGTCGCGGTGCGCTCGACGCCGGTTTGCGGGTGCGTGGTTACATTTCGGTTGTGCTGGGCTGTCCGTACGAAGGTGAGGTCCGGCCGCAGCAGGTCGCCGACGTTGCGCAAAGATTGTTCGACATGGGTTGCTACGAGATTTCGCTGGGGGACACTGTTGGCATGGGGACGCCGGCGAAAACCCGGCGCATGATCGAGGCGGTCTGTGCCCATATTCCGGTTGAACGGCTCGCTGGACATTTTCACGATACCTACGGCCAGGCGATGGCGAACATCCTGGCGTCGCTGGAAGCGGGCATGGCAATCTTTGACAGCTCGGTCGCCGGGTTGGGAGGTTGCCCGTATTCACCGGGTGCCACTGGCAACGTTGCCACGGAAGACGTGCTCTACATGCTCGACGGCATGGGGATCGAGACCGGTGTCGAGATGGACGCGCTTCTCGACGCCGCTGACTTTATCTGTTCGTATCTGCAGCGGGACACGGTATCGCGCGCCGGGCGTGCCCTCGGCATCAAACGCCGCAAGGCGGCCTAGTGAATGCGTAGCGAACAGAATGTTTTTGCCGCGACGCAGATCCGAATGAACCAGTTTTGAATCAATCGTTATTGAAAGAATCGATGTCCCGGGAAATTCCTTCACCTTGTGAGAATATCTGTCAGCTGAACCCGCAGACAGGCTACTGTATTGGCTGCCTGCGCACGCTCGATGAGATTGCCGATTGGCTTGAAATGTCCAACGATGAAAAACGCGGACTGCTTGCGCGTCTCGATGAGCGCCGGAAGGCGGTGGCATGAATAACAATCCGCTACCTTTGTCCGCGCCGCGCAAACCCGTGCATACCCGCAGAATCGAATGCAACGGCTATGTTCGCGACGACGGCCTGTACGATATCGAAGGATGCCTGGTTGACGTAAAGAGTGTCCCGTTCCACAACATGGATCGCGGAGATGTCACGCCCGGGGAGCCGATCCATGAAATGTGGATCAGGCTGACCGTAGACATCGATCTGAACGTCAAGGATGTCGAAGCCAGGACCGTCTGGGGGCCGTACCACATCTGCGGCGATATCGCGCCAGCGTTCAAGCGCCTCAAGGGGCTGACCATCAAACACGGCTGGACACAGAAAACCCGCGAGCTGCTGGGCGGCATCAAAGGCTGTACGCACATGGTGGAATTGCTGGGTCCGATTGCCACTACGGCGTTCCAGACAATCTATGGTGAGCGGGTCGCCCGCGACAAGCGCGAAGGCCGCAACGAAAAACCGGCGCTCATCGGTTCGTGTCACGCTTATGCGCCCGACAGCCGGGTCGTGGCGATCCGCCATCCCGAGCACTACACCGGTCCGAAGAAAAGCGCCGCGGGCTCGTGAACTGTGCCGGGCCGCACTGCGGCCCGATCTCAGCGCCGGTAGCCGAATAACCAGTGGCTGGTGATGTCGCCCCGATTGCGTACCGTGTGCAGCGCACCGGCCGGAATCAATAGTTCTTCTCTGGGGTCTGGCCGGTAGGTCTTTCCGCCAAACTCGAACTCGACGTCACCGTCGATTGTCATCACGAGTTCATCGACTTCGTGCACGAAGTCGGCCCACACCTGCCCGGGCGGGTCGGTCCAGACTTCGCAACTGAAACCCCGAGAGTGCCAGTCGGC
>DATKYN010000029.1:0-20412 GCA_035528435.1 Burkholderiales bacterium
GTGATGATCCGCCAGCGTAAGGCCAGGCATGAACAGTATTGCCGCCACAATGGCAAGCATCCGGATTCTCATGATTCTCCTCCTCGCGGTTCTCGTTTTTTGGTCAGGCTTTGCAGCCTCGAGCTTTCGTTGCGCATGCAATCAAATCGGACGAATGGACTGTGCCTGCAACGTTAAGGGTGTTTATATATCAGGACTCACAGTTAAGGAAGTGGCTTTTCGCTTAAACACGATGATGCAGTGCAGGATATTCTGCTTGCAGTATGGTTTCGATTGTCGGTTTGCGTTTATTGAACGGAATGTCCCGGCCATTGACGTTAGGTGCGCGTTTAAACTTGGGAGGCCGCGTTGGTGCGCCGCGACATCAATGAGACCAAGCTCATCACCGACGCGGTTTTTCGTGTCGCGGAGTGGTCCTGGTAACGGAATGCGCGAAAAGAGTATTCGGGCAACCGTGAAAGCGGGATTGCTCTACACTTACCGGACTGCGAACTCTATGACGCGATACGGGTAAGGCGAATGCGATTTCTTTTCTTGTTTCTGATTGTCAGCGGGTTGGTTGTGTCCGGTGCAAATGCTGGAGCGGCGAAGCCGGAAAAAACGCGCGTGACGATTGCCGTTGGCGGCAAAGCCGCTTTGTACTACTTGCCGCTGTCATTAGCGGAGCAACTCGGTTACTTTCGTGATGCCGGTCTCGACGTGGAGATTCTTGATTTTCCGGGCGGTGCCAAAGCACTGCAGGCGATGATGGGCGGTAGCGCTGACGTTGTTTCCGGTGGTTACGATCACACTATCGTGATGCAGGCGCGGCGTCAGAATCTGTCCGCCTTTGTTTTGCAGGGTGCAACGCCGGCCATTTCACTGGTCGTGGTGAAGGACAAGGCGGCAACCTGGCGTGGGCCGCAGGATCTGAAGGGCATGAAAATCGGCGTAACCGCACCGGGTTCGAGTACCAACATGTTCGTCAACGCCTTGCTGGCACGTGGCGGCTTAACGCTCGATGATGTTTCCATCATCGGCGTCGGCACCGGTCAAAGCGCGGTAGCCGCGATACAGGCAGGCCATCTCGACGCGCTGGCGAATGTCGAACCCGCGATCAGCATGCTGGTACGTGGGGGAAAGGTCGTTGAGGTGATCGAAACGCTCAGCGAACAGGGTTCGCGCGACCTGTATGGTGCCGCGTTGCCTTCAGGCAGCCTGTACGCCAAGCGCGATTTTATCCGCGACAACCCAAACACGGTCCAGGCACTCGCGGATGCGATGGTGCGGGCCCTGCAATGGTTGGCGAATGCATCGGACGAGGCCGTGGCGGATGCGGTGCCGCGCCATTACCTGCTGGGTGACCGTACCCTGTATCTCGCGGCGCTGAAGCGCCAGCGGCCCGGTTACTCGAAAGACGGCCGTATTCCACCGGAAGCGGCGCAGGCAATGCTTGATGCGCTGTCCGGATTTCACAAGCTTATTTCAAAACAAAAAATTGATCTTGAGCTAACGTTTACCAACCGTTTCGTCGATGCCGCGCTTGCGCAGGACTGAGCAGTTCAAACGCTAACCAGTTATTAGTAGGCTGGAGACAAAAAACCAGGGCGATCGACAAGGTCATCGGCCATCTCTTTTTCTGTTTGTTCAGGATGTTGCGAACTTCGGAGCAGTAGTTTGCTTTCGATATATCTCAGCGATGAGGGCGTTTTCAGGACAGCGTTTTGCCTAGGTCAGGGCGTACCGCTCCATCAGATAACACAAACAATCCTGCCGGATGACGCGTTCATCCAGGGTCAGCATTGATGGCATGGCGTCCCGCGCGAGTAATAGTTCACTATCGCTAACCCTGAAGTAATCGTGCGTGACGTCGTGGCCGTCCTCGGCAAGAGCTGTTACCGGAAATCCCTGGCCGTTTGTCAATCGGCCGAGACGCGTGCCCGCTCTGAGTTCGCGAAAATTCATATGGTCGATTTCCGGGTCGAGCCGCAAACCCGTCGCGCTGTTACCGAATCCGAATGACATGCCATCGGCAATCTTTACCGCTGCGACGGTGTGGAACAAGTGGAAATCGCTCGCAGCAGGCGGTTTCGCTGGAAAGTGGTCCAGATGCAATACTGCATCAATGAAACTGGCCGCGTGGGTTTTGGCGGTGACGTCTTCCGGTTTTCCGCACTCAATGGTGACCGCCGGACATATTTTCGCAAATGCGGCTGATTGCACGCCTAGTGGCCGCAAAAAGTACACGATTGTGTGAGAGAACAGTGTTGCCAGTTGAAGGAATTCCGGTTGCAGGCTGTTGACGCAACCATAATGCGGGTTGAGTCCTGTGTTGTTGTGCACGTCGATGCTGGCAAATACGCGGCGCTGACGCATGGCTTCGACGACCGTGGTCATCATCGCGTGTTCGACGGGCGCGGTTTCCCCGGCTTCGGAGCCGGGCCAGATTCGGTTGTAGTCCGGTTGTCCGTCCAGACGACGCTGACCAAGTGCGGCGGCCTGCACGTTTCCGACAAAAATCGAAAGTGATCTGGGCAGTTCGGCGGTTGCGTAGCGGCCCGCTACTTCCTGAATGGCCTTCAGCCCGGTGTATTCGTTGCCGTGGAGCAGGACGGAAACAAAAAGCGGTTCGGACTTCCGGCCTTTCAGATGGATCAGCGTCGGTCCCGGAAGGACCTGATGCAATCCCCCCGCCGAGGCATCAAGAAAGCCGTCGGGAATGTGGTCGAGTTCAGTGAGCATGATGCAGTGTGTCGGTGTCAGTCTTTATTGACCGGCGACTTTAGCAGACGCCAGTGGTCCGGTGTCCGCGCCGCGGCGTTCGTCATTGCCGTGCTTCATCGGATTTCTACAGTGGCCATTCATGCACTGGCGCGCCGCTGCGTTGCAGGGCGAGGTAGTCTGCGGTTAGACGGTTGAAGTCGCGACCGCGAAGATCTGCGTGCGCGCGTTGCCAGGCGGCACCGTTTTGCCCGCTCGCGGTGCGGGCCCGGGCAATGCCGATATAGCGTTCGATTTCTTCCTCGTCCATTCCCAGCAGCACGAGACCTTCGCGTGCCATATGCAATATCTCGTCGGCCAGTAGTGTCTTGACGTCGGTTTCACGGCCATCCAGCCAGACGATCGTGGCGTCGAACCCATCGCGCGCGGCGCGGTAGAAATTGTCCCTGGCTTGTGAAAAAGGCAAATCCGCTTCAGGCGGAACTCGCAGCCGTGCGAGAAAATGCACAGCGCCCAGGTAAACGGCGGCATTCGCCAGCATGTCGGCGATGGTTGGCCCGGCTGGAATCGCCCGATGCTCGATGCGCAAGTGCGGAATTTTCTGTTCGTCCAGTCCCACCAGCAAACGGTTCCATCGCCAGATCGTGCCGTTGTGCAATCGAAGATGCAGCAGTTCGTCGCGGTTCTCGAACAAGGTTGGTAACAGCGGTACGTGGCATCGCAGATTTTCGCGAAAGAGGTCCATCGGATTGTCTGACAGGTATGCGCTTCCGAACGTCACGCGGGAACGCTCTGGATGTTCGGCGTTACCTGTTTCGACCGATTGTTCGAAAAGCGGGATGCGTGTCTCCGCCCAGAGTGACTTGCCAAACAGGAAAGGAGAGTTGGCGCACATCGCAACCATCGGCGCCGACATGATGATCGAAGCATTCATGTGACGTGAAATCTGTGCAGCCGGTGACTGGAGATGAATCTGGAACGATGTTGTCGCGGCCTCCAGCATGACGTCGTTATGGGTGAGTGACAACGACTCTTGTCCGCGAATATTCAGCTTGAGCGGTTCTCCGCCGCGAATCTTGAGAACCTCCCGGTTAAGGGCATGGTAGCGGTTGCGATCGGAAATGTGCTCGAGCGACAAGTCCTGTTCCCGCACCGTCGGCAGAATGCCGACCATCATCATGGTTGCTTCGATTTCGTTGGCGACCGACAGACAATGTTGCCAGGTTTGTTCGAGCTCTTCTTCAAGGCGCCGCAACGCGCCGGCGCGCATTGACTGGGGAGTGCCGTTTAGTTCAACGTTGAATCGGGAAAGTTCCGGAACGACCAGTGGGGAATCGAGGCGTTTGAGCAATTCTTCGTTGCGCGGCAGGGGAAAGTAATTGTGATCGAGCAACCACGCCTCCAGCTCGAAGCCGCCAACGTAGCCACTGTCGGAAAGCTTGCCTCCAGCCCACCAGGATTCGAGGATTTCGGTTTCTTTCGCGACGCGCTCGACAAATCGCGCAGTTTGTTCAGCGCTGAAAGTGGATTGCTCGATTTCCTTGCCCACAAGGCGTCTCCCGGAAGCATTTGACACAGATTTCATATCGGGCGCAGCATGCTCTTGACAGTAATCAAGAACATTGTTTCTCGCGCTGGCACGCTTACAACGACACTATAAGCAATTCCGGGCGGCAAACCGGTGCGCTTGTATCCGATTCATTAGAGGGGTAGAGGAGCAACAGTCATGCGGGCGACTCGAAACATGATTTGCGTAGTGGCACTTTTCTGTGCCGCATTCGTTGCGACCCAGGCTCTGGCCGATGACCGGGATGACCGTGAAACAGACGGTAAGGGTGATCGGGTTGACGCGTTGTTTGGCGGAGATTACTTCGGAGCGGGTGCCAGCCCGGGACCCTCTGGGCCTGTTGAAGGCGACGCGTTTATTGCCGGCGGCGAGATTACGTTGAATCACCGGGTTGCAGGCGACGCTGCGCTTTCCGGTGGCAGTATCCATGTCGGCCAGCAGATCGGTGCCGATCTGTACGCTGCCGGAGGAGACATTCTTGTTAACGCGGGCGTCGGACACAACGCGCGGCTGGCGGGTGGGCGTGTGCATGTGACGCGACACGCCGATGTCGCCGGAAGGATGACCATTGCCGCTTCGCGGATCCGGGTCGAAGGCAGTGTTGGTGGCGCTCTCGCCGTGTATGGCGACTCGGTTGTCATCGATGGGGTAATCAGCGATGAAGTGGCAGTGGTGGCGCGCAAGCTCGAAGTCGGACCGAACGCCCGTATCGAGGGGCGACTGACCTATCGGACCCGGCAGGCACCGCAGATCAGTCCGCAGGCCGTGATTAGCGGCGGAATGCAGCAGTCCAGCCTTTCGTTCCCCGAGGCCAGGTTGGAACCCGTTGCCAGGGCCGCTTTTTGGGTGGGCCTGGCGATGTTTACGTCCGGCTTGTTTCTCGTGGGTCTGCTGATTTTGTTGTTGGCGCCGCATGCGTCGGCGGTGCTCGTGTCTGAACTGCGATCCCGGCCTGTTGCATCGTTTCTGCTTGGCTTTGCGCTGGTTGTCTGCATTCCCGTCGCTGCCGTTCTGGCAATGCTGAGCCTGATCGGCATACCGCTCGGACTGGCGCTGCTGTTTATCTGGCCGCTGACCATCTTGCTGGGTTATCTCGCCGGTGTCATTTTCTGTGCAGACGCTCTGGTGGCACGTCTGTCGCGGGCTCGCCCACCGGGGCGGACGATGCGCATGCTCGGACTGGCGATTGTTCTGATCGCCGTGATTCTTCTTTCCCGTCTATTTGTGATTGGTCCGCTGTTGATTCTGCTACTCTTGTTTTCAGGGACGGGCGCCCTTGTTCTCGCGATACGAAATGCAGTGCGATGAACGTCGTGCCGTTTGCAGGTCCGGTTGATCCCGGTCAAGCCGTTCCTGTGCGGGAAACGTAATCATGTGTTTGTGACTATTCGAAGCGGGAATCATTATGAGAAAGATACTTGTAGCGCTGGACGGGTCTGAGCAGGCGCAGCGCGCGCTTGGGGAAGTGCCCAAGCTGTTTGCGACGGATTCGTTGCATGTTCATCTGCTGAACGTGTGCGAGCCGATACACGTTAACGAAGTTCTGTTCGAGGACACGCTGGAGGGAATGCGCAAGCTTGAGGATGAACACACGGCGAAGGGTCGAAAGCTGCTTGAGCACGCGGCAGTGAAGCTGGAGCAAGCCGGTATTTCCCACGATGTCCATGTCGAAATCGGGCATGCCGCCCAGGCGATTGTCGATTTCGCGCAGAAGTATCATGCCGAGATGATCGTAATGGGTACCCGCGGTATGGGCGCAATTCGCAGTCTCGCGGTCGGATCGATTGCCAACAAGGTGGTGCATCTGGCAGAAGTTCCGGTATTACTGGTCAAGTAACGCCGGTTCGGGGTGCAAGCGGGTTTATGATGGCGTGGCCATTTATCGCAAACCCGTCACCGACTGAGTCAAGCCGGTTCGAACCGAACCATGCCGATCTCCCCGGGCGGTCATGTCCGGGGCGGAATGTTTTGTGTGGCAGCTTACGTGCCTGCCGTGCAATACCAGACGGGCAAGCCTTTTGATTATGTGGTTCCCGGCGCCGGCATTTACCGCCTTGCCTGGCGCTGTTTGTTCCTGTTTCTTACCATGTTTTTGATGACCACATGTCCTTGATAACCGTGAGCGGCGGATGTCTCGCTTTTGGTGATGTTGCACTGCTGGACAAAGTCGATCTGCAACTGCAGGCGAGGGAACGCGTTGCGTTGATTGGCCGTAATGGCAGCGGCAAGTCATCGCTGCTTGCGGCGCTCGCGGGTACACGGCAACTCGACGATGGTGAAATATGGCGTGCTCCCGGGGTGCGTATCGGCTACGTCGCGCAGGAACCGGAACTGGACCATTCGATGACGGTGTTTCAGAGCGTTGTCGACGGCATGGGTGAGATATCGCAGCTTGTGAGCGAGTATCACGCTGTGTCGCACCAGCTCGGGGATTCCGGTGCCGACACGGAACCCCTGCTGGTGCGTTTGCACGAGTTGCAGACCGCACTCGAGACGCTCGACGCGTGGGCCTATGTGTCGCAAGCCGAACGAGCGATTGATCGTTTCGGGCTCGATGCCGACGCAGTCGTCGGTACGCTTTCCGGTGGGCAGAAAAAGCGCCTGGCACTTGCCCAGGCGCTTGCGCTTACGCCGGACGTGCTGCTGCTCGATGAGCCGACCAACCATCTTGACATTGACTCCATTGCCTGGCTCGAAGAGTTTCTGCTGGCGTCGTCAGTAACCCTGCTGTTCATTACCCACGATCGCAAGCTGCTGGACCGTTTGGCCACGCGTGTCATAGAGCTGGATCGGGGCCGGCTCGGAGACTTCCCGGGCAGCTACTCGCAATACCGGAGCCGTAAGGAGCAGATGCTGGCAGATGAAGCGGTGGCGAACCGCAAGTCCGACAAGCTTCTGCGCGAGGAGGAAGTCTGGATTCGCAAAGGCATCGAGGCGCGTCGCACGCGCTCGGCATCGCGGATTGGCCGGTTGGAGCAACTGCGCACGGCGCGCGCACAACGACGCGAACGAATGGGCCAGGTAAAGTTGCAGCTGTCCTCTGGTGACTCCAGCGGCCAGCTGGTGGCCGAATTGGAGGGGGTCAGCAAGTCGTTCGGTGAGCGACATGTCGTGCGCGAATTTTCGTGCAGGGTTATTCGTGGCGACAAAGTCGGCATTATTGGCCCCAATGGTGCCGGCAAGACCACGCTGCTGAAACTGATCCTTGGTGAGCTGGAGCCTGACTCGGGCTCGGTGCGACGCGGCACCAATGTGCAGCCTGCCTACTTCGACCAGTTTCGCGAAGCGCTTGATCCCGAGGCGGCGCTCGTAGATGTCATTTCGCCTGGCTCGGATTACGTGGAGATCGGCCGCGAGCGCAAGCATGTTATCGGCTATCTCGGCGAGTTTCTGTTTCCGCCGCAACGCTCACGGTCCCCGGTAAAGAGCCTGTCTGGCGGTGAGCGTAACCGGTTGTTGCTGGCACGTCTGTTTGCGCGTCCGGCAAACGTGCTGGTACTTGACGAGCCGACCAACGATCTCGATGTCGAAACTCTCGAATTGCTTGAAGAGTTGTTGCAAAGCTATACGGGAACCCTGTTCCTGGTCAGCCATGACCGGATTTTTCTGGATAACGTGGTGACGCAGGTGATTGCATCTTCCGGCGATGGACACTGGCTGGAGAATGCCGGCGGCTACTCCGACTGGGCGAGCTATTGTCAACGCAATCAGGGGCAAGACGAGACGCTGGCGGCAAAGAAGCTGGTATCCGGGGCAACCGGCGGTGATGCTGTTGTGTCCATTGCACAAAAGGATGGCTCCGGCCGGCGGCAAAAGCTGGGATTTCGGGAGCAACGCGAGTTGCAGACGCTACCCGATCGTATCGCCGAGCTGGAGGCCGAGCAGACCGGGCTGACCAGGCGTGTTGAGGACCCTGCGCTCTATGCAGAAGGTCCGGCCGAAGCCCAACGACTGGCGTCGCGCCTGACTGCCATTGACGCTGAGCTGACGGCGTTGCTGGAGCGATGGGATAGTCTTGAATCACGAAATGCCGGCAAGGAGTGATTGCCGCCGCGCCGTATCGCTGCTGTTGCGGGTCCACGGGCATGGCACCACATCGCGAAATCCCGGTTTGTCGCGGCGCCTGCCTCTGAGTAGAATCGCATCCGTTCCCTGGTTTCGCCGGACGTGCCAACCGTGTTTGTACGCTGTCTTCCCTGATTGCCGATCATGAATTCAAGCCCGTTAATGTTTTTTGTGCTGCTCTGTGTGTCCGTGGCCGGTTGCAGCTCGCGCGTTATTGACCGTGACGATGGGCCGCCGGTCTATCGCATCGATGACGGCAGTCTGTGCAGGGCGCCGGCCGGATTTTCCGAACTTGCGGAGTCGGCCGGAACACGCCAGGTTCGGTCCCTGTTCCTTTCATCCGCGCCACCAGACGAGGTCGTTGGCATGGTTTCCGAACTCCCGGAAAATGAGGCGCTCGAGGCCGCGTTTTACCTTTCATGCGCGGAATTCGCACGGGGAGAGCTTTCCAAAGCGGTGTTTTCCCACCAAAGGCGCATCTATCAGGATTTTCGACTGGCGCGTATGAATCGCGGTATCCAGAGATGGCGCGAAGAGGCGGAAGGATTCGAGATGCCCGGCAAGGTGTGCCATTTCGTATTCAACGGCGACAACCCCGATATGCGCAATGTCACGCGCGTGGTGCCGGAGGAAACCACAGTCGATGACTGCGCGTTTTTCGTCTTTCATGACGGCGGTAGCCATGTCTTGTTGGGTTGCAGTGCCGGTCGCTGGAAAACGGACTGGGCTGCGCAACCTTTGCTCGCAGGGCCAAATGGCTGGGACAACCGTCGTCGTTCGCCGGCAGGTACACAATATGTTCCGCAGCCGAATTGCGGTTGGGAATGATCGCGGGCTATCGCAACGGTTAGCGCTAGTGTGGGCTGCTTGTGAGTAAAGGTAAGGTGGTCCGGATTTTCGGAGCCGGCGGCGCAACCGGCGCTGCTATTGCCAGACGTTTTGCCCGCGAGACGTGGCACCACCCGGAGAAGCTCGAATCCCTGGTCGAGTGTATTCGCACCGAAGGCGCAACAGCCTGTGCCTTCGGGTCCGATGCGCGCCAGGAAGAGCAGTTGGCTGACTTGGGCCGAAGAATGGTGGCCACCATCAGCCTTTCAGCCCGTTGGCGGGCGTTGACTTCGCAAGTTCATTTCGGTGTTGTTGTTTTGCTGGCGCTGATTTGGTACACGTACACTCGGTTGCACGTGCATCCACTGCACCGGTCACTCCTTGAAGAAGGTACGCCATGTTCATATTCAGACAACTGATCGATCCGCAATCATCGACCTATACCTATTTGCTCGGCGACGAGGATGCGGGAGAGGCCGTGCTCATTGATACGGTGTTCGAGCAGGTCAGGCGCGATACCGCGTTGCTTCATGAGCTCGGGCTCAAGTTGGTAGCTACTTTGGAGACACACGTTCACGCCGACCATGTGACGGGGGGCTGGATGCTCAAGCGCCAGTTTGGCAGCGAGATTGTTGTTGCAAAGTCGAGCGGTGCCCAGGGCGCCGACCGTTATGTCACCCATGGTGACCAGGTGCGATTCGGCAGCCGCTTTCTCGAGACTCGCGCGACGCCCGGTCATACCGACGGTTGCCTGACCTATGTGCTGGATGATGAAAGCCAGGCGTTCACGGGCGATTGCTTGTTGATTCGGGGTAGTGGCCGGACTGATTTTCAACAAGGCGACGCGCGTCAGATGTATCGGTCGGTGCACACGCAGATTTTCACGCTCCCCGATCAATGCCTTTTATATCCAGGCCATGACTATCGTGGGCTGACAGTGACCAGTGTGGCGGAAGAGCGAAAGTTCAATCCGCGACTGGGTGGGCAGATTGGCGAAGCAGACTTTGCCGGTTACATGGAGAACTTGCACCTCCCGCATCCGAAGCAAATCGACAAGGCGGTGCCGGCGAACATGCGCTGTGGGGAGCCTGCAGGCGAGGTGGATGCGCTCGACGCGCAGACGTGGGCGACGCTGATTTACACCTTTGCCGGAATCTGGGAGATCGAACCACCGGCATACGAGGAAGTTGCCAGTTCAGTGCAACTGATTGACGTGCGCGAGCCTGAAGAATTTTCCGGCCCGCTTGGGCATATACGCGGTGCCCGTATCATCCCGCTTGGCGAACTGAGCAAGCGAAGCGATGAAATCGAGAGCGACAGGCCGGTCGTGGCGGTTTGCCGTTCCGGTGCAAGGTCGGCACAGGCGGTTGTGCTGTTGCAGAAAGCCGGTTTTCCCAGGGTCGCCAATCTCGCCGGGGGCATGCTGCGCTGGCGCGCCACCGGCCATCCGGTCGAAAACGGCGGACTCTGACGGGTTCACCGCGGTCCTCTTGATCACCTGCTGAGAGGTTATGTTCATGCGCTATCGTACATTTGGCCGCACTGGTCTCAAAGTATCCGAGCTTGTCTTTGGTGGCGGCTGGGTGGGAGGCGTGCTGATTCACCAGGACGACGAGACCAAGCTGAAGGTCTTGCGCCATGCCGTCGACGCCGGAATCAACTGGATCGATACGGCAACCAAGTATGGGGATGGAAAATCCGAAGAGGCGCTCGGCTGGCTCCTGCCCGAACTCGACAAGAAGCCCCATATATCGACCAAGGTCATGCTCGATACGGCAAATCTTGACGATATCGCCGGTCAGGTCGAGCGCAGCGTCCATGACAGCCTGACCCGGCTCAAACTGCAGTCTGTTGATCTGCTTCAGTTACACAATCCGCTGGGGACGCAGGCAGTTGACCCTAGTGCCAGCGGCAACGCGGTTACTGCAGAGCACGTGCTTGCTGCAGGCGGCGTCGCTGATGCGCTTGAGCGCGTGCGCGAGCAGGGTCTGACAAAGTTTATCGGTTTTACCGCACTTGGCGACACGGCCAGTTGCCGCCGCGTTATTGACAGCGGCCGCTTCGACAGTGCGCAGATTTATTACAACCTGCTTAACCCCAGCGCCGCCCGGCCGATGCCGCAGAAATGGGCCGGGCAGGATTTTGCTGATCTCATATCAGCGTGCAAGCATCAGAATATGGGAAGCATGGTGATCCGCGTGTTTGCTGCCGGTGTACTGGCCAGCGAACAGCGCCACGGTCGCGAAGTCGTTATTGCGCGCGATGCCGAGCTGGGTGTCGAGGCGCAGCGCGCCGCCGCAGTGTTCGCGGAACTGGGGGACCAGTACGGCAACCGGGCGCAGACCGCGTTGCGATACGTCCTCTCCAATCCGGATATTTCGTGTGCTGTATTCGGCCTCGCGCAGTTCTCGCATCTGAAAACGGCACTTGCTGCCGAAAGCGCAGGTCCGCTGCCGCAGGCTGCGCTGGAAAATATTGAAAAGGTCTATTCCCGAAATTTCGGACTCTAGTCCGGCCGTTTCGTCCCGAACGGAGTGGCAGCCCGGACATTGCGCGCCGATCCGGTTCCGGAGCTAATCGGAAACGCCATCGATCCTTGCGCTCTATTTTGAACGCTGGCCGCGCAAGGCGAAATTGATTCGCGGGTGTGCTTGCGCTGATGATGCCGGTGCGTTTATGTAATCGCGGCAAAAAAATCAACCACTGCTGCTGCACAGGTTTGTGCACGCTATCCTTCTCAAGCGCGCTGTAGCACGCAAGAGTAGTTTTGAGCGCAATTTTGTTTTGTGATTGCGACTTTTCAATTTGCAGGATGCGCAATTGTGGTGGTTGCGATAGCGCATCATGCGTTACGATACGCGCATAATCAGAACTCAAAACCCAGCTTCAGTTACCAAGTTGTTCTTGTCGTGAATCTGCAAACCCGGCGTCTGCTTGCGCTTCTTGATTACGCGCAGGAAACCATGCGTACGCGCTCACGCATAGTCTCGGACGTGCGCGCGCATGGCAGCTTTTTGCTGTTCGATCATCAGTTTGAAGGATTCGATGGTGCGCGCCTTGCGCAAGACGGCGGCGAGAGTGATGACGAAGCATGGATGTCGGTGGACCATCCGCACAGCCCGGAGATGCCGCCAGAACCTCAAAACAGTTGGCTTGCGCCCTGGCTGAGCATCGGTGCCGCGGTTCAGGCAACGCCGGGCCTTGCCGACGAAATTGATGGTGCCGCGTTGGTAGCTGCCGGAACACACCGCAACTCGGCCACACCACCGTCAAATCTCTCCAGCGCTGCCGACCCGGTGGTTGACTCGAGCGCGCGCATACTTCTCGCTGATTACCGTTTTCGTGCTGAAGTCGAAAAGCAGTACGCACATTATCTTCAATCGGAATGGAAGCCCTGGGCCGAGCGAGAGCAACGCCGCCGCCGTTTGTCTCACCTGTACGTGGGACTATTTACACTGCAGCAACAATTGGCTGGCGCACTCACCGAGAATCAACTCGAACTGGTGTGGGGTATGGGGCTTGCCACTCAGCCCAATACCGACGCAGAGCGCAAGGGCGAACCCGGCAAGACCCATCCTGTCGTGACCCGCCCGGTGGACATCAGTTTTGACGTGCACACCAATTCGGCGGAAATTCGCCCGCGCAACGTAGATCCCCGGCTCGAACTGGAGTTTTTTGTTTCGCCAGACGAACCGGCGGTGGCGGAAGCGGAAAAAGCGGCTGCCGCTTTTGTTGACGAATCAGATATTGCGGTCACGCCTTTCGATCCGGAAAGTTATGCGCCGCTGCTCGATATCGCACGCAAGGTAATCGGTAAGTACCCTGAAAAGAAACTGGAAGTCGTTGACGGGTGGGTGCTGTTTGCCCGGCCGCGTAGTGCCAATGTCACAGGGCAGGATCTTGAACGGATGCGCCACGTTGTCATGGAGCATGGGGATGAGCCGTTGCCCGGGGCAATTTCCGCGCTGGTTTCCGATCCCGATGACGAAGCTGGCAAGGTCGAGCTGCCGGCGTTTCGTGGCTACAGTGCGGCTTACCGCGAGAATCTGGAAAGTGTGGCTGCCGAAGATTTGTTTTTTCCGAAGCCGTTCAATGACGAGCAGGCGCGCGTTGCGCAGCAACTGGAGGTCTCCGACGGTGTCGTAGTCCAGGGCCCGCCCGGCACCGGCAAGAGCCATACGATCGCCAACATCATTTGCCACTGGCTCGCCAATGGCCGGCGCGTATTGGTTACCTCGATGCGCGATCCGGCGCTGGCAGTATTACGTGACCAGTTGCCGGAGATGATACGACCGCTTGTTATTTCGTTGCTGGCTTCCGAGAAAGAGGGCGTACAGGCGTTCGAGCGCTCGATCGAAAAGATTGCGAACGAGGTGCAGGATCTAAACCGTGACGTGCTCGCTCAGGAGATCGAGCGCCTCGAAACGACGATTGATGCCATGCAAGGTAAACTTGCGCGCCTCGACCGGGACCTGACGCGATGGGCGAAGCTGAATTTGTCGCGTATCGATCTCCAGGGTCAGAGTATCGACCCGCAGGACGCGGCCCGTGAGGTTATGCACAATGTCGGCCGTTATGAATGGATTCCGGACGCGCTTGGCGTCGGGCCGCAGTTCTCGCCCCAGTTCGATGAGGCTGACATCGAACGGCTGCGCGAGGCGCGCGCGCAACTCGGCGCTGACATCGAATACGTCGGCTGCGATCTGCCTTCGCTGCCAGACTTGCCCGATGCGATCGAACTGGTCAAGGCGCACGACCAGCTATTGCGGTTCGCGCGTCTGAATGAGCAATCCCGTGCCAATGATTTGCCCTGGCCGGCCAATGCCGACGCTGAAACATTGATCGCGGCGCGCGAGCTTGCAGTGGCGGTGCAAGCTGCGAGAACCCGTGACAGCGAGATTTTTTCGGTGAAATTGCCCTGGAGCAAGGAGACCATCGCGCGCATCAGGCGACGCGAGCCGAAAGAGATATTTGACGCAATTGACATGCTCGCCGGCGATATCGATGATGCCGCGCAGCAGCAGGCTAATTTTCTGTCGCGCCCGGTGCAACTGCCCGAAGCCGCGCTATCGGATGCAGACTTCCTGCACGCCCTGGACAATCTGGCCAACAGCAGGCGTGCCTTCGCATTTACCGCATTTGGCAAGGCGGCTGCGCGCAAGCTGATTAATACCGTGCAGGTCAACGGTTTGCGCCCGGTCACCCCGCAAGACTGGCAGCACGTCGCCGACTATGTATCCATGCAACGCAAGCGCCGGGAGTTGCTGACGCGCTGGAATACGCTGGCCCCGGAGGCGGGATTCCAGTCGGTGCTGTCAGTTGATGCACAAGGTGGTTTGTCCGTTCGGGCACAGTTTGCCCTCTACGAGGATATTCGCCGCGCGTTTCACCAACGGCGGACGATCGCTGTGGCGGCGGCAAAGGTGTTTCCCGGTTGGTCCGGCGCAGCCGCGATCGGAGAGGATTCCGAGGCGCTGGACGCGCTGGCTGGTGCGCTTGAATATCACCTGACGCGAAGCAGTCTCAGTGAGGTATCCGGTTTCGTCGACAGTGTCCGGAACAAGCTTGAGGGCCGAAGCGGCAGGCTCGTTGACGCGATGCGGGCTTTTGTTACGCACCGTCTCGGAAAGCCGGTTTTTGACGAAACCTCGCTCATCAGTGGCTGGGGTGAATTGATGGAAGAGCTCAAGCGACTCCAGTCGCTTTCTGCGCCCCTGGAAACCGTGGAAAGTGTCACGCGGAAAATTTTCCGGTCCGGTGGCGTCAAGCTCGCGACACTGCTTGCCGCCCCCGACGATCCCTCTGCGACTGATTTGCTGCCGCAAACCTTGATGCGGGACTGGCGCCTGCGCCGGCTGGCAACTCACATTGCAGTGATCGATTCGCAGTCCGAGTCGAAGAAACTCAATGAAATGCGGACAGCCGTCGAACGCGATCTCGCGCATCAATATGAAGAACTGGTGGTGCGCCGTACCTGGTTTACGCTCGCTGAACGGGTGACGCCGAGCGTGCGAGCGGCCTTGCAGAGCTATCTGAATGCGATACAGCGTATCGGCAAGGGAACCGGCAAGCGGGCAGTTCGCTACCGCCAGGACGCGCGATATGCCGCCAGTGAAGCCTATGGCGCGATCCCTTGCTGGATCATGCCGCATTACCGGGTCTCGGAAGCATTGCCGGCACAGCTTGGCAGTTTCGATCTGGTGGTGATCGACGAATCCTCACAATCGGATCTGTCTGTCTTGCCGATCCTGTTGCGTGCCAGGAAGGTTCTGGTGGTGGGTGATGACCGCCAGGTATCTCCACAGGCAATCGGCATGCAGGAAGACAGGGTACGGGCACTGATGCAGCGTCACCTTGCCGAACAGGTTCCGCTATATCGCGCCCAGCTTTCACCAGACAGATCGCTATATGACCTTGCCCGTGTGGTGTTCGCCAGCAGCAGCGTAATGTTGCGCGAGCATTTCCGTTGCGTGGCACCGATTATCGAATACGCCCGCCGCGAGTTCTATAACAATGAAATCTATCCGCTGCGCCTGCCACGCACGTCCGAGCGCATCGACCCGCCTCTCCAGGACGTATTGATTACCAACGGCCATCGCGAAGGCAGCATCAATGAGCAGGAAGCGGATTTCATCGTTCGTGACATTGTGCGCCGTACCCAGGATCCGAAATTGCAGCATCGCAGTATCGGCGTCGTGTCGCTGCTTGGCGAAGAACAGGCATTGCGGATCTGGGAGCGTTTGCTCAATGAACTGGGGCCGGAGTTGATTCGCCGCCATGGCATCACCTGCGGCGACGCGCGCATGTTCCAGGGCCGCGAACGCGACATCATGTATCTGACGATGGTCGCGGCGCCCAATGACGTTGGCGCGCCCTTGGGCCGTGACACGTTTGCGCAACGGTTTAACGTGGCTGCTTCACGCGCACGCGACCAGATGATTCTGGTGCGATCGGTAGACATCGAGCACTTGTCCGAAGCGGATCGGCTGCGCCGTGGCCTGATTCGTCATTTTGCCCAACCATTCGGCGAGAAACCGGTGCAGGTTGCGGCGACCCGTGAACTGTGCGAATCGGAGCTCGAGCGAGGTGTTTACGACTGGCTCACTG
Source organism: Burkholderiales bacterium (assembly GCA_035528435.1). Lineage (GTDB taxonomy): Bacteria > Pseudomonadota > Gammaproteobacteria > Burkholderiales > Eutrophovitaceae > SG8-40. The sequence goes on from DATKYN010000029.1 coordinate 16,268, forward strand.
CCCAGGGCTACCGCGTCATGCCGCAGGTCAGAGTGGGCGCGTACAAGTTGGATATGGTGGTCGAAGGAGAAGACGACACCCGATTGGCGGTAGAGTGCGACGGCGACCGGTACGAGGGTGCAGAACAATGGATGCAGGCGATTCGCCGGCAGCGTGCGCTCGAACGCACCGGATGGGTATTCTGGCGCTGCTTTGCGACCAGCTTTCTGCGCCGTAAGACGGAAGTACTCGAAGACTTGCGACAGGCGCTTGCAGCGCAGGGCATCGAGCCGACCCGGTCCGGCGGCTGGGCGCGGCGCAAGGTGACGGAGACACGACGAGTGCTGGGCTCGACGGCAGCCCGCGCGGCTTGAGCGGGGCCGGCGAGCCATTCGTTGCTGCGCGACAAGCTATTTTTCGTTTCTGAAATTAAAGGGCCCGCGGTGTGGCAACATTGTCTCGTCGGGAAGGCGTCGGGGCCATCAACGCAACGGCTTGCCAATGGCTTCTCGGCAACGCGACTTGGCGTTGTGAATTCTTCCTGCCGTTGGTCCGGCAAATGTGGGTGGAACGCGGGCGGGCTTGCCTTTGTCGCACTTGTTCCTGTTTCGTAGCGTGATGACCAGGGGGTAGCAGATGAATATTGAAGAACTCAAATCGGTGGCCGCGGCAATAGTCGGGAAACAGAAAGGTGTGCTGGCAGCTGACGAAAGCAGCCCGACGATCAAGAAGCGTTTCGATTCGATCAAGGTCGAATCCACCGAAGAGCATCGCCGACGCTACCGTGAGCTTCTGCTCACCGCGCCGGGGATCGAGCAGTACGTCGGCGGTGTGATCCTGTTTGATGAGACGCTTCGTCAGGCAACCGCAGAAGGTGTGCCGTTCGCTGATCTGTTGTCGAGCCGGGGTATTGTCCCGGGAATAAAGGTCGACAAGGGCGCCAAGCCGCTGGCCGGGTATCCAGGGGAGCGGGTGACCGAAGGTCTGGACGGATTGCGTGACCGTCTCGTGGAGTACCGTGAGCTTGGCGCGAGGTTTGCCAAGTGGCGTGCGGTCATCGACATCGACGGGCACGACATTCCGTCCCCGTTCGGCATCCATGCAAACGCGCATGCGCTCGCGCGCTATGCCGCGCTGTGTCAGGAGGCCGGCATCGTTCCCATTGTCGAGCCTGAGGTGCTTATGGATGGGGCGCATGACATCACTCGCTGTGAGGTCGTGACATCCAGCGTGCTTGAAGAGGTGTTCGCCCAACTCGACGCACATCGGGTGGTTTTCGACGCCATGCTGCTCAAACCGAACATGGTGATCCCGGGAAAGAAATGCGCGCGCCAGGCAAGTGTGGGAGAAGTCGCTGAGGCAACGATGCGCTGCCTGACTCGCTATGTCCCGGCAGCCGTGCCGGGGATTGTCTTTCTTTCGGGTGGGCAAAGTGCGGAAGATGCTACCGACCATCTCAATGCAATGAACGCGATGGGCACGCATCCTTGGGAAGTCAGTTTCTCTTATGGGCGCGCGCTGCAAGCGCCGGTGCTGGAAACATGGAAAGGGCAGGAGGCAAATTTCGCCGCCGCACAGGCAGCACTTCTTGAACGCAGCCGCCTGAACGGACTGGCGCGAGATGGTCAGTACAAACGCAGTATGGAAGCGGTCTGACTGAGTCCCGGCGCTGGCCGGGCACCAATTGATCCGGTCGCTTCCGGCGCCATTCAATCCAGTTGCCATTGTGTGCAGTTGCCATGGTGCCGGTCGCTATCCGCGTGCCAGCCAGCCGCCCTTGTTGCGCCTGCCCGCATGGCGCTGTATCTCTGCTGGCCCAGGTGAAACGTCCTTATTCCCCCGCGCCGAAACAAATCTGGCCCGGATGCGAAATAGTTGGTGAAATATTTCTTCGGTTGACATCTAATACGCGCCGTTTCGATTGTATCGACTTGGCTCAGGAGGGAACTCGTTATGGACGCTGTTTCTGTCAAACCGCCGCTCAAAACCACCAGCAGGCCCGCCTCGCAAAAAAAAGGCAGGCCACCACTGCCGCGCACCCTGGGCCCGGTTTCCGACCTCGAGCGCCATTTGCCGCAGGAATGGTGGAAGGGTCTGTTCAACTCCCTGTACCTGAAAACGGACGGCGATGTCGTCGAGAACGATCAGAATACCCTGCGAGACATCGATCTGGTGTTGAAGACAACGGGGATTCAGGAGACCGATCACATCCTTGACCTTTGTTGTGGCCAGGGCCGGCACTCCATCGAACTGGCATCGCGCGGCTTTTGTAATGTCGCCGGACTGGATCGCTCGCGCTACCTGGTCCGCCTTGCCCGAAAGCGCGCCCGCGGCCGCGGTTTGCCGGTAACGTTTTCCGAAGGTGACGCGCGGCGTTTCCGTATCGGCGAAAGTTCGAAGGATTGCGTCATGGTCATGGGTAACTCCTTTGGTTACTTCGAGCGCGAAGACGACGACATCATGGTTCTAGAGGCCATCATGAAGGTGCTCAAGTCGCGAGGCAAACTGGTGCTTGATTTGGTCGACGGCGAGTGGATGGCAAAGCATTTCGAACCGCGCTCCTGGGAGTGGATTGACCAGAGCCATTTCGTCAACCGCGAGCGGTCGCTTTCATCAGATGGCAAACGCATCGTCTCGCGCGAGGTGATCACCAACTCCGACATCGGTGTGCTCGCCGACCAGTTCTACGCCGAGCGCCTTTACACGTTTGAAGAGATGCGGCAAGTGCTCGAACGCCTCGGCTTTACCGATGTTTGCCTTCACGGCACCTTGATATCCGATTCGACGCGTAATCAGGATCTGGGAATGATGGCGCACCGGATGTTTATCACCGCCACCGGGCCGGAAAAAGCTGTTGCCAAAGCGCCTTCCAGAAAGGTTGTAACGCGGGTGACGGTGCTGATGGGCGATCCTGATATGCCGGACGTGGTGAAGATGGGTGGCAACTTCAATCCGGAAGATCTGGAAACCATCGATATTCTGAAAAAGAATCTCGCGACACTGCCACAGTTCGAATGCGATTACATGGACGACCACCAGTCGATCATCAAGCGGCTGCTGACCAATCCGCCAAAAATGGTGATGAATCTGTGTGACGAGGGGTATCGCAACAAGGCGACAATGGAGTTGCATATTCCGGCCTTGCTCGATTTGCTCAACATACCGTACACGGGCGCCGGGCCGGGTTGTCTGTCGCTGTGTTACAACAAGGCCAACGTTCGCTCGATTGCCGAATCGCTCGATGTCGATGTTCCAATGGAAACATTCTTCGAGCCCGATGACCAGGCCGCCAATCTGCCTTCCTATTTTCCCGCGCTGATCAAACCCAACTGCGGTGACAGTTCGATCGGCATTACCCGGCAAGCAGTGGTTAACAATGCCGTTGAGCTGATGGCATATATCGATCACTTGCGCGAAGTCATGCCCGGCGTACCGCTGCTGATCCAGGAGTACCTGCAGGGCGCCGAGTACAGCATTGGCCTGATCGGAAATTCTGACAAATTCGAGGTATTGCCGGCACTGGAGGTGGATTACTCTCAACTGCCGGACGGCCTGCCGAAAATACTGTCCTACGAATCGAAATGGGACCCGCATTCGCCGTACTGGACCTCGATCCGCTACAAGCAGGCAGACCTGGACGAGGAGTCCGTGCGCAAGCTGACACATTTCTCCAGCCGCCTGTTCGAGCGCCTGGAGTGCCGTGACTACGCCAGGTTCGACTTTCGTGCCGATAGCGAAGGCCGGATCAAGTTGCTCGAAGTCAACCCCAATCCCGGTTGGTGCTGGGATGGCAAGCTCAACCTGATGGCGGGTTTTGCCGGCATCGAGTACGCGCAGATGCTCGAGATGATACTGAATGCGGCGAAAGAACGGGTCGGGCTCTAGGCTACGTTCCTCGGGTTTTCCCGTGCCTCGCCGGTCGAGAGTCTTGTGCGATGAGTCCGAATAGCGCCTACCCGCAGCTCGAGAAACGCTTTCGGCGCATTCATCTGCTAAAGAGCATCGGCCATCTGTTGCGCTGGGACGGCGAGGTCATGTTGCCGTCCGGCAGCGGTGGGATTCGCGCCGAGCAGCTGTCGCTGGTGGAAACAGAAAGTAATTCCGTTCTGCGTTCCAGACAAACCGGTGCGTTGCTTGACCGGGCGGAGTCAGGAGCGGACTCGCTC
>DATKYN010000030.1:0-14244 GCA_035528435.1 Burkholderiales bacterium
CAGCGGCAGGAAAGCACTGGCCGGATTCGGTTCGGCCAAGTGCAGCAATGAAGAGGCCTATCTGTTTCAGAAGCTGGTGCGCACCGGTTTCGGCAACAACAATGTGGATCATTGCACGCGGCTTTGTCATGCCTCTTCGGTAGTCGCATTGCTGGAGGGAATTGGTTCGGGTGCGGTCTCCAACCCTGTCGGCGATGCATTGCTGGCCGACGCCATCATCGTGATCGGTTCCAATACGACCAACAACCATCCTGTTGCCGCGACCTGGATCAAGAATGCGATGGCTGCGGGCACCACGCTGATTGTCTGCGATCCGCATCGATCGGAGCTGGCCCGGGACGCGACCTGGCACCTGCAATTCAAACCCGATACTGATGTCGCATTGCTCAATGCCATGTTGCACGTCATCGTGGAAGAAAATCTGGTTGACGCGCGATTTATTGAACAACGCACTTCCGGTTTTGATGCATTGAAACAGAACGTCTCGGCATACAGCCCGGAGGCGATGCAATCGGTGTGCGGTATTCCGGCCGACACGATTCGTGATGTCGCGCGAATATATGCGACTTCAAAGGCCTCAATGATCTTCTGGGGCATGGGTATTTCCCAGCACGTCCATGGCACTGACAATGCCCGTTGTCTGATCGCGTTGGCACTTGCCACCGGCCAGATTGGTCGCCCGGGTACGGGTTTGCATCCGCTTCGGGGGCAGAACAATGTGCAGGGTGCTTCGGATGCCGGATTGATTCCGATGATGTTGCCGGACTACCAGCATGTCGACGATCCGGATGTTCGCGCGCAATTCGAGCAGTTGTGGAGTTGTGAACTGGATCCCGAACCCGGTTTGACGGTGGTCGAAATTGTCAACGCGGCAAGCAAAGGCGATATCAAGGGTATGTACATCATGGGCGAGAACCCCGCCATGTCCGACCCCGATTTGAACCATGCGCGCGATGCTTTGGCGAATCTCGACTGGCTGGTTGTGCAGGACATCTTTCTGACCGAGACTGGCTATCTCGCTGACGTGGTTTTTCCGGCTACGGCTTGGCCCGAGAAAAACGGCACCGTGACCAACACGGACCGCATGGTACAAATTGGTCATCAGGCGCTACGGCCGCCAGGCGAAGCCAGACCGGATCTGGAACTGATTCAGGAGATGGCCCGACGGCTGGGGCTGGACTGGAATTACACTGGCCCGCAAGACGTGTTCGAAGAAATGCGGGCCGCGATGCCGTCCATTGCGGGTATCACATGGGAACGTCTCGAAGCGGAGCGTTCTGTGACCTATCCGTGCGAGAAGGAAGGTGACCCGGGAGAGGCGGTTGTGTTTCGCGAGCGCTTTCCGACTGCTGACGGGCGTGCGAAGTTTGTTCCGGCTCAGATCATTCCGGCGGCCGAACGCCCGGACAAGGACTATCCCATAGTGCTGATTACAGGGCGGCAGCTTGAGCACTGGCATACCGGGGCGATTACCCGGCGCTCAGGCGTGCTGGACGCAATTGAGCCCGATCCGACAGCGTCGATGCATCCGCTCGATCTTGATGCGCTCAACACCAGGCCCGGTGAAGTAGTGACCGTAAGCTCGCGTCGCGGCAGTATTTCATTGTTTGCCCGTTCGGATGACGGCGTACCGCGAGGAACGGTTTTCATTCCGTTCGCCTATTACGAGGCGGCAGCCAACCGGCTCACAAACGCGGCACTCGATCCGGATGGGAAGATTCCCGAGTTCAAATACTGTGCGGTGAAAGTCAGCAAAGGGGGGAAACCGCCCCGGTTGACCAGTTTTGGCGGCGGCAAGACCGCTGCTGACATGTTCGCCTGAACGTATTGGTAGAGAAAACCGGGTAGCGGAGCGGGACGTTCAGTCCGGAATGAACCGCAAGGCAACGCCATTGTTGCAATAGCGCAAACCCGTTGGCTGCGGACCATCCTCGAATACGTGGCCGTGATGACCACCGCATCCGGTGCAATGATATTCGGTGCGCGCCATGAACAACTTCCGGTCACTTTTGGTCTCAAAGGCGTTATCGACACAGGTGTAGAAACTGGGCCAACCGGTGCCGCTGTCAAATTTCATATCCGATGTAAACAATGGTTGTCCGCATCCGGCACATACGAACGTGCCTTTTCGATGTTCATCGTTCAGAGGACTGGTAAAGCTGCGTTCCGTGCCTTCTTTCCGCAGTACGTGATACTGCTCTTTTGTCAGCGTTTCACGCCAATCCTCGTCGGATTTCTTGATCTCGTCGGTCATAAACTGGGCTCCGCTCTCGTTGCTGTAATGATTCGATACCCGCAGCAGGTGAATGTTCCCGCTCAGACACACAGGGGAATGTTCGAAATTCTTTTCAGCCCCGGTGTTGTTGTGAACGCTGATTCAGGCGCACAGGCAATGATGCGCGATGGCTCCGGCGCCGCCGGGCGCCATGCGATCGGCTAGATCAAGCCTTCAAGCAACTGCACGTCGACCACTGCGCCTGCATCGAGCCGCCCGGTCTCGGTCGGCAGCACGATAAAACAATCTGCCTGACTCATCGATGACAGGATGCCGGAGCCCTGATCACCCGTTGGCCTGACGGTCCACTGTCCATCTTCACCCTGAGACAAAATTCCGCGTTGAAATTCCGTGCGACCCGGAGCTTTCTTTATCGGCCCGGTGCAAACGACTTTCATGGTCGGCAGCGGTTTGAGTTCGGTCTGTCCCTGCAAGGTCGCCAGCGCGTCGCGCACAAACTGATAGAACGTGACCATGACGGCAACCGGATTGCCCGGCAGTCCGAAGAAGTGAGCCTGGCCGATCTTGCCATAGGCCATAGGGCGGCCCGGTTTCATCGCTATTTTCCAGAACAAAACTTCGCCTAGCTGTTCAAGGATCTGCTTCACGTAGTCCGCTTCACCAACTGATACGCCGCCGCTGGTAATGACAACATCGGCGGCGGCGGAGGCCTGTGCAAAGGCTTCCTTGATTGCTTCAGGCGTATCACGAATCACACCCATGTCGAGCACGTCACACCCCATGCGGGTCAACATGCCGTATAGCGTGTAGCGATTGCTGTCGTAGATCTGGCCGGGCCCGAGAGGCTGCCCGACGCCGACCAGTTCATCGCCGGTGGAAAAAAAGGCGACTCGCAGCTTTCGGTAGACAGACACCTCACCGATGCCGAGAGAGGCGAATAGTCCGAGTTCCGACGGCCTGACCAGATGGCCTTTTTTTACAGCGGCTTCACCCTTGCGAAGATCCTCACCCGCCTTGCGCGTATTGGTGCCTGCTTCAGGCACCGCCGTGACGGCGACGCTATCGCCGTTGGCGGTTGCACGTTCCTGCATGATGACAGTGTCGCAGCCGTCCGGTACGACCGCCCCGGTCATGATTCGCACCGATTGTCCGGTGCTAACCTGTCCTTCGAACGGTTTGCCTGCAAAGGCGGTACCGACAACTTTCAGCGTTGCCTCGGCATCGGGTTTGAGATCGGCGAAACGGACTGCATAGCCGTCCATTGCGGAGTTGTCATGCTGGGGAACGTTGACCGGTGAGATCACGTCTTCTGCCAGAACGCGGCCAAGGGCGTCGCGAATGTGCAGTCTCTCGACGGTGGCAACCGGCGCCAGAACAGCGCGGATATATTCGCGCGCCTTGGGTACCGGCATGGAATTGGGGTCATAGTCGTCCGCGCAGGACAGTTGCTGGAGTGTTTTAGCCGATGACATGGGTTTGGACTCTACTGAGTAATCGATTAGGGAAATCAGGCCAATGCAAAGACCGTCTGCACGGAATCAGCCGCCGATGTAGGACATTTCCACCTTGTGCTGCTTCGTGGTTTCAGCGGTGCGCACTTCCGAGTAGTTGTCGGTTCGCGAGCGCCACACGTTTGCGATGACATCCGAGATCTGTTCATCTGAAGCGCCGGTGCGCAACAGCGTACGCAAATCAGTTCCGCGGGTGGCAAACAGGCAGGTGTACACCGATCCTTCCGCCGAGAGTCGGGCGCGCGTGCAATCACGGCAGAACGCCTGTGTGACAGAGGAGATGAATCCGATTTCGCCGGACCCGTCGGTGTATCGCCAGCGTTCGGCAACTTCGCCGACGTAATTCGGCTCGGCCGGTTCGATCGGATATACCTGGTTGATTCGTTCAACCAGTTCTCTGGACGGTACAACGTGTCCCATCTGCCAGCCATTGGTATGGCCAACGTCCATGAACTCGATGAAGCGCAGTATGTGGCCAGTACCCTTGAAGTATCGCGCCATCTCAACCGCGGTTTCATCATTGGCGCCGCGCTTCACGACCATATTGATTTTGACCGGATTGAGACCGACACGGCTTGCCTCCTCAATACCAGCGAGCACCTTGGCTACCGGAAAATCCACGTCGTTCATGGCGCGGAAAACGGTATCGTCAAGCGAGTCGAGACTGACCGTCACGCGCTTCAGGCCGGCATCCTTCAGCAGTTGCGCTTTTTGTTTGAGCAACGATGCATTGGTCGTCAGAGTCAGGTCCAGCGATGAATCCTGTGCCAGCATCTCGATCAGGCGCTCGAGTTGCCTGCGCACCAGCGGTTCGCCGCCGGTAATGCGGATCTTCTCGATTCCGTGGTCCTTGAATATCGTGACCAGGCGATTGATTTCATCGAACGACAGCAGTTGCTTGCGTTCCAGAAACTGGAAGTCGCGTCCGTATACCTCTTTCGGCATGCAATATGTGCATCGAAAGTTACAACGATCCGTAACGGAAATACGCAGGTCGCGCAGATGGCGTCCGCGCGAATCCGAGGTGGCCTCGCTCGCGGGTGCTTTACCGGGATCGTTGTCGCGCATGATTTTATAGCCTTGTGAAAGGTGTGGTTATCGAAAGAACCTGTAACAAAGGGACGTTGTGTCCAGACACACGACCCAAGGCCGGAGCATTATATCTGATTGAACACAACGCCGTTGGTTCCATAAGGTCCATCATCCGGTTTCAGGCATTGCGGCCGGAAGTTCTGCTCAGGCGGCCAAAACGCCAGTCTGCAGGTGACATCAACAAGGCCGCTTCAAACGCCGTTGCGCGTGCACTCTGGGGTATAGTGCTTTGACAATGTCTGAAGGGAAAAATATGCAGCAACCTGCGTTCGAACTGGCGGTTGTGATGCAGAAACGCGTCATCAACAACCGTTGGCAATCGGAGGTTTGGGAACCGGTAGCGGTGCTTGCGGAGGCCGATTGCGAAGCGGAGCAGGGCGAAGTCTTCGCAGACGGTGAGGCTGAGCGCTGGGTGTTCCGTGGGATGCGGTTGGGGTTGCGCCGGGAAGAGGCAGAAGGTTATTACCTGAACATTTCCACACAAGCGCCAAGGGTATTTATCATGTGGCAGGTTGAAGGCGATCGCGCCACTCCGCAGCAGGTCAGTGCCAGCTACAACGACGCGTGTACCTGGATGGATGCCGGTGAAAACGTTGATTCAGTCGCGATGCCGCCGGAACTCTACGACGTGGTCAGTGCATTTGCCCGGGAGCACTACCGTCCCGAACCAAAAAAGCGGATTCGGCCACGCTCATTCCAATCCAGAGATCAGCGACCGCGTTCGCGTCACTGAAATCCGTAACCCGGGTAGTCGCATCCAGGCAAGCAAAATGTCCCGTCCCGACAAGGAAGGTCTACTGTCACGTTGGTCGCGCCTTAAGCGAGCGTCATCCGAAACCGCCGCAAGCGATGATGAAACGGCACTGGGCGACGCGCCGGCAACGCCGACAGACGCATCTGCCAGTGGCGACAAGCTTGCCGCCGCCGGCAATGCCAGTGACCCGCTCCCGGAGTTGCCGTCGCTCGACGAGTTGACGCCGGATTCGGACTTCAGCGCGTTCATGGACCCGCGGGTCGACGACGGTGTGCGGCGCGCTGCGTTGAAAACGCTGTTTCGTGGTGCCGACTTTAATGTCACCGATGGTCTCGATGTATATGCCGAGGACTATACGAAGCTGGAAAAACTCACGCCGGCCATGGTCGCAACGCTGAAGTATGCCCAGCGCACCTTGTTCGGAAAGAAAGATGGCCGGGACGAACCAGACGTCGTTCGCCATGAGGCCGGATGTGGCAAAGAAGATCAAAATATCGATGATAGGCAAGGGGCCAGTGCGTTGGAATCCACCCAACAGGATGTCTCACCGGGTCCTGGAATTTCAACATGTCAGGGTAGCAACGGCGATGAAACCGCGGCTGTGGTGAATCCCGAGGCGGAGGAGCATCGTGCGATCGGGAACGCAGAGCGATCTTGGAAAAATCGGCTGCCATCATCAGAAAACAATGACTGAGTCGGGGGCATGAATCCAACCGCATGAATGAAACCAATACAACAAAACGCACTGGTAACAAGACCATCAAGCTGTGCAACTGTAACCGCAGTATGGCTCTCGATGCGCAGAAAATCGGCAAGGCACTCGGCAGTGCACAACCGGTAAAGATTTATGAGGGGTTGTGCCGCCGCCAGGCCGGAGCCTTTCGCGACGCGTTGAGCGATGACGACGTAATCGTTGCCTGCACGCAGGAAGCGCAGTTGTTTTCGGAACTCGCGGCCGACCAGGAGTCGGATGCCGGTTTGCGCTTCGTCAATATCCGGGAAGTGGCGGGTTGGTCAGCGCAACAGGATCAGGTGACGCCGAAGGTCGCTGCGCTGCTGGCGGCTGCCAGTCTGCCCGAGCCCGAGCCCGTTGCATCGGTCGATTACCAATCAGGCGGCGAAGTTCTCATCATCGGTCCGTCGGCAGTCGCGCTTGACTGGGCACGACGTTTGTCCGACGGCAGCGTCGGGCAGCTTAACGTCAGTGTGTTGATGACACGCCGCGAAGGCGGCGAACTGCCGGCGGAGCGCGATTACTCAGTGTGGTCGGGAAGTCCGACGCGGGTGACGGGTTTCCTCGGTGCCTTTGACGTTGAATGGCAGCCGCAGAATCCGATCGATCTCGACATTTGCACGCGATGCAACGCCTGCATCGATCAGTGCCCGGAAGGCGCGATTGATTTTCTGTATCAGATCGATCCGGACCGATGTAACGGGCATCGCAAGTGCGTCGATGCGTGCGCGGGAATCGGCGCGATCGATTTCGAACGTAATGCAGACAATCGAACGGAACGGTTCGACATGGTGTTCGATTTGTCAGCGCAGCCGCTGATACAGCTGGCCGATTTGCCGCAAGGTTATGCAGCGCCGGGAAATGATCCGCTCGAACAGGCATTGGCCGCGGCGGGTCTGGCGCAACTCGTCGGCGAGTTCGAAAAGCCGCGCTTTACCCGCTATCGCGAGAAAATTTGCGCGCACGCCCGGTCCGGACGCAACGGCTGTAACCGTTGCATCGATGTGTGTTCGACCGGTGCCATCCACAGCGAAGGCGAACGTGTCACGATCAATGCGCATGTCTGCGCGGGATGCGGCGGTTGCGCGACGGTATGTCCGACGGGGGCGATGCGCTATGAGTACGCAAGAGTGCCAGACGTCGGCGCGCGCCTGAAGGCCTTGTTGTCCACCTACCTCGGAGCCGGTGGCAAGGATCCCTGTCTGTTGTTGCATGACGCAGGCGAGGGCGCGGCGCTGATCAGTTCGCTCGGCAGGCACGCGGTGCGCGGCGGCCGGGGCCTGCCGGCGCGGGTCATTCCGGTGACGGCCTTCCACGCCGCCTCCATCGGCATCGACACCTTGCTCGGTGCCATTGCCTACGGCGCCAGCCAGGTAATCATTTTATCGGGCAGCTGCCGCGTCGATGCCTATTTGGAGGCGATCGAAAAGCAGATGAATATCGCGCAAGTGATTCTCAGTGGGTTGGGCTATGCCGGTGAGCATTTCCGGTTGTTGCAAGCCGACGATGTGTCCGGTCTGGAGCACGCATTGTGGGATCTGAAACCGGCGGCGTGCGTAGCCGAAGCGGCGCGTTTCGATCTGTCTCCGGAGAAGCGTACGACCCTGGATTTTGCAATCGACCACTTGTCACAGCATGCGCCGAATCCGGTGGAGCAAATCGCGTTGCCTGCTGGTGCGCCCTTTGGAACGGTAGCGGTTGATCGGGATAGCTGTACCGTCTGCATGGCGTGTGTCAGCGCGTGTCCGGCGTCCGCACTGCAGGATGCGCCGCAAGCACCCCAGCTCCGGTTTGTGGAACGCAACTGTGTGCAGTGCGGGTTGTGCGCCAACACCTGTCCCGAGGATGCGATCACGCTGCAGCCGCGTCTGCTTCTTACCGGGCAAGCGAAGGCGCCGGTGGTGCTGAACGAGGCAGAACCGTTTGATTGTATTCGCTGCGGTAAAGCGTTTGGTACCCGGCGCATGGTTGACAACATGGTGGCCAGGCTGGGGGAGCATTCGATGTTCTCTGGGGAAGGCGCCCTGAAGCGCCTGCAGATGTGCGGTGAATGCCGTGTTGTGGACATGGTCGGATCGACCCAGGAGACATCCATTTTCGACTACCCGGATTCCGGCGATACAGGGTCTGGCAAGGCGGGAGAGAAATGAGTACGGTAGCTGACAGTTCGCTGCCTTCAATCGACGCGGAAGAGCAGGCGCGAGCCGATCTCTACGCATTGTTGTCACGGCTGTTCGCGGCACCACCTGACAGCGAATTGCTGCGCGGTATCGCATCGAGTTCGAACGCTGCCAGTTCATCGGCGGGTGAGACCGCTGGCGAGTTCGTGCAAAGCTGGGCAGACCTCGTCAGCATGGCGGGGAAAGCAAACGTTGCTGCGATAGCAGATGAATACCACGAACTGTTCGTAGGCAGCGGGCGCGCGGAGATTTCACTGTATATCGGAGCGCACACCGCTCGCAGCAGCGTGGACACACCGCTGGTGGCGTTGCGCGACTATCTCGCGTCACATGGACTGCAGCGCCAGACCGGTGTGCATGAACCGGAAGATCACATCGCGATGCTGTTCGAAATCATGCGTTACCTCATTTCCGAGGCGCGCAGCAGTGTTGACCAGCAGAAGTCTTTTTTCGAGAAATTTCTGTGGAGTGGAGGGGTGTTGTTGTGCGATGCAATAACAGCGCATCCGCGCACGCATTTCTATCGACCGGTCGCGGACTTGACCAAAAAGTTTTTGTTCGTTGAACATGACGCGTTCGACATGTGACAATAGCGAAAGTGAAAGCAGGAATAACCTTGATCGTAGTAACGTCATTGATGGTCATGCAACCGGTCTGATCAAGAGGGTTTGAATTGCACGGTTTGCATGCGGTGTCGCGCCGGAACGGGTTGCGGCACCGGGTGCGGCGACGATCAGCACGAGGAGGAGCAACATGGCAAAACGCAAAATGTCGGCATCACGCCGCGGATTTCTGATTTCCGTTGGCGCAGGAAGTGTTGCCACAGCGGCCGCCGTGGTCCATTCCGTGACACCCGAGTCCGAAGCCGCGACCATCGCGCCGCGCCCGTCGAAAAAGGGCGGCTATCAGGTGTCGGATCACATTAACAAATATTACCGCACCACCCGGGTCTGAGAATTCCGGCTCCAAGAAGAGGAATGGCAATGCTGCTGACCAGAAAGTCCACTCGCATTGCGGCGCCTGCCGCACGACTCTCGCGAAACGTTGCCGGTGTGCTGGGCAAGACGATTGACCGGCGTACCTTCCTGAAGCGTTCCGGCGTGACGCTGGGCGCCGGTGCAGTCGCCTCGCAACTGCCATATGCCATGGTTGGCAAGGCGCAGGCGGAAGCAAAGCCAACGACTGGCGGTGAGGTCACCGTCAAGCGCACGGTGTGCTCTCATTGCTCGGTAGGCTGCGCCATCGACGCCGTGGTTCAAAACGGGGTCTGGGTACGCCAGGAACCGGTTTTTGATTCGCCGATCAACCTTGGCTCGCACTGCGCCAAGGGGGCGGCAGTGCGCGAACACGGGATCACGCACGACTCGCATCGGCTCAAGTATCCGATGAAGCTCGAGAACGGTAAGTGGAAAAAGGTCTCCTGGGATCAGGCCTATCAGGAGATATCCGAGAAGCTGCTCGCCATTCGCGAGGAGAGTGGCCCCGACGCCCTGTTCGTACTTGGTTCGTCCAAACACAACAATGAGCAGTCCTACCTGATGCGCAAATGGATTGCGCTCTGGGGGTCGAACAACGTTGACCATCAGGCACGGATCTGTCACTCCACCACGGTCGCCGGCATTGCCAACACCTGGGGTTACGGCGCAATGACCAACTCCTATAACGACGAGCAGAATTCGAAATGCCTGTTCTTTCTTGGATCGAATGCGGCTGAGGCCCACCCGGTCTCGATGCTGCACACGCTGCACGCCAAGGAAAACGGTGCCAAGGTGATTGTGGCGGACCCGCGCTTTACCCGTACCGCGGCGAAGGCCGACAAATACATCCGTCTGCGTTCCGGCACGGACGTCGCCTTTCTTTTCGGTTTGCTGTACCACATCCTTGCCAATGGCTGGGAAGACAAGGAATTCATCAAACAGCGCGTCTATGGCATGGACAAGGTCAGAAAAGAGGTCATGTCCAGATATACGCCGGCAGCGGTAGAAGAGGTTACCGGCGTATCCGAGCAGGACATGTTCGATACCGCGAAGATGCTGGCTGACAACCGGCCCGGTTTCATTATCTGGGCAATGGGGCAGACACAGCACACCAATGGCAATGCGGTGACACGCGCCAGTGCGGTACTGATGCTGGCACTTGGCAATGCGGGCCGTACCGGGGGCGGTACCAACATCTATCGCGGCCACGACAACGTGCAAGGTGCGACTGATGTGGGTCCGAATGCGCACACGCTGCCCGGATACTACGGTCTGTCAGCCGGTGCCTGGAAGCACTGGAGCGGTGTCTGGAATGTCGATCTCGACTGGCTGAAGGGACGCTTTGCCAGCGAAGACATGATGGGCAAAAACGGCATTACCGTGTCACGCTGGGCCGACGGCGTGCTGGAGGCAAGCGAGAACATCGATCAGAAGACCAATCTGCGGGCAGTCGTATTCTGGGGCCATGCGCCAAATTCCCAGACTCGCGGTGTGGACCAGGTCGAAGCAATGAAGAAACTCGACCTGATGGTGGTAGTCGATCCTTATCCGTCGGCGTCGGCCTCGATGTTTGCGATGGCACGCAAGGACGGCGCTTATCTTCTGCCGGCATCGACGCAGTTCGAGACGTACGGCAGCATCACCGCGTCGAATCGTTCGGTTCAGTGGCGTGAACAGGTTATCGAACCGTTGTTCGAATCACGCACAGATCACATGATCATGTATCAGCTCGCCGAGAAACTCGGTTTCGCTGATCAACTGGTCGGCAAGAACGGTAGCGGGCAGAACGTCAAGCTCGTTGCCGGCAAGGGCGGCCTGCCTGAGCCGGACCTGGAAGACGTTCTGCGTGAAATCAATGGTGGCGCCTGGACCATCGGTTATACCGGCCAAACACCGGAGCGCCTGAAAGCGCACATGCGCAACATGCACGTGTTTAACGCGAGAACGCTACGCGCTGCGGGCGGCAAGGATGCGGAGACCGGTTACGACCTGACGGGTGATTATTTCGGTCTGCCATGGCCATGCTGGGGCACGGACAAGGTCAAGCATCCCGGCACACCCAACCTGTATGACACCTCGAAGCACGTTATGGATGGTGGTTGCACCTTCCGTGCCCGTTACGGGGTCGAGCACGAAGGGGAGGATCTCCTTGCCGGAGACGGTTCTCACTCGGTCGGAAGCGAAATTACGACCGGCTATCCGGAGTTCGATCACGCGTTGCTGAAAAAGCTGGGCTGGTGGAATGACCTGACGGCGGACGAAAAGCAGCAAGCCGAAGGCAAGAACTGGAAAACCGATCTGTCTGGTGGCATTCAGCGGGTGGCGCTCAAACACGCGTGCGTGCCTTTCGGTAACGCCCGCGCCCGTGCTGTTGTGTGGAATTTTCCCGATGAGGTGCCAATGCATCGTGAGCCGCTGTACAGTTCGCGCCCGGATCTGGTTGCCAAATGGCCGACGCACGATGACGTCAAGTCGCTATATCGATTGCCAACGCTGTTCAAGTCGATTCAGGATAAAAATGTGGCGGACAAGGTGCACGAGACTTATCCGTTGACACTGACCAGCGGGCGCCTGGTCGAATACGAAGGCGGCGGCGAAGAGACGCGCTCGAATCCGTGGCTTGCCGAACTGCAGCAGGAGAACTTTGTCGAGATTCACCCCAAGGCAGCCGCTGATCGGGGCGTTCGCAACGACGAGTTTGTCTGGCTGACGACACCGGTAGGGGTGCGGCTCAAGGTCAAGGCGCTCATTACCGAGCGCGTTGGGCCCGATACGGTATTCGTGCCGTTTCATTTTTCCGGATGGTGGCAGGGCGAGGACATGGTCGAGCACTACCCGGAAGGCAGCGCGCCGATTATCCGTGGTGAGTCGATCAATACCGGTGGTACCTACGGTTACGACATTGTCACGATGATGCAGGAAACAAAAACATCGCTGTGCCAGGTGGAACGGGCATAGACGCGGACGGATGAAGGCAGACCCGACGCGAACCGAAACACCATAAGGAGATCTGGTAAATGGCGAGAATGAAATTTTTGTGCGACGCGGAACGCTGTATTGAATGCAACGGCTGCGTTACCGCGTGCAAGAACGAGCACGAAGTGCCGTGGGGGATTAACCGGCGCCGTGTGGTTACCATAAACGACGGGCAGGAAGGCGCCGAAAAATCGATGTCCGTCGCGTGCATGCACTGCTCGGATGCGCCGTGCATGGCTGTATGCCCGGTCGATTGTTTTTACAAGACAGACGATGGCGTCGTCCTGCACGACAAGGATTTGTGCATTGGCTGCGGTTACTGTTTTTATGCCTGTCCGTTTGGCGCACCGCAGTTTCCGGCTTCCAACGCCAGTGCCCCGGATGGGCGTTCGACTGACTGGTTCGGGGCGCGCGGAAAGATGGACAAGTGCACGTTCTGTGCGGGTGGGCCGGAAGAAAACGGCAGCGAAGAGGAATTTGCCAAGTACGGGCGCAATCGATTGTCCGAAGGGAAACTGCCGGTGTGTGCCGAAATGTGCTCGACCAAGGCGCTGCTTGGCGGTGATGGCGATGTGTTGGCCGATATCTATCGCGAGCGGGTGACGGTACGGGGTAAGGGTTCCGAGGTCTGGGGTTGGGGCACCGCCTACGGGAAGCCGGAGCGACAGTCTGATGCCAGCCCAGCCGGCAAGAAAACGGAGCAGGCATCGTGAAACGCCTCTCTTGCCTGATTGCCGTTGTGCTCGTTGCCGGCATCCAGTCCGGCTGCGGCGAAATGCCGCAGGACGCGCCTTACCAGGGCGGTCACTATGCAGGAAAACCCGATACGCCAAACTGGCAAGGCGAGGCGTTCGACGGCAAACGTGAGAACTGGGAGCGCGAAATCAAGCGTCGAAACAAGTTGCAAAGCGAATATACCCGGCCTGGAGGTGCCTGATGAAAACACGCGCGTTCTTGCTTTCGGCCTGGTTGGTCGTGTGCAGTGCGTTGGGCGGTGCTGCCACGGTTGCGGTGGCTGATGATGCAGCAAAGTCGAACAACGCGGCGGAGCAGGTAAAGCGACAATCCTCGCAGCCGTTGAATAATGCACCCGTCTGGCGATCCGTGCGCTCTGGCGCCGAGCATTCAACGCAGGCGACCGGCCGGGAGGCCGGAGTGCTGATCCAGTCGGCGGGGGAGACCTGGCGCCAGATTCGAAATGGACCGATTACGCTGATTGGCGGACTGCTGCTTATTCTGGTGCCGATCGTTATCGGTCTGTTCTACACCTGGAAGGGACCACTGAAGTTGCACGGTCAGCCGACCGGTAATCTGGTTCAGCGCTTCAACACCTGGGAGCGCGTTATTCACTGGTCGACAGCGATTACATTTGTTGTGCTGGCCGTGACCGGTGTTCTCCTGCTATTTGGAAAACATATCCTGATCCCGGTAATCGGGCATACAGGCTTTGCCTGGTTTGCAACGATCGCCAAGAACGTGCACAACATTGTGGGGCCCTTGTTCATCTTCAGTGTAGCCTGCATGTTCGTGGTGTTCGTGCGCGACAACATCTGGCACGGAATTGACTGGGAGTGGCTGAAGAAGGCACCTCAGGTCCTCACCGGTAACGCACATGTCCCGTCGGGCAAATACAATGCGGCTGAGAAGGGCTGGTTCTGGGGCGGCGTGGCGCTGCTTGGGCTGGTGGTCGGAATATCCGGCCTGATACTCAATTTTCCGAATTTCGAGCAGACGCGCTTCACTATGCAGATTGCCAACATCACGCATGGTGTCGGCGCGTTGCTG
>DATKYN010000031.1:0-7488 GCA_035528435.1 Burkholderiales bacterium
TGTGGAATCTGTTTGGCATTGACGTATTTGTGAATGGCTGTATTCGTGGGTGTGCCCAGGGTTCCCGCAAGAAAGAAAACCTGCTCTTCCTCGACCAATTTACGAATCTGCTCAACCGTTCGCGGCGGGCTGTAACCATCATCCAGCGTGATGAAATTAACCTTGCGTCCGTTGATGCCACCTTGCTCGTTGATCATTTTGAAATAGGCAGCGTGAGCACGCCCGATCGTTCCATACGCCGACGCCGGGCCGCTGTAAGGATTGGTATTGCCGATCTTAATCTCGGATTCGGTTACACCGGGGTCACTGCTGCCTTGCTGCTGTTGCTCGCCGCAGCCGGCAACCAGGCCAACGGCAACGCCTGAAATAGCGATTGCCCTGAGTACGCGTTTGGATAACATCGTCACCTCCACATTCATTGAGACTGCACGGTCGCTGAACGCGCTCTGTTGCGAGTCCGCGCATTCAGCAATTTACCCCAAAGGATTTGCACGAAACCGGCAACGCCCTTCGGGGCCAGGAAAACGAAAGCCAGCAAGAAAAGTCCGTATACCGCCCACGGCGCCGCCTTGGAAATTTCATCGGCAATGTTGGGCACGAACACGATGAAGAGCGCTCCGTATATGACGCCGCTGATCGAGGCGAGGCCGCCGATCACGATGCCGATCAGAAAACTGATGGAAACCAAAGCGACGAAACTGTCGGGCGCGACAAACTGAATCACGATCGCCCCGAGCGCACCGCCAACGCCAGCATACAACGCACTCACACCGAACGTAAGCGTCTTCACCGCAGCAACGTTGATGCCCATCGCTTCGGCGGCGATCGGGTGGTCGCGGATCGCCACCATCGCCCGGCCAACCCGCCCGCGCAAAAGATTCCACGCCAGCAAGAACATGATTAATGCAACAAACAGCGTAAACAGGTAAAGCCACTGATCCTGACTGACATTAAGGCCGAACGGCGCATCCGGCTTCAGAATGACGATGCCCTGCACGCCGCCGGTCCATTGTTCAAGGCCCTTGTACTTGAGAATCTGCGGCATCGAAATACCCAGCGCAAACGTCGCCAGTGCGAGGTAATGGCCGTGCAGACGCAAGGCCGGTAAACCGAACAAAAAACCGGCGACGAAACAAACGATGCCGGCGACAGGGATCGTTGCCCAATAAGGCACGCCCCATTGATCCATCAGCACTGCTGCGACATAGGCGCCAATGGCATAAAACGCGCCATGCCCCAGCGAAATCTGCCCGTTGAAGCCGGTCAGAATGTTCAGACCGAGCAGCACAATGGCGTAAACCAACACCAGATTGAACTGAAAAACACGGTAACTGCTCAGCACAAACGGCAGCAAGCAAGCGGCGACCACGACAATCGCAACCAATATCCAGCGCATGCGGTTTACGTGCATCCCGTGCATCAGACCCTCGTCACGAAAGACCGGCCGAACAGCCCGGTCGGTTTGAAGGTCAACACGCCGATGATCACGAGCAACGCGACTGTCAGCTTCAGTTCAGTGCCGACGACGTAGGCCCCCATCAGGTTTTCCAGCACGCCAACGATCAATCCGCCGACGACGGCACCGAACGGATTGTCGATGCCTCCCATCAACGCCGCGGCAATTCCGTAGAGCAGTATGCCCGACATCATGTTCGGATCGAGGTAAACAATGGGCGCAACCATCATCCCGGCAATAGCGCCGATCGCCGCCGCCAGCCCCCACCCCAGGGCGAGCATCCAGCCAACGCGGATACCGGCGAGACGGCTCGAGACGGCATTTTCGGCAGTAGCACGCATCGCCAGCCCGAGTGAGGTAAAGCGAAAAAACAGGAACAACAAAAACAACACGAACAAGGTGATGCCGACGACACCGGCTTCGTGCGATGAGATATAGGGGCCGAGCAGTGGCTGTTCCGGAAACGGACTCGGAAACACCTTGATGGTGTAGGAGAATATCCAGCCGGTGACACTGTTCAATATGACCAGCAGCGCGATGAAAACGACCACCAGCGTCAGCACCGGAGCGTCCGCGACGCGACGCACGATGACACGTTCAATGGCCATGCCGATAAAGAACGACGCGACAACCGTTAACGCAAATGCAATCCAGTAAGGAATTCCTGCATTGATCATGGCCCAGGCAAGGTAAGTCGAGAACATCGCCATTTCGCCCTGCGCGAAATTGATGTGGTGTGTCGACTGGTAGATCATCACCAACGCCAGCGCAAGACTGGCATAGATAGCGCCATTGGCGAGACCTGAAAAGACCTGATGCAGAAACGCTTCCATGTCCGGTATCCGAAGCTAGTAGCCGAGGTAAGATCGTCTGACCGACTCGGCTTCACGCAACTCGTCGGCGGGACCGGACATGACGACCGATCCGGTTTCAAGCAAATACGCGGTGTCAGCGAGTTCGAGTGCGAGACTGGCGTTTTGCTCGACCAGCAGAATCGCGACCTTCTGCTCTTCGTTGATGGCGCGCATGATTCGAAAGATGTCCTGCACCACCAGCGGCGCCAGCCCGAACGATGGTTCGTCGAGCAGCAGCAGGCGCGGGCGCAGCATCAGTGCGCGTGAAATCGCAAGCATCTGCTGTTCGCCGCCCGATAGCGTGCCGGCCTGTTGATTTCGCCTTTCCTTCAGTCTCGGAAAGTAGCCGTAGACCCGCTCGAAGTCTTCAACCACGCCGGCCTTGTCGCGCCGTGTCATCGCGCCAACGCGAAGGTTTTCCTCCGTGGTCAGATTCAGGAAAGTGCCGCGTCCATCCGGCACATGGCCAATGCCCATGCGCACAATCGATTCGGTCGCCTTGCCGTTGAGCGGTTGTTCCGAGAACACTATCTTGCCGCTCGATACCCTTAGCATGCCGCACAGGGCACGCAAGACACTCGTCTTGCCCGCGCCGTTCGCGCCGAGAATGGTCGTGATACCAGCCTCTTCGACTACAAACGAGACCGCGTGCAGAATGTCTGTCGGCCCGTAACCACCTGTCAGTTCGGTAACGTCAAGTAAGGCCATCAGTCCGCCTTGCCCAGGTAGGCGCTGATGACATCTGCGTTCTGCCGCACTTCATCGGGCGTGCCATCGGCGATCTTTTTGCCGAAATCGAGCACGAACACCCGGTCGGAAACGCGCATGACCAGATTCATGTGATGCTCGACCAGCAACACGGTGAGAGACAGCTCCCGGTGAATGCGCTGAACGAGTTCGATAAACGTTTCGACCTCGCTGTGATTAAGGCCGGCTGCCGGTTCGTCGAGCAACAACAGTGATGGTTGTGCCGCCAATGCGCGCCCGAGTTCGACGCGTTTTTGCGTGCCGAACGGCAGATCCCCTGCCGGGATATCGGCCACGGAATCCAGCTCCAGCAAATCCATCAGACGGCGAGCGTGATCCGCGATCCGCGGTTCTTCATGCCGCACGAGTGGCAGGCGCAAGGCATTTGCGAGAAAACCACCGCGGCTGCGGCAATGCGCCCCGACCATGATGTTGTCACGAACGCTCATGGTTCTGAATAAGGCCAGATTCTGGAACGTGCGCCCGATTCCCAGTTCTGCAACACGGTAGCGCTGTACGCTGGCGAGGTCAGCACCGTCAAACGCGATCGAGCCCGCTTGCCAGTCATAAAGGCGCGACAGGCAGTTGAACAGGGTTGTCTTGCCGGCGCCATTGGGCCCGATCAATCCAGCGATCTCGCCCCGTCGCACCTCGAAGGAAACATCATCGAGCGCCACAATGCCGCCAAAACGCACCGTAATGCCCGACACGCGCAACAATGCCGAGCCCGATTGTTGCGCTGCGGTCGCTGTGGAATGCGTGGCGGTGCCAGCCTCGATCATGATGCGGTCCTGCCCGCCTTGTGCAGAGCTACGCTGCCGCGCTGGCGGGGTGGCCTCCTCTTTGTTGTGCTTTTATTGACCTGCTTTCGCCGATACTGACACGATCAGCGCAACCGGTAAAGGCTCGCACCGTCCGGGGGATCGAACGGAACGTCAATGCTCTCAATCAACGTTGGAAAGCACGGCAACGGGCGTTGTTGTGGCCGCCATCGAGATCCAGGGCGATACCACACAGGCTGGATGCACGGCCGATGCCCTTCGAGCCACCGGCCACGACCGACGCGCGAGCGTTCGATCCGGGTTTCATAATCACCCCCAAGCGCGCACGCATGTCTGACAAAGCAATGGCAGCCCCGGGTCCGGCAGACAAGTTATAGTGGCAGCGTAGCAATGCTGTTAGAGTCGGAAAATCGGGCCGGTTACAAAATGACAATAGGTCGCCGAGGCAGTAGATCGCCGAAACGGCGCACCGCTTCCGGCTCGAAGCGAACCGCCGGCCCCGGTCGCCTCGCACGCCGGGGCATGAACACGCGGCATCATCAACACATGGCA
The DNA here is from genome assembly GCA_035528435.1 of Burkholderiales bacterium. Taxonomy (GTDB): domain Bacteria; phylum Pseudomonadota; class Gammaproteobacteria; order Burkholderiales; family Eutrophovitaceae; genus SG8-40. The sequence continues at coordinate 4,392 of DATKYN010000031.1, forward strand.
ATGACCATTTGCGAATGCAAGGAGGAGGAAGCAAGATGAAACTGTATTACGACCCGATTACCGTCAACTGCAAAAAGGTACTTGCAGGCTTCAAGCTCATGGGTACGAAGTACGACGAACAGAAAGTCGACTACTTCACGGGTGAGTTCAAGGGCCCCGAATACACGGCAATCAATCCCAATCAGTCGTTGCCGGCAATTGACGATGACGGGTTCATCGTCTGGGAATCAAATGCGATTCTGCAGTACGCCGCCGACAAGGATGGCAAGGAAGATTTTTACCCGAAAGACCTGAAAACACGCACCGACGTCAATCGCTGGCTGCTATGGGAAGCAAACCAGTGGTTCCCGAGTTGCTACACCTTCCTGGTCGAGAACGTCGTCAAACCTTTGCTCGAAGACAAGCCTGATCAGAAAGTCCTCGAGGCTGCAAGCCCGAAATTTCACCAGCTCGCCGGGATCATTGACAAGGCAGTGGAGAAAAATCCATTCCTGTGCGGAGACAAGGTCACGATTGCAGACATCGCGGTTGCCGCGCCCATGCATCTGCACAAATGGCAGAAGCTGCCGCTCGACCAACATCCCAATCTGGTTGCCTGGATGAAGCGGATGGAAGACCTTCCCTGCTGGAAGGAAACGGACGCCGCTTCGCTGCTCGGCTTGAGTTAAGCCGGTCCGGAATCAAACTGCTTGACCCCGTCAGGCGAATCCAGGAGGTTCGCCTGACCATCCTTTTCAGCCGCGTTCCATCCCGTCGGATGCAACGTACCCACCATCAACTGCAATACACACTCCGGTCACATGATCGGACGCAGCTGACACCAGATACAGGCAAGTGCCGACAAGATCCCGGGTCTCGCCAAGGTGTCCACTCGGCGTGCGCCGGATCAGCGCCTTCTCCATCGGCGAGCCGCCGATATCCGCGGTCATTTCAGTCAGGTAGAAACCGGGGGCAATCGCATTCACCTGAATGCCGTACTCCGCGAGTTCCACCGCATTCACCTTGGTCAAGCCGACTACCGCATGCTTGGACGCCGTGTAAGCTACCTGTAACCCTTTACTGGGTGCAGTCAGTCCGTACACGGACGATATGTTGACTATCTTCCCGCCACCGTGTTTCTTCATCAAACGTGCCGCATGTTTGGTACACAGGAAGGGGCCGGTCACGTTAACCGTCATGACCTGATCCCAGGCAGAGCGTTCGAGATCCATCACCGATTTCTTGTTTACCGCGCCGGCATTGTTGATCAGGATATCCAGCCGGCCATAACGTTCGGCTACGCCCGCAATCGCTTTTTCAACCGATTGTTCGTCACCGACGTCGAGTTGGAAAGCCGCGCAGTCCGGTCCCAGTTCTTCCAGAACCTTTGCGTTACGATCGGCACGGCGCGCACCGATAGCGACTTTGGCACCGGCATCACGCAGCGCCAATGCGAACTCGCGGCCGATGCCGCTGTTGGCACCCGTTACCAGGGCCACTTTCCCTTTCAGGGAAAAGATTTCATCAATCACTTATTGTTTCCTCTTTCTTCCAGCGCGTCTGAATTCGCGCCATCACGCCCGGATCAAAACGATCGCGGCATTCCGAGAACATGCTCGGCAATGTAGGACAAGATCAGGTTGGTGGAAATCGGCGCCACCTGATAGAGACGCGTTTCGCGGAACTTGCGCTCCACATCGTACTCCGCGGCGAAACCAAAACCGCCGTGCGACTGAATGCAGACATTGGCCGCTTCCCACGACGCCTTAGCCGCAAGATATTTCGCCATATTGGCTTCGGCACCACAAGGAAGTTTTGCGTCGAACAGGCGGCAGGCTTTCCAGCGCATCAGGTCCGCAGCCTCGACTTCGATATACGATTCCGCAATCGGGAACTGCACGCCCTGGTTCTGTGCGATCGGCCGCTCGAACACGACGCGGTCTTTCGCATAGGCCGTTGCGCGATCAACAAACCAGTAGCCATCACCAATACACTCGGCGGCGATCAGTGTGCGCTCGGCATTGAGTCCGTCAAGGATGTAGCGAAAGCCCTTGCCCTCTTCACCGATCAGATTCTCTGCGGGTATCTCGAGGTCATCAAAAAACAGCTCGTTGGTTTCGTGATTGACCATATTGGGTATCGGCCGAACCGTCATGCCGGACTTCACCGCCTCGCGCAAATCCACGATGAAAATCGACATCCCCTCGGATTTCTTCTTCACTTCTGCGAGCGGCGTCGTGCGCGCCAGCAGAATCATCAGATCGGAGTGCTGCACGCGGGAGATCCACACTTTCTGCCCGTTGACGACGTATCGATCGCCCTTCCTGACAGCAACCGTCTTGATCCTGGTCGTGTCGGTACCCGTTGTCGGCTCGGTCACGCCCATCGACTGCAGGCGCAGTTCGCCACTGGCGATCCTCGGCAGATACTCACGTTTCTGCTCGTCCGAACCATGCCTGAGCAAAGTACCCATGTTGTACATCTGCCCATGACACGCACCGGCATTGCCACCCGAGCGATTGATCTCTTCCATGATCACTGACGCCTCGGCAAGCCCGAGTCCGGAGCCACCGTATTCCTGCGGAATCATGGCAGCCAGCCAGCCGGCCTCGGTCAATGCATTGACGAACGCCTCCGGATAAGCGCGCTTCGCGTCAACCTCCCGGTGATATTCGTCCGGATACTGCTCGCACAGGGCGCGCACGCCATCCCGAATATCCTGATACTGATTTGCGCCAGCCTCGTTCATATATTCATGTTTTCCCGTTATCCCTGCTAACCAAGTTCGGCATTTGCTTCCATTGCCAGCGAGCCGTCATGATCGCGCGCCCATAAGGCGACCCTGTTGTCAGGGTCCTGGCGAGCGCACACGGTAAACTGATGCGTATCAAACAACGGACGCATGGCACGGAAACTGAATCGCCGCATGTGCGCGTCCGGCAGACTGCGCCGCAACAGATCCACCAGTAGCGTCGCGATCAATGGACCGTGCACGATTAATCCCGGATAGCCTTCCACTTCGGTAACGTAAGTCCGGTCAGAGTGAATGCGATGGCCATTGAAGGTCAGCGCCGAGTAACGAAACAACAACACGGGGTCGGGTTGGATCTCACGTGAA
>DATKYN010000032.1:0-4036 GCA_035528435.1 Burkholderiales bacterium
CTCATTGCGGCGCTCCTAACCGGCGCCTACCTCCTGCTGGATCCGGCACCACCCAAGCGTATCGTGATGGCCACCGGGCCGGATCAGAGCGCGTTCGCGGAGTTCGGAAAACGCTATGCCGAAGAACTCGGGGCGTTTGGCATCGAGGTCGAACTGCGTCCCACTCGTGGCTCGCTGGATAATCTTACGACGCTTCGCGACGCAACCAGGGATGTCGATGTTGGATTCGTGCAGGGCGGCTCAAGCGAATCGGCGCGAGCGGTGGACGAAGACACCAGCGGATTGCCGCTGATGTCTCTGGGCAGCCTGTTCTTCGAGCCGGTCTGGTTTTTCTATCGCGAAGCAGCAGCACGCGGGCTACCACAACAGACTATGGAGCAGCCGGCACAGTTAACCGGATGGCGGGTTAATTTCGGCACGCCGGGTTCCGGCACGCCCGGCCTGGTCAAGAAACTTCTGACCGCCAACGGCATTGACTACGAAGGCCTGGAGCCTTTAGAAATGGCGTTAACGCCCGCAGTAGTGGCGCTGCTGGGTGGCGAACTGGAGGCGGTCGCGTTCGCGTCGGCGCCCGAAGCGCCGCTGGTTCAAATGCTGCTGCGCACGCCTGGAATAAAGTTGCTGGAGTTCCCGCAAGCCGAAGCATACTCGCGCCGCTTTCCCTTCCTCAGTCCCGTGACCTTGCCACGCGGCGTAGTCGATCTTGGCCGCGACGTACCGGGACACGACGTGCCGCTGATAGCACCAATTACCTCTATGGTGGCTCGCGAAGGCACCCACCCTGCAGTGGTGCAACTCCTGGTACAGGCAGCGACCCGCATTCACGGCGAAGCCGGGTGGATCTCGCGCGCCGGAAGGTTCCCCACTGCCCAGCATTCGGAATTTCCGCTCGCCTCCGAGGCCGAACGCTTCTACGCCAACGGCCCGCCTTTGCTGCAGCGCTACCTGCCATTCTGGCTGGCAAATCTGATTGACCGGATGTGGGTGGTACTGATCACCATCATCGCCGTTGTGATTCCGTTGTCCCGAGTGGTGCCACCGTTGTACCAGTTTCGGATTCGCCGCAGGGTCTTTCGCTGGTATCGGCAACTGCGCGACATCGAGGATCGGTTGGCAATCGGCGCTGTGCCTGCAGAAAGCTTGCTGGAAGACCTGGAGAAACTCGATGACAAGATTGCACACATTGCGGTGCCACTGTCATACGCTGAAGAACTCTACAACATGCGTTTGCACATCGCACTTGTGCGCCGCCGGCTTAATCGAGCCCGGGAGGCAAGCGTTTAATCGCCGCTCTGGTCAGTCACGCGAGTACCATTACGCGAATAACTTGCCGATCAACTTTCTTACGGTTGAAAGACCGGATTAACAAAATCATTTCGATCGCAAGCTGAACTATATAAACCAGGCGCGACCGCATTGAATGCACGTCTATCTTTCTGATACAGCGATGATTTCGCTTGCACATCAAGCCTGTTCTACTCTCCCGCAACAGGCCGGACGGGATACTCCCCTTGCTGAACCCGGAGTGCGGGCACTACAATCCCGGGCAAATTAAAAATAAAGTTCCGCTGCAGTTTTTTAGGGAGGCAACATGCGCAAACGGATTTTCGAACCCGATCCGCGCCGGCATCTATCGCTGGTCACTTCGGGCAATGTCTCGAGCATCTCGACATGCTTATGGCATGGCGCGGCTGAAGCGTTCGAAGTGGACATCCGTGAAGTCCGTTCCAGTGCCGATAGAAAAGCCCTTGAGCGGTTCCGACACCGCGTTACCGTCATGGACACGAACCGGCGTCAGACTCACTACAGCCACTACCAGCCTTACACCCACGAGGACAACCTGAGCGGCGACGGTGTGCAGCTGACGGCCTCATACCAGTCTGAGGTAGTGGGCACCATTCAGATCAACTATGCGATGGCTCGTGACCTCGGCATTGATGCCGATTTTTACAGAATGCGGGAAGCAGCCGGAGACAATCACCCTTCTGGCACCTGCATCTTCTCCCGGCTTCTTGTCGATCCGGGCCACAGGGGTGGCACCGTCGGACAGCGCCTGTGCCTGGCGGCTTACAAACATGCGCTTGGCGAAAACGCGCGATCGGCGTTTCTGCGATGCAGCGATCCCCTTGTGTTCTATTTCTCGGCACTGGGCTTCAAATCGTATATCGGCAAGACTTGGCACGCCCAGTACGGCGAAGTCTTGCCGATGAAGCTGGATCTGCTGGACGAAAAGTATCTGGCGATGATCAACTCGCCGTTGGTTACCGCACTGCGGGCCTGGAAGGGGGCGCGGTTGCCAGACGTGCACATCAAACCGGGGCGGCATGATCCTGGATATAAAAAATAGGGCGAACACCTTGTTTCAAAATCTCCGAACCAAAAAGCCACTGCCGCCCGGGGTGGCTTTTTTGTTCGGGGAATGCTGCGTGCAGACTGCGGCCTTCAACGCGTTTGCGATTGCTGCTCCCGCAACCAGCGCGACTTCGCACTGCCAGGCATCGGTACGTTTTGACAGGCGTTAGCGCCGGTTATAAGTTACCGACTGGACAAACCGGGTTATCAGGGAAAATCAGAGCGTGATCAGGAATAATTTTCTCAAATGGCTTACAAGCTTTACCGCAAGCGCATTCATGCTATGCGGCACGTGGGTGCAGGCACAAGACGACGTGCAAAGCATTACGATCGCCTGTCAGGCCTCACTGAGAGAAATCAATTTCTGGTGCGTGACAATCGCTCAGGCTGAGGGCGCAACCCCGTCCCCGGTCGAACAGGAAAACAACTGCCGGGAAGCAAAGCAGCGTTCGGATCGATATTGTTACCCCCTGCAAGTCCCGCAACTGGGCTGCACATCAGCTCTGCAGGAAATGGAAATCTGGTGCGGTGGAAAGGCCAAATTCAATCTGACCAACATCGTCAATTACTGCGAGCAGAGCCAGCGAAATGTTCGTGTCTTCTGTTACCGCTAGGACGGAATCGGATCCAGGCACCAAATCCGGTGCATACGCGCGATTGGGTCGCACCTGCCAAGATGTTCTGGCAGATAGACAACCGCCCTCTCTCTTGCATTGAGCGAACCGGAACAAGAGAAACCGCTCCGGCCTCCCCGGGATCCAAAAAGATCTGCGCTGGGGATTACCGGTGCAACATCACGGAATGTCCTTGAATACCTGATTCGAAAATTCGCTTTCGTTGCCTGACCGGTCAACCGTCGTCACGGCGAAGTAGTAGCGCCTCCCGCTGGTAAGACCAGTGATCGTGTAAGTCCTCACCCGACCGACATCAATGCCTTGCCCGGGCAATTGAAGATACATATCGGGATCGGGACCATAGTAAATCCGGTATCCACGAATATTGGGGATCGGAACATCATCCCAGCCGAGAGTCGCCGAGTTGGCACTTACGGGCGCTGGTTGGACCACCACCGATTCGACGTCGCTGTTGATCGCACCAACATCGACTGGCTCCGGTTGGCCCCGATCACACGAAACCAATAGCACGGAACAACTCGCGACAAACCAAATTATTCTGTGACACCAGTGGATCATCCGCATAGATTTCTCGGAAAGTCTCCGTTACCTTGAAGCGGGAACGATGTGGCAACCCGGCACCTGGATGTGAATCGGAAGAAGTGGTCGCTTTCCATTCGCCGGATGTCTCAACTTTCCAGTCAGGACTTGCAACCGGACGTTCGAGGTACTGCATTCGCAGTCAGCACACCTTGCAAAGATAGTACCGAAGAACCGGCAACGTCAATTATCCGATGCGTAACCGTTCGAGGAGTAGATCAAGCTCGATATACAGTGATAGCGGGTTCTGATTCTCGGATGCGGCCGCCATGAATAGTTCGGTGATCCTGCTGGACGCGAGAAACCTGGCTGAAAACGGATCCCCAAGACCACCTCCCGGAACCAGGACCAGGAATTCCATCTGAGGTGACCCCGGCAGGATCGTGATAACAACCGCTTCATCAAAAAAATCCACCGCAAGCTGATGAGGAAATTGCCTGGCAAGAAGATAAGACCTCACCACGCTCTTG
>DATKYN010000033.1:0-10366 GCA_035528435.1 Burkholderiales bacterium
CCGTTCCGTTCAAACCCGACGCAAACAAATAAGGCGTAACCTCGAATTTCCAACTGTTCTCATCCTCTCCACTCTGGCCCCATGCCGTCTGAGCGAACATAATCAAAGCGCATGTTGCGGTAATCATCGCGCCTCTGGTGCCACTCGACCTCATGAACATCTTTCCATCTCTCTCCATTTTTACGGTTGCCTCTTTCAGCGCATTATTATGGGACGCGAGCCGACTATACGTTTCAGGCTGTCAACGATGGGTACTACTCGAACAACCCGGTACCGCCGGCAAATAAATCATTGGCAGTCACTGGATTGGACATTCTTTTGTTGCCTCTGCTCCTGACCAGGATCAAGCAACAGGCTGGCGGATCAACAGCACTCGCGTATCGCTATCTTTACTTGCGATCGTTCCATGGCAAAAGGTGCGGTCAGTCGAAGCCCGAAGAGGATTAAGTGTGATGCGCCAAATACAGCGCAGCAGTCGCGACGAGCAACGCAGCGATAAGGTATGGGGTGGCGGCTAGTCACGTACCGTGATGCTCATAAGCCAGTCCGGACGCGGCCCCTGGTTGCGCCTTCCTGATTGTTTGCGATTGACGTGGGAGTGATACGTCGTGACTCGTCCTGCCCATCATCCCGTATCGATCGGAACAACACTTTGGGTGCACAGATGCGATGCTGTGCGATGGATGCACTGCGCATGCAATCAGGTATTGTTTTGCAACATCCCGCTAGCAGGTATGTGCTGCATATGCGTTCGGGAAGAACCGGTTTCGATGAGCCCGACCGGTGGCTATCGTGTTTGGCCTAAGCCGGCGCGCGCCCCCATGGAAACGTATCCCGTGGCGCAAGACGACCACCGTGCTGTTGCAAGGCTTCGGCAACGCGCAAGCCTTCGTTCCATTTGGCCATACGCTCGGACCGTGAGAACGATCCGACCTTTAGTTGTTTCACGCCCCAACCCACTGCCAGGTGAACGATTGTCACGTCTTCGGTCTCACCCGAGCGGGCGGAAACAATGCTCTCCCATCCGGCAGCGCGTGCGGCATCCAGCGCGGCGCGCGCCTCGCTCAGGGTGCCGGCCTGGTTGGGTTTGATCAGCGCGGTATTGCATGCTCCGATACCGGCGGCGCGCTCGATCCGATTCGCGCCAGTACAAATAAAATCATCCGCGACAACTTCGACGGCGGAACCAGCGGCCTGGGTAAATCGCGTCATGCCCTCTGGATCATCCTCGCCAACCGGATCCTCGATCGACACAATCGGGTAGCGCGCCAGCCAACCGAGCAGCATCTCGCACAAGCCGTCCGAATCCACCTGTCGACCATCCCGCGCGAGGGTATAGCGCCCGGCTTTGCCGAAATCGGATGCCGCAATGTCCAGGGAAATCGCGACGTCCTGGCCCGGCGTGTAGCCGGCCCGTTCAATCGCACGCACGAGGAAATCCAGCGCTTTTTCATTGCTGTCGAATGCCGGCCAGTAACCACCTTCGTCGGCAACGCCTTGCAGCAATCCGGCTTCGCCCATCAGTGCGCCCGCCGCCCGATAAACTTCTGCGACCCACTCAAGTGACTGGGCGTAGTCAGACGCGCCAACCGCGATGACCATGAAATCCTGCACATCGACGCGCCGTCCGGCATGCGCACCACCACCAAATATCTGGATCTCCGGTAGCGGCAGAAAAAAATCCTTTCGACCTTCGCCCAGATAGTGCCAAAGCGGTAGTTCGTTTGCCGCAGCGGCAGCATGCGCAATCGCCATCGAGGTCGCGACGAGTGCGTTGCCGCCAAGACGCGCCTTGTTTGGCGTGCCGTCGAGCGCGATCATTGCTGCGTCAGCTCCGGCCTGGTCGCAGGCATCCCGCCCCTTGAGCAGCTTCGCAATTTCTCCGTTAACGGCGTTGACCGCGGTCTGAACATCGTTGCCGCCGAAGGCGTCGCCGCCATCGCGCAGGTCGATCGCCTCGGCTGCCCCGGTAGAGGCACCGGCTGGCGCAATCGCCCGGCCGCGCGCACCGCCCTGCAACGTGATTTCGGTCTCAACAGTTGGCCGGCCGCGTGAGTCCCAGAGACGCCGGCCGGTAACGGATTGAATCTGCGTTTTCATGCTTCGAGCTCCTTGTTCCATGCTTCCAGTACGTCCACCAGCCTTGCCGGTGGCAGTTTGATTAACGGGCGCGCACAGTTACGAACGTGTGCGCGCTGCGCGTCTGTTTCGATGTATTCAACCGGCGACTTGCCATCCACGCGTGCCAGCAAAAGTGCGGGCAACAGGCTGGCCGCGCGCGCTTCAAGTGATTCGACGGGTTCCCAGTTGACTTCCCGCAGGTAGCCTTCAGACAAGGCTTTGAAACACGCTGCGAAGGCGTCGCGCGCTGCGGGGTTCCACAGGGATTTCAGCAACAGGTGATTGAGACAGAACGCGAGGTCGAAAGCCGGGTCCCCCATACAGGCGCATTCGGCATCGAGGAAAACCGGGCCGTCGGGGCCGAGCAGAATATTCTTTGGACTGACGTCGCCGTGAACCATGGCAATACGCTGCGCAGCGGTGCGCTCGCTGAGCGCGAACAGCGCATCGCGCAAATCAGGGTGTGCAGCGGCTGTGGCTTCGAGATACGGTTCGAGACGAATCGCGTGGAAAATATCATTCGGCGGGAACTGCGCGGCCACATCCGGATTGTTTGCCGTCGCTGCGTGAATACGGCCAAGACAAGCGCCGACGGCGGCTGCGTCCGTCACTTCCGCCCGACCGTCGCGCAACTCCGACTTCCACAGTCGATGCTGTTGCGGATCGAGATAATCCATCGCACAAAGCATCTGCTGTTCATCGTGGTAAAGAATTTCGGGCACGGCGTGAGGAACGATCCGGTGCGCGATCCGGTACCAGGTAACCTCGAAACGGTTGCGATCCACCGGCGCCTGCCAGTCCGCGGCAACCTTGAGTTTCGGCAATGCGCGCTTGACGCAAAAGGTGCGCGACGGTGTCGATACCTTCCAGATATCGGACGAGACACCTCCGTGCAACGGCTCGAAGCAAGCCTCTGCGGCATCACCAATAAGCCCTGCCTGTTGCAACGACTCGACAAGCTGCGAACCGGCTTGCATAACTTCTCCCGTCTGCCCCGTCATGATGATTTCGTTCTCAGGAACACGATGGATAAAAGTCTAATGCGCAAACGTTTGCACGTCAATACTACTTATGAATACTATCTGCGATAGACAATTAGATTGTATTTGCGCTATCGTTTGCACTACTCAGTCAAGAAAATGAATAGATGGTCACCATCAAGGACATTGCCCGCGCGCTTGGCGTGTCTCCCTCCACGGTCACACGTGCACTCGCCGGAAACACCCGCATCAGCGCCGAAACAATCCGGCGGGTCCGTGAACGGGCCGAAGCCATGGGTTACGTCGCCGACTCTTCGGCCAGGGCAATGCAAAGCGGCACCAGTTCTCTGGTCGGCCTGCTGATGCCCGACATCCAGAACAACTTCTATTCGACGATGGCGCGCGCCGCCGCCGAACACTGCCGGCGTCGCGGCTTCCAGATGGTTCTTTCGGTAACCGAGGATGACCCGCAGCTGGAAGAAGAGCAGATTCGCGCTCTCATCGGTGCACGCTGCGCCGGAGCGCTTATCGTTCCGACGCCACAAATTTCATCGGCAAGCCAACGCCTGCTGTCTACCGTGCCGAAAGTACAACTGGTTCGCAGATCCGCCTCGTTGAAGGCCAGCGGGTTCGGTTTCGATGATCGCAAGGCCATAGCATCAGCATGCGGCTACCTGCTCGACCTCGGTCATCGACAAATCGGCTTGCTGGTCGGTGACCAGAGCCTCGACACCGCGAAAGCGCGGCAGGCGGGATACATCGACGCGTTCAAGGCGCGCGGCATCGAGCCAGACGCAAACCTGATCCGGCCAGGCCAGCCCCGTGCCCGGCACGGCCGTGAGGCCACCAGCGAGCTGCTGCGCGGATCGGGCGCGCCGACGGCGATCATTGCCGCCGGTTCGGCGTTAACGGAAGGCATGCTGGATGCCGTTAGCGAGCATTTCGGATCAGCAGTACCAGACGTTTCCCTGCTCGGCTTCGGTGACAACCCCGCCTTCCGCTGGTGGCGCGGCGGCGGATTGACGACGGTCTCGTTACCGCTGGAAGAGGTCGTCGCCGCCGCATGTGACAGACTGTTCGAATCAATCGACCACCGCTCGACGGAAACCACAGACCCCGGATTCACCGCTCTGGAAACCGGACTGATTCTGCGCGGCAGCGCGCACCCTGCATCGGCTCGAATCGTTTCACCGTAACCGCTCCGCGCGACCCGGGCGCAACCTGGCAAGCGCCGGATCAAAGCGCTACGTGGACATACTAAAAAAACGTCTCCCCGGCACATCCCGATGCTGGCTCAGTCCATCGCGATCGAGATCAATTGACGGCGATCTGAAAATAAACCTATGACTCGCTCTTGCCGAACCAGTCACTGGTTCGATTGACAATCGCAACAAGCGAGAGCATCACCGGCACCTCGACCAACACGCCAACCACGGTCGCCAGTGCCGCCCCCGAATTCAGGCCGAAGAGCGAAATAGCAACCGCGACAGCCAGTTCAAAAAAGTTTGAAGTGCCGATCAGGCAGGCAGGCCCGGCGATGTTGTGCGGCAACTTCATCGCTTTGGCCGCGCCATAGGCTAAAGCGAAAATGCCGTAGGTCTGCAGCAAGAGCGGGATGGCGATCAACACGATTGCCAGCGGATTCGTAATGATTTTTTCCGCCTGAAATCCGAACAGCAACACCACGGTGGCAAGCAAGCCGATGACCGACCAGGGTTTGAGCCTGTGAACGAGCGCTGCCACACCGTCGCCATCATGTTTGCGCTCCAGGCGATGCCGGGTGAAGGCGCCGGCAATCAACGGCAGCACAACGTACAGGACGACGGACAGCAGCAGTGTTTCCCAGGGCACGGCAATGTCGCTCACCCCCAGAAGAAGAGCGGCAAGCGGTGCAAAAGCGAACACCATGATGATGTCGTTTACGGATACCTGAACCAGTGTGTAGTTCGGGTCACCTTTGGTGAGCTGACTCCATACGAACACCATCGCCGTACACGGCGCGACCCCTAGCAGGATCATTCCGGCAATGTACTCGGTCGCCGACTCCGGATCGACCCAGTCCACGAAAATCACCTTGAAGAACAACCAGCCCAGTGCTGCCATGGTGAATGGCTTGATCAACCAGTTCACGACCAGCGTCAGCACCAGCCCTTTCGGTTTCTTCCCCACGTCCTTGATCGCCGAAAAGTCGATCTGCACCATCATCGGGTAGATCATGATCCAGATGAGCACCGCAACGGCGAGATTGACGTGCGCGTATTCCAGCCTCGCGATGAACTGGAAAGCGCCGGGAACCAGATTACCCAGCAAGACACCCGCGACGATACACAGGCCGACCCACACGGAAAGATATCGCTCGAAAAGCCCCATTCAGTACGTCCCTGTATCCGTTTAAGATGACACTCGAGCGCAGGCTATTTTGCCGAACGCCATGAAAGAATCCGGCCCAGGTACGAACCGCTTTCCCGAAAGCACACAACACCACCATGCCGTCACTCACACCCTACCAAACAATCCGGACAGACCCGACATTCGGACCAGCACAGCCACAAACAACCCCACTGCAACAAAAATCCTGTCGCGGCTATGTGCCATTCCGGTGTTCGTCAATGACTGAGGATAGCTCAACCCGATACCGCGATATCCTGCATCATGCTGCAAGACAGGAGATTTGAGCATGGCGACCGAGGCCAGGGTCATCGACCGGGCGGGATGCAAGCTGCATTATTGGGTAGAGGGTCCGGAGGACGCGCCGGTCGTCGTACTGACGCACGGTGCGACGCTGGATCACCGCATGTTCGACCCGCAGATGGCATCACTGACGGCCCGATTTCGCGTGATTCGCTGGGACCTTCCTGGCCACGGTGCCTCAAAACCCGCCCCGGCGCGCTTCACACTTGGCAGCGCCGTGCAGGATCTGGTCGCAATCCTGGCGCGAGAGAACATTGAGGATGTCACGCTCATCGGTCAGTCGATGGGCGGCGATCTGTGTCAGGAATTCCTGTTTCAATATCCCGGGCGCGTACAGCGCATCGTATTGATCGGCTGCGTGCCGGTCATCCGCTCGACCGGCTTGCTCGCGCCCCTGCGATCCCGTTGGGCTGCATTCAAGATGCGAATCGTCCCCCTGGCAAGATTTCGCCGCCAGGTGGCAGGCAACGCCGCCGTCGACCCGAAGGTACAGGCCTACGCGTTGCGCTGCCTTGAGGGCATGTCGCGCCGGGATCTGGTTGCGACATGGAAGGCGATCGGTTCCGCCGCCCATGAAGAAATCAACTACCAACTCCCCTGCCCGGCGCTGATGATCGTCGGAGAGCAGGACGCGGTGGGAAACGGCTGGGTAAGGCAGGCAGCGCTGGCATGGGCAAAACGCGAACCCACTGCACAGCGCGCCGCAATACCGGCTGCTGGCCACATCACGAACATGGATGCTCCGGAAGAAGTCACGGCGCAAATCCTTTCGTTTCTGACGTAGCGCCGATTCTGCAGTCTTGCCGTGACATCGCCCGGCAAGACACGCGGATCAGGCCAGGGCCGCGTCGATCTCGCTACCGGTCAACGTCCAGTCGTTGTCAAGATTCGCAATGACCGACTTCATGAACGGCTCAACCCGATTACATGCCGCATCGGCATCGCCGAAATGATCCGCCAGAATTGCCAGTGCCAGTTGACGCGGTGCACTGCCCTCATAGCTCCACTCAAACCCCTTCTCATCAAAGACCTTGATGTCGAATCGTTCATCAAGTGGCGCGCCGTCAACCGTCACTACGATGCCGTCAATGGTTCGCTTTCCGCTATATTGCTTCATTCGCTACACCTGGAATCCATAACCCCGTGGGCATATTCGTCATTCATCATCTCCAATACACTACTGAACCGTAATAACGCTGTAAACCCGAAATCCGCGCATGAAACCAGTACAGGAGATGTCTCCCTGTCGACTCACCCAAACCGGAAACCGAATTTGCAAACATCCGAGAGAGCGGCAGATTCTAGGCCGCAACAGCCGGACTGAACGCAAGACGGGTGAAGTCCTCCACATAATCCACCAACCGGTCGCTGGCTTCGGCGGCACCGCCGGCATCACCGTCGGCGATGCGTTGCGCAAGCTCGGCGTGCAGGCGCGCGCACAACGGCATATCCGCGGCCTGCTTGTAGTGCACGTACCAGAACCGGCGCGACAATCCCTGTATTGCCTGGATCGCCCTCGCCGCATATTCATTGTGCGAAGCCTGTGCCACCAGAATATTGAGCTCACTATCGTGGCGCATGAATTTCAAGTCGTCGTTCTTGCCAGCTGCCTGTTTCATGCCCTTTGCAATGCGCCGAAAATCCTTGCGTTCGGCATCCGTGCTGCGCACCGCGCTGGTCCGGGCCATCAAACGTTCCAGTTCACGGCGCACCTCGAGAACGAGAAACTGTTTCCCGGGATTGATCTCGGTCACCAGAACGCCCTTTCGGGGCATGATCATGACTAACCCCTCGTGTGCCAGGCGATGCAAGGCTTCACGTGTCGGGGTGCGGCCTATTCGAAGCCGCTCGCCCAGTTCCGCCTCCGCCAATACGGAGCCGGGTTCCAGTTGAAGCGTGACAATCATTTCCTCCAGTTGCTTGTAGGCCTTGTCGGTGAGGCTCTCGCGCGTACCCATATTTACCTGAATGATCCCTTTTCAGATTGCCGTCGATCAGCAACCCGGTTCAGCGAATGCGCAGCATCGCCATATCTGCGTTCGAACGCTTTGCCCCGATGTACCGACAAGCTGATGCAGCCCCGCAATGAGCGCCACGGTGTGGCAAAGAAACGAAGAAGTTGTTTTGAAAAATCCGCGCCCGATGCCGCGAGCGATTCTGGCTGGCCGAGCGGGCAACTGTTTGAGAGGGCAAGGCGCGAGACAAACGCGTCGGTGCGTTCAAACGAGAACTGCCCCGGCGAGATGACCAGAACAACCGGCTACTTTTTCGCCCGGTCGCCCGCTTCCGGAAATATCCACATTGCAAGCACCATGAAAACGCTCAGAAACGCGCCAACCGTCGCCACCCTCGCCTGACCGTATTGTGTTTCGAAATAAAAAAACACCGCACCGACCAACAAGGTGAGGATGGAAACAATAATCTTGATGTGTGTAGGCATGACGTCTCTACCTTTCGGCTCAGGCCTCTGCTATCAGTGGTTCGGCTGCGGCCACGTCGGGTCTGACCGGCCGCCCGCGCAAACCGTCCTTCAGGTGTTCATCGCTGTAGCCGTTGAAAATATGGCCCAGCAGACCACGATCCAGATCCGACGTGCCGAACATCCAGTCCGCGATCGGAAATGTCAGATTCATGTTCTTTTCCATCATCAGCCGCGAGTTGTGGTGAGCCGTATGGTGGCGCCTTATCGTGTTGACAAAAGGCATGTTTCGGACAAACCAGTTTTCCTCCACGTGACAACAGAAATGCATGAACTCGTAAACGAGGTAGACGCTGGTCGTTGTGGAAATGAACAGCCAGCCGACGTTCGGGCTGATCAGATAGTAGAAAAACGCCGCGCCGGGGATGGATATCAGCGTGAACACCACCAGTGCGTAGGGCGGGAAGAAGGTTACGCGCCAGTCCTTCTGGTCGCGAAAACGCATCTCGCTGTCGGTAAAGAACTGATGATGCTGCAGCGTGTGGCGGTTATAAATGGCGCGCAGCGCTTTCGACTTCTGTGGTCGATGCATCACGTACAGATGCAAATACCATTCAAAAATATTGCACGCCAGCCACACAACCGGCACCGCCAACCACTCCCAGGGCCGGACGTCCTCGAGATGCTGCGCGTAGATCCACAAAGCAGTCAGCCCGATTGCGTAAATGACGAATACATGTAGCGGGCCGCTGTACCACTTCGATAACCGGGAACGGTATTGCTGCCGATAAGCCTTCTGGCGTTCACTCATCATCGCTGAAGCCCTCCATGTAATATATCAGCAATACATCACACGACTGCGAAAATGTCAACGGGCGAACGCATGCGGGATGACTGATATTCGGCCACTGCATCCCCGGGCAGGCACCGTCACTAGCGCGCCGTAACGGCGCCCTCGGGAGGCGGCCTGGAGGAACGCCTGGAAACGAAAAAGGATTGCGAAAGCTGTCGCAACCCTCTTCCATATAGCTGGCGGAGCTGACCCCTTGCTGAGCGGCCAGTCCGCGCAGTCGGTTTCGTGCCGCCTATGAGAGCAGCCAGCCCCCGTCGACATCAATGGTCGTGCCGGTAACGAAATCGTTCTGGATCATGAAAATAATCCCCTGCGCTACTTCGTCAGCGGTGCCTGCCCGCGGGATGATGTTTCCGGCTGTCAATTTCGTGTAAAAGGCCGTGCGTTCATCACCCTTTGCGGCGACCATCGGCGTATCAATCGTTCCCGGTGAGACGACATTGATGCGTTTCGGCGCAAGCTCTTTAGCGATGGCGCGCACCAACGCTTCAACCGCGCCGCCGACCGAACCGATTGCCACCTGCCCAGCCCTGGTTTTGCGTGCCGGCGCGCCACTGACGAGGACGATGGAACCGTCATCACTCAGATGCCCGGCGCCATAGCGCACGATATTGGCGTATCCCCAGAGCTTGTCGAAGGACGCTTTGTATCCGTCCATATCCATTTCCAGGAAGGGGCCGACTGCGCGTGAACCACCCGTCGCAGCGCTGACCAGAATATCGTAAGGCGCGCATTCCTTGAGCAACGCCTGCACGGCATCGCGATCGAGCACATCGCATTTCTTCAGCGTGATGCCGGCTGGCACGTCGCCCGCCTTGTCCGGATTGCGGCTGACCGCAATCACTTTCGCACCCAGCGCGACCAGACGCTTTGCCGCGGCAAGACCGATACCCGAGGTTCCACCAAAAATAACTGCTTTCTTTCCTGCTACGTCCATTGTTGTTTGTCCTGTTCTTTCTTCGTTGATTACGCGTTCGTTACCCGTTGTGTTACGGCTATGGGCACGATCCCTTACCGCAGATCTGTCGCCCGCCCGCGGCGCAGTCCCGAATACGGCCAGTACGTCGTCAAAAACCTTCCGACGTTGCGAGGCATTAATAACATGGCAGGTCGGCCAATAACAATGCCTATGCCAGCAACGGCGCCGCGGCTATCGCATCCACCAGGTCCGCGCATTCCGAAGCACACCGGCCCGCCCGCCGAAACTAGATTTTGTCGAATTTGCCTTGGCGGCCCTTGCCACTCTTGAAGCGGGCCGCGCCAGCAATGCCCTCAGTCTTCAGGGCACCGATACTGTTTTTC
>DATKYN010000034.1:0-10464 GCA_035528435.1 Burkholderiales bacterium
GAACTCGATGGTACAGGGCGAGATGTTGCAGGTGGTGATCTTCGCCGCGGTTGTAGGTGTGGCGTTACTGTCGATGCCGCCCGCTTCTGCCAGGCCAATGCTGGACGTACTCGGCTCCCTGCAGGAAGTGTGCATGACGGTCGTGCGCTGGGCGATGATGCTGGCCCCCTTCGCCGTGTTCGGGCTCATGGCACGTCTGACCAGTCAGGTGGGCTTTGACGCCTTGCTCGGAATGGGCTTGTACATGTTGACCGTACTGGCGGGTTTGCTGCTGCTTCTGGTGCTTTACCTTGTTGTGGTATACGCGGTCGTTCGTATCACGCCATTCAGATTTCTGCGCTCGATGCGTGAACTGCTCCTGCTGGCGTTTTCGACATCGAGTTCGGCGGCGGTGATGCCATTGTCGATTCGGACAGCTGAGGAAAAATTCGGTGTGCGGCCGTCGATATCGCAGTTCGTCATTCCGCTGGGCGCCACCATCAACATGAACGGCACCGCTCTTTATCAGGGCGTTGCGACCGTGTTTCTTGCCCAGGTGTATGGCATCGAAATCGGCATGGGCGGCCTGGCGCTGGTGGTCATCATGGCGGTGGGCGCATCGATCGGTTCGCCGGCGACCCCCGGAGTGGGAATTGTGATTCTGTCAATGCTGTTGTCATCGATCGGCATCCCCGCCGGAGGCGTTGCCCTGATCATGGGTGTGGACCGCATCCTCGACATGTGCCGTACTGCGGTCAATGTGAGTGGTGACATCGTCGCCTGCAGCCTGATGGACCGGTGGATTGGCAGCAGCAAGAGTGCCGAAGAGGAGTTCGCCGAACAGAAACAGCGCGAGGACGTCCGTTCCAAAACCGGGCAGGACGTACTGGATTAACCGTTTGGATTAACCACTTGGATTAACCATGGTGAAGGGCTTTACGGCATTCGAAGCGGACCCGGTTGCCGCCGGATGCAGGCCGTTGCACGGTGCCGGTTCCTGCGGCACTGATTGTTGGCCAGCTTGATGACAGGACACGCCCGGCCCGGGCGTGACGACAATGAGCCGGCTCGGAATTGCACCAGAGCGGTAAACGCGCGACTGCACCAGCGAGGCGAGCTCGCGACTAATTTAGAGCTGCAAGCTCGCGCTGGATCGCATTGTCGAGGTTCTGGACCCAGCCGTTGTAATTCTTGTGGATCGTGCCTTTGCTCTCGTTGTAGTTGAGATTGGCGCTGTCAACGTATTGAATGTTGTAGGTCGAGGTGTCATAAGTCACGTCGACAATGGCCTCATGTGTTCGCAATCTCAGGGTGCCTTTGATCTCACCCGGTGCCTGCTCGATCATGATCCAGCCGAGGCCCGCGCCGGCGCGAGTAATTGCAACGCGTACGTCGTTGAGTGAGAGGGGTTCCTTGTTGCTGACGATAGGTGCATCCGCCACATTGCGCACCATCGTCGGTGCGCAACCTGCCGCCAGAAGGGCGGCCACTAAGCATGTCAGTATTCTGAAGTGAGGCAGGGTCATGATGTCTTCTCCTGGGGTCGATTTGCGGCAACTGAGGTCAGCATATCAGCTCGCAGCAGAATTCTTGCCTAGTACGCACGGCAGGTCAATTGAAGGCAGGCGCGAGGATGGTTAGCCATGTGCGAAAATGCTTTCTCTGCCCGTTCTGGCAGCGTTTGCGGATTCATGAGGGTAAACGGTGTTGTAGCCAAACAAGCTTGAGGGAACACCGCCCCGTTGATTCTGAGGCAGGAATTCTGTCGCTGTGCGCCGTCGGAAAGAGCCACATTGATCAACCGGTATGAACATACGAGCGTGAACGGTTCCATGTTTCTTTTCTCACTGACTGCTTTGCTGCTTGCTCCTGTCTACGCGGCCGCGGTTGATGGTGAGTCCGTGGAGAGAGAGGCCGCCATTTGCGGGAGACTCAAGGAACCGTTGATGTTCTGGCTGTGGAGCAATATGGCGCCCGACCCGGACTCGTCGCGGCTCGCACGGGACGCCACCATCGAAGCCGTCTCGTTTCTGACCGGTGATGGAAAAAGACTGCATGGTTACAAATTGTTGGCGCATGACGGCAACGGAAAAGCCGTCAAGGCGAAAGGCTACGTGTTGATGGCATTGGGCAACGCCATGATCGCCGATCGGATGATCCGGGAACTGTCAGCATATGGCGCCAGCGGCTACGACGGCTATATTTTTGACTATCGAGGTTATGGCCTGTCTGAGGGCAAGCGCAGGATTAACGCCATCATCCAGGACTATCGGGAAATCGTTGAGGAACTCAACGGTCAATACCAGCGGAAAATGCTCTACGGGGTTTCGCTGGGAGGTGTCGTGATGATGAATGTCATCGGTTCCGGAGTCGTCTTCGACGCAGCGGTCATCGATGCCAGCCCCAGCAGATTATCGGACCATGGTTGCCCGGCGAGAATCGATCCGGTTCGTCACTTATCGCAGGTATCTGCGCCGAAGTTACTGGTGATTACCGGAAAGCGGGACCAGGTTCTATCCGCGGAGCAAACGCGGGAGCTCCGGGAGCGGGCTGACGCATTGGGTGCGAGGACGATTGATGACGAGGCGTTTTCCCATCCCTACATGGATCAATCCTGGCAAGTGCAGTTGCGCCGAGCCCGGCTGATTCAGGATCATCTCCTGCGGCTGGAATGAGCGCCGGTTGCGCCTTGCGTGTCGAGCCGGTATTGATGAACGAGAGGAGAGCGCGGTGAGTATCGAAACGCTTACCGGGTTTTTTATGTGGTGCAGCATTATCAGCACCGGAATTTACTGTTTCTGGGCGCTGTGTGTTGTGTTGGTGCCGGACTGGATATACCGGACGCAGACCCGGTGGTTTCCAATCCCGCGCGAGACCTACAATGTTGCCATTTTTTCGTTTATGGGCGCCTTCAAGATTGTCCTGATCGTGTTCATCATTGTTCCGTACGTGAGTCTTTTGATCGTAGCCTAGTCGTATCTTGTCGCCGGATTGTCAGGTTGCCAGTGTTGGCTGGTCCGGCGCTACTCGCCGCATTAATTAGGGAGGGCGTTTGTCGATGTGCTTTTACAGTTGGCGAAAAATGCCTGCGATACTGCTGATGCTGGGGGCGCTGCTCTCGGGCGCGTGTACGGAAAACACCGAATCGCCACAGCAAGGCGTTAGCGAGCCTGTGTCGCTGCAGCCTGTCCAGGAAAGAGCAGGCAAGACCTACGTGTACAAGACCTACGTGTATATGTGCAGCGATAATTCGCGATTCACAGCGAGAATCGAAGGCGAGACGGCCTGGCTGTTCCTGCCTTCCGGAACGATCAGCCTGCCCCACGTTGAGGCGGCGTCCGGCGCAAAGTACAGCGACGGGACCGTCACTTTCTGGAGCAAAGGCGAGTCAGCAATGCTGGAGGGTGTGAGCTCGTCAAGTGTCGAGTGTAAAAATAATCGGGCGCAAGCAATCTGGGAGGATGCCAAGCTGCGTGGGGCGGACTTCAGGGCGACGGGCAACGAACCCGGTTGGCACATGGAGATCAGCAAAAGCTACGGGATCGTCCTCGTTACGAATTACGGATCCGACCGTTATCAGTTTGCGCCAAGCGAGCCGTCGAGCGATGCGGATTCGAGAACGACGAAATATCAGGCGAACGACGGCGGGCACGAACTGGTGATTTCGCTCGAAGGCAAACGCTGTACCGATTCGATGAGTGGCGAACAATTCGAAACGACTGTCACTGTCATGATCAACGGTAACAAATTGAATGGTTGCGGCAAGGCTTTGCACTGACGTGCTGTCGGGATTCACTAACGCAGCAAGCGCATAATTGGCTGCGCATGTAATGAGGATGCCGCGTAACGCGATGCCGGGGCCCGGCAGTGTGAACCCCTGGTATGCCCGGCCGTAATAGACAGGCTGCAACACTGGAGTTGGAATAATGGGTACGAACGTTGATGACAAGGAAGCGGTAACGGACCCAGTATCATCCGACCGTTCGACGCAGGGAGTGACGGCGCGATTGGTTGGTCTGTGCGTCGGCATTTCGGCGTTCGCTTTGATGCTGCTGTTGCCTCCGCCCGAGAATCTAAGCCCGGAAGGCTGGCGCGTGGCAGCCGTGGCCATGCTGATGGCGGTTTTCTGGGTTACTGAAGCGTTGCCATTGCCAGCCACGGCGTTGATTCCGCTGCCGTTGTATCCGCTGCTGGGCATTGCGCCGATCAAGGATGCGGCCTCACCGTACGCGAACCCGGTGATTTTCCTTTTCATGGGCGGTTTCGTGATTGCCCTGGCGATGGAACGATGGCGGCTGCATGAGCGTATTGCGTTGTTTGTGCTGAAGTCCGTCGGCGAGAGAATGGATCGCCTCATTGGTGGATTCATGGTGGCAACTGCGGTCTTGAGCATGTGGGTATCGAACACGGCCACGACACTGATGATGCTGCCGATAGCGCTTTCCGTGGCCGCCCTCTACAACAACAGCAGGACAACAGATCAGAAAACCCCGAAAAGCGGCGCGGCGTCTTTTCCCGGCGCGTTGTTGCTGTCGGTGGCGTACGGGGCGACTGCAGGCGGTGTGGCGACCCTGGTTGGGACCCCGCCAAATGCTTTTCTCGCCGCATTCATGCGTCAGACCTACGGCATTGAAATTGGATTCGCGCAGTGGATGGCAATGGCACTGCCATTGTCGATTGTTTTGCTGATCGTGATGTGGTGGTTGATGACCCGGGTGATTTTCAAACTGAAAGGGCATTCGATCTCGGGCGCGCAGGAGATTATCCGTGAGCGCGCAGCCAGTCAGGGCCGGATGTCAACGGGCGAAAAAAGGATCGGCGTGCTGTTTTTACTCCTGGCGGTCTCGTGGATTACGCGGCCATTGATCAGCAAGGCGATTCCGGGTGTCGCTCTGGACGATACGGTTATTGCGATGGTCGCCGCCATACTGGCGTTTCTGATTCCGGTCGACCTCAAGCGCGGTGTGTTTCTGATGAACTGGGAGTGGGCCCAGCGGCTGCCGTTCGGAATACTCATCCTGTTTGGCGGTGGCCTGACTCTGGCTTCCGCTATCGACAAGACGGGTTTGGCCGGCTGGATCGGCGAGCAACTAGGGGTGCTTGGCGGAATGCCACCGATTCTGATCGTAGTCGCGATGATTACGCTGCTCATTTTCCTGACGGAATTGACATCCAATACTGCAACGACTGCGGCGTTTCTGCCGGTTGTCGCTGCGTTGGCATTGACGTTGGGCGAGCACCCGTTGCTGTTGGCGGTCCCGGCTGCGCTGGCTGCGAGTTGTGCGTTCATGCTACCGGTCGCCACGCCACCGAACGCAATCGTGTTTTCTTCCGGTCATCTCAGCATCGTCCAGATGGCACGCGCCGGCGTCTTGCTCAATCTTGTTGCGATTGTGCTGATTACCCTGATTGCCTACTCGGCGTTACTGATGGTGTTCGGGGTTCAGCCCGGCGTGCTGCCCGAGGCGATCAGCGCTGCTGCCGGGAAGTGACATCATCCGGGAGGGATCGACTGCGGCAAACCCCAATGCCTGCCAACATCAGTGTCCGGTGCGTTCGGACTGTCAGATATATCGAGCACATCAGCGGCGCGCCCTTGCTGCGTCCGGCTGCAAGCGTCATTCATGCTTTATATAACGTGAAAGCGCCAATCACGATAAATCCTGCTCCTGCGATATAGCGCAAATACTTCTCGTTTATGTAGTTCGATAGCAGGCTCCCTGCCAGGACCCCGATTGCGGAGGCCACCACCAGCGCTGCTGATGCGGCAAAGAAAACCGTATATTTGTTTACGTCCTTATCTGTTGCGAACAGCATCGTTGCCAACTGGGTCTTGTCACCCAACTCGGCAACGAACACTGCGCCAAAAATCGCCAGGAATATTTTCCAGTCCATGGTTCACAGCTTTCAAGGAAATAAAGAACCGTGAGGTTCTAGTCCAGTGAGCGCGCCACCCTAAAGCCGAGATCATTGTAGCGTGCTCCACTGAATTTGTAGCGCTCGCCGGTACGCAGGTAGTAGGGCTGATTGGCCAGCCATGAACCACCGCGGTAGGCACGTTGATCGCAATCCCCGTCTACAAAGGCAGAACCGTCCGTCGCGGCCCGGCTGAAGCGCCAGTTCGGGTTCAGGCAATCCTGCGTCCATTCCCAGACGTTGCCGAGCATGTCATGCACGCCGAATGCGTTGGCCTTGAACTTGCCCACCGGTGCCAGTTCGGCGTAGCCGTCGGTGCAGGGGAGATGCGACCAGCCAAAGTCGTGAACCTTGTGTGCCGTGAGATCGTAAACGTTGCCGTGCAGGCAGGTCTGGTCAGGCGAAATGCCGAAAAATCGCGCCCGCTTGGTACCGGCCTGCGCTGCGTATTCCCACTCCTGTTCGGAGGGCAGCCGATAGGGCTTTCCGGTCTTCCCGGCAAGCCAGTCAGCGTAGGCCGCTGCATCTTGCCAGCTCACATTGATCACCGGTTGTTGTCCCCGGCCCAGTCCTTCGTCATCTGCCGGCCCGCACATCCCGTCACGAACGCAGACTTCCCATTGATCGAAGGTCACTTCGTATTTGCCTAAAGCAAACGAGCGCTTGAACTCGACATCGAGGATATAACCTTCGTTGTAGGGACTGCCGAACTCGTTCGGTGGTGAGCCAAAACCGTAATCGCCTGCCGGAATAACCACCATTTCCGGGCAATCGTCACAGTCCCTGAACATGCTGCCCGGCGTCAACGGCTGTTGTGCCCTGCAGGCTGGCGTTGCGAGCGATGCCCCCGCAATGCACAGTGCGGTGATCAACATGACCCGGACCAGACGTTTGTCGGACTGTAACCAGCTCACTGAAGGTCGCGTGCAACTCTGAAGCCGAGATCGTTATACCGCGCCCCGAGAAATCTGTAGCGGTCTGCTACCTGGATGTAGCGAGGAGGGTGGCTAAGCCATGACGCCCCGCGGTATGCTCTTTCGGAACATTTGCCTCTCACGCGTGCCCTCGCGTCGGTCGGCGCGTTGCGCCATAGGGTGGCCTGGCAATCTTCTGTCCATTCCCAGGCGTTGCCGAGCATGTCGTACAGACCAAATGCATTCGGCTTGAACGATCCCACGGGTGCAGTGACATCGAAGCCGTCGTCGCACGGCAGCGTTTCCATACCAAACTCGAGAGACTTTTCAGCAGTCTTGTCGTAGACGTTAGCGAAATCACACACGTCTTCGGGTTTGATGCCGAAAAAACGGGCGCGGCCTGCACCGGCTCTCGCCGCGTACTCCCACTCTGCCTCGGTCGGAAGCCGGTAGGGCTTCCCCGTTTTCCCTGCCAGCCACCTGGTGTAGCGGTCTGCTTCAGTCCATGAAATGTTGACGACCGGGCGCTTCCCCCTGCCCCAGCCCTCATCCTTTGCGGAAGCGCACTTGCCGTCGGCTACACACGCACCCCATTCGTCAAAAGTCACCTCGAACTTGCCGACGGCGAACGGCTGCGGAATGATCACGAGGCGATTTTCGCCCTCGTCGTAAGGCCGTCCCTGGTCAATCGGGGGCATCGGCATGCCATATCTGCCAGCCGGCAAAACCACCATCGCTGGACAGTCCGCGCAATCCCGGAACTCTTCCCCGGCATTGTGTTTTTCCTGCGCCTGAGCAGTCGGGATGGGCAATGCCATCACAATCGCAGTACTCGCCGCTAACAGCGGCAACACTGAGAGGAGGTCGCGCGTACCCCACGTTTTTTGATGAGTCATGGCGACGAGTATAAACAAGCTTGGCCAACGAATGCACAACATCATTGGGGGCTCTGATAGATGTGTTAGCTTTCATGCTTCCCAATTTCAGGATATGACACTCATGAACGGAGCTGAAAGTCTGGTGCGCTCGCTCATTGAGAGCGGCGTCGATACATGCTTCGCCAACCCCGGCACATCTGAAATGCATTTTGTTGCCGCGCTCGACAAGGTCGATGGCATGCGCTGCGTTCTGGGTATGGCGGAAACCGTCGTAACCGGCTGCGCCGATGGTTATGCGCGGATGACAGGCAAGCCGGCTGCTACCTTGATGCATTGTGGCCCGGGTCTGGCCAACGGTTTGTCGAATGTGCACAACGCACGTCGCGCGCACTCCCCGATGGTGAATATCGTCGGCGATCAGGCTACTTATCATCGCCCATTCGATTCGCCGCTGACTTTCGATACCGAAGGCCTTGCCCGTACCGCGTCGCACTGGGTTCGAACCAGCGCGTCCTCACAGCGTGTCGGCGCCGACGGTGCGGCAGCGGTTCAGGCGGCACTGACGGCGCCCGGACAGATTGCAACCCTGATCCTGCCTGCCGATACAGCGTGGAGCGACGGCGGGCAGGTTGCCCAGCGGTTGCCGTTGCCAGCAGTTTCCATTGTTGCCCCGGAAACGGTTCGCTCTGTCGCGCAGGCGCTGCGCAGCGGTGAGCGGGCGATACTGGTTCTGAGCGGCCAGGCATTGTCGGAAGCGGGGCTGATTGCAGCGCAGCGCGTTGCACATGTCACCGGCGCGATGTTGCGATGCCCGACGCAGCTGCCGCGCATGGCACGTGGCCGTGGACGCGTGCCGGTGGACCGCATCCCCTACGTGGTCGACAAGGCAATCGACCTGCTTGCCGATGTCCGGCACGTGGTGCTCGTCGGTGCGAAGCCACCGACCGGATTTTTCGCCTATCCCGGAAAGCCGAGTCTGCTGGCACCGGTGGATTCCATTACCCATGTGCTGGCACGGCCGGAACAGGATCTGGTTGCGGCACTGAACAGCCTTGCAGATGAACTTGGCGCCCCTCAGAAGGTAGACATCCCGCAGGCGGATGCCCGGCCGCAATTGCTCAGCGGCCCGTTCGAGCCAATTGCTTTCGCGACCACCCTGGCAGCACTGTTGCCGGAGAACTGCATCGTCTCCGAGGACGCCGTGACGTCCGGCAGAGCACTTCTGGCGCCTACCTTCAATGCCGCGCCCCACGACTGGGTTCAGATTACCGGCGGCGCAATCGGCCAGGGTTTTCCAGTCGCCACCGGCGCTGCGCTGGCCTGTCCCGATCGCAAGGTCGTGTGCCTTCAGGCCGATGGGGCCGGCATGTACACCTTGCAGGCGTTGTGGACGCAGGCGCGCGAAAAACTCGACGTGATTAATGTCGTCTTCGCCAATCGTGTCTACAAGATTCTGCACGGTGAACTTCTTGCCGTAGGTGCCCAGCCCGGTCATGCGTCGAACGAGTTGTTTGATCTTTCGCGGCCCGAGCTCGACTGGATCAGCCTGGCGAACGGAATGGGCGTGGAAGCCACACGGGTAGAAACGCTGGAAGGTTTTGCGGATGTGTTCAAGGCAGCAAGCGGCAGGCGCGGGCCGTTCCTGATCGAATTTCGCATCTGAGCGTAGCAGCCAAACAGCACCTGCCAGATTGACAAGCTGTAGTGACGGCATGGTGCAGGCGATTTCAGGGGCGGCGCGGGGCGCGCTTGAGCTGGATTGGTGTGCGCGGACCGGAAATCCCGAGGCGCACATGACCGCGCACGGTGTGGTCCGATTCATGTACGCGATCATTGTTGGAAAAGCATTCATACGTAGAAGAACGTGCGCCGGCACATTGTCGGGGCGCGCAGACAAAGCGGTCTGTATTCTGTATCGCCTTCATACCTTCGCGCCGTCTGGTGTGCTCTCTAACTGGTAATTTCTGGCGCTGGTAATTTGTGGCGCCGGTAATTTATGGCACTGAGATTGCATTATTGCCAGTGGCAGGGAGAGCCGGTTCATTGGTTGTGACCCGATAGAACGTCGATGCGGGCGCATACGTCGGATGACACCACGCCGACTCGCCCTGCAATTCAATCCATGTGAATTGCCGCCTCTGTCAAAGGAGGTAAAAACGCGTCCCGCACACCATCACCTGGTTTTCGCTCACATGGCAATTACGTAATTTTGCCTCTCTGAGTATTGCGGCCCGATCGTTGACGACAAGGTCGACACCACCCAGCCCCGGGCCTCGGCTATCCGCGATTTTCACAAAACGCAAATTGGCATTATCCAGTGTGACAACTGGGTAGCCGTTGTGCGAACCGGCTCTAACGCCAGCGATTTCCGCCCACTTCGCTGCCAGTTCAGGCGGGTCGTCGCACTGCAGTTCAACGCCTGCAATATCCTGTACGCGGCCGGTCCGTACGTGGGGGATCCAGTCTGTACCCCCCGCCGGCTCCCAGCGGCCGCTGACATCTTCATCAGCGTCCCAGTCAATTTCGAAAAACGCCGCCTCGAGGTCACGTGGATGCAATTGCATGAGATGGAATCCGTCTAGTTGTTCGTCGCTTTCATAGGCGACACGCACGTTCAGTGCAGCGGCGCGTTTGCGACAGGCGGCCTGTGTATCGCGTGAATCTGCCTGACAAATGACCATATAGCCGCCGTCACCACCACGTCGCTCGATATAGCGCCCTGCGGCCGTGCCTTCCTTTACAGGGGCAACCACTTCAATGAAATTGTGTCCCACCGG
>DATKYN010000035.1:0-12632 GCA_035528435.1 Burkholderiales bacterium
CTTGACCAGATAACAGTGATCCAACTCATCGATTAATAGGGCCTGGTGTTTTGGAGGGTTGTGCGCACAAACATGCATCAAACATTATGTTCATCGGGCTGATCTTCGTCGTCAGGGCGCAGGCTTGCAGGGCGCTAGCCGTGTGCAATGATGCGCTGACGGGGCAGCCTTTCGATATGGCAAGTCACGGCCGCTCCACCGTGCAATTCACCGGTGGCACAAAATCTTTCCCCTCCGCCTTGTAAACGGTCTCCCATCCAAGTCCGGTGTCTTCCGTATCAAATGGCACGCCGGACTCGCTGACCCTGGTCAGCGCGGCGAGGTACAGCGGCGCGACAAGTTGGTGGTCTTCGGCGCGTATTTGCACCATTCCTTCCGGGCCTTCGTGTGTCATGCCCTCCAGGGCAAGCGCGACTTTCATCGGATCGTCGCTGCGGGCCTTCGAGAAGGCTTTGTTGAGCATTGCAATGGCTCGCTGCGCCGGGATGTAATCATAGTTCGACATGCTGTTGTACTGCTCACGGTATGTCTTGTTGAAATCGGCGTATGGGTTCGGGTCGGCGTTGGCGTGCCACGGAAACAGACTCCATACCTTGCCGACGCCGGCGGCACCGATCCCGGTGGTCGAGCCGGCAACGTTGCCTACCAGTATGTAGTAGCCGACATCGAGTCCCGAGTCGTTACCCGCGCGCACCAGTAGAAACATGTCGTTACCCCAGTTGCCGGTGATCACTGTATCGGCGCCGGCAGCACGGATCTTTGCCGCGTAAGGCGTGAAATCCTTTACCTTGCCGAGCGGGATCAGCGATTCGCCGACGATCTGGATGTCCGGCCGTTTTTGTTTCAGCAGTTCGCGCGAAGTGTTTTGTATGGCGTGGCCGTAAGCGTAATCCTGATTGATCAGGTAAACCTTTTGCACTGATGGCTGACGGACAAGATAATCGGTCAGGAAGTCGATTTCGGTGTCGGTGTGGTAGTTGAGCCTGAAGTGCCAGAAGTGGCACTTGGTTTCCGTGAGTGCCGGATCGCGCGCATCCGTGTTGATAAGCAGAATCGGCTTGTCCGGATTGCGGCGATTGTGTTTGGCGACAGCATCCGAGAGTGCGTGCACTACGCTGGAAATATTCGACGTGACGTAGCTGATGTTCATATCGACTGCTTGCCGGAGCGCAAGCAGGCTGTCCCGGGCTGTTGCTTTGCCGTCGAGCGCGACGATTTCGATTTTGCGTCCGTCGTAGATACCGCCATCTGCATTGATCCGGTCGGCAGCTGCTGTGAACTGCCGGGTAATTTCCTCGCCTTGCAGGGCGAACGGGCCGGAGAGCGGTTGGATAGTGGCGATCCGAACTGGCTCCGCTGCCTGTACGTTTAGAACAGTGAGCAGCGACGCGACCACCATCGCCGATAAATATCGCGGTTTTGTCATTTTTGTCTCCCCCATTTGTTTCTGTGCCTCATGAGTATGGAGTCTACTCCCAGAGACAAGTCGCCGGTAACGGCGCCCGAACCGGACTGCGCAATGGGTGTGGGCCACGGAATCATGGCGGGTCGGAGATTCGGCGATGAATCGTGCCTAAGCGTGGACTCCCCTGGTCCGGCGGAGTATCGTTGATCGTCGACCGGCCTGGCGATCGGTTCAGGCGCAGGCGCCGCACCATCGCGTCGCGGTATTACGGAGAAGACATGACCGCAGGATTGAATCGGGGGCGAACGGGCAGGGTGGTTGGCGCACGGCGCGGCGAAGCAATGCCGAAACGCGACGATGCGCTGGCGCAGCGCATACAAGTGCTGGAGTCGGGCAAACGCGTGCTCGAACGCGAAGTGGTGCAGCACCGTCGTGCTGCCGAGCTGGCACGCGGACAGTCTGAAATGTTGATCCAGTCGCTGAATTTTCTGGCGACCGAATCCAATCTCGACAAGTTTCTCGGCCATGTGCTGAAAGTTACGGTGCAGCAGATGGGTGGCGTCGGCGGCACCTTGTGGTTTCCCGATCCGCTGACACGATCGACGCGCTTGTATCTCGAGTACCTGGACTCGCGCATCATTCCCGCGACCGAGTCGCATCACCCCGCAGTGTTGAAGCCACCACCCATCGGCGGCCGGCCGGTGTCGACCTTCCCGACCGGTCACGCCGAGACCTACGTGCTGAGTGACGCAGTATCCGGCATGCCGGAAGCCAACCGCGCCTATATCAACTCGCTGGGTGTGCACACCTTGTTGACGGTGCCGATGGTGCTTGGTAAGGAAACAGTTGGCTGGATGTGCGTGCGCAGCAGCAAGAGCGACCCGGTCGAACTGGAAGGCAAGATTTTTCTGGCAGAGGCGCTCGCCGGTCAGGCGACCCTGGCGGTGCAGATGGCGCGCCTCACCGAGCAGGCGCGCCAGGCGGCGATACTCGAAGAGCGCAACCGCATCGCACGCGACATTCATGACACGCTGGCGCAGGGGTTCACCGGCGTGGTGGTGAACCTCGAAGCGGCCAACCGCACCCTGAAGAAAAGCAACGTCGACGTCGCACTCGAACACATCGAACACGCGCGCGGACTTGCGCAAGCCGGGCTTGCCGAGGCCCGCCTGTCAGTGCGCGCGCTGCGCCCGGAAGCGCTACAGCAGGCGGACCTGGCGCACGCGCTGCAAACACTGCTGCGCCGCTTCGAGGCGAGCGGCACGCTCAGCGCGCGTTTTCACAGCGTTGGCGAAACGATACGGTTGCCGGCCGACGTCGAGAACGAAATGCTGCGCATCGCACAGGAGTGCATGACCAATGTGCTCAAGCATGCCGCTGCCCAGCAGGTGGAAATCCGGCTGACGTTCGGCGCCGATACAGTGAGTCTGTCGATTTCCGATGACGGCACCGGCTTCGATCCACGCGCCCATCACGACGGCTTCGGCCTCGTTGGCATGCGCGAGCGCGCGGAGCGCATCGGCGCGCGCTTGCTGGTGAGCAGCCGCCCGGAGCAGGGCACGCGCGTCGAGACGGTGATACCGAAAGGCAGCCTTGGCCATGCGTGATCACAAAGCGGCAGCAGCGCCGAAACCGGAAGCGGCCGACACGGCGATTCGCGTGCTCATTGTTGATGACCATTCGGTCGTGCGGCGCGGGCTCGCCGCGATCATCGATATGGAAGACGACGCAGTTGTAGTCGGGCAGGCGGGAGATGGTGCCGAAGCACTATCGCTATGGCGAAGTCTTCAACCCGACGTCGTGCTGATGGATCTGCGCATGCCGGGAATGGATGGCGTGGAAGCAATTCGCAGAATCCGCGCCGAGGATGCCGAAGCCGGCATCATCGTGCTGACGACTTTCGATCACGATGAGGATATTTACGCCGGCTTGCGCGCTGGAGCGAAGGCTTACTTGTTAAAGGATGTGGAACCGGAAGAACTGTTTCGCTGTATTCGCGCGGTTCGCGCCGGGGAAGCCTATCTGCAACCGAAAGTCGCCGCCAAACTGGCACAGCGGGTTCAGGAGGAACCGCTCACCGAGCGCGAGGAACAAATTCTGAAGCTGCTGGCAGAGGGCAAGAGCAACCGTGTTATCGGAGAGGGGTTGCACATAACGGAGAGCACGGTCAAGAGTCACATGAAAAGCCTGTTCGTCAAACTCGACGTGACCAGTCGCGCTGAAGCGATATCGCTGGCGGCGCGCCGCGGGCTGGTGAAGTTCTAGCAGCTTATTGATGGGGGCGACTGCATATCAGTTGTGTAAACAAAACCGACTGTTGGGTGACGTTTTCAGGGGTGCGAACGGTAGCCTGCTTATTTCTTGATCACCCGAAAGGGGGAGGCGGAGCTCCCGCGAACGAGGTTGCCAATTTCCTTCGTCCGCCGGATGTGTCGCATTGACCTGCGTCGGACAATCAACGGCAGAGTAGCCGGCCACAGGCCAGCGCTGCGAAGTGGTAACAGTGTCGATGCGGTGTAGATGGAGGCAGTGTCGATGGATGCGGTAGCGGTTTTTTGCAAAACGGAGGAACCCGGTGCGGGACGACTCGGTGCGGGGAGCGTTGTTGGCATCAAAGGTAGCAGCCACACGCGGCAACGTGATGCCGGGGAATTCGCTTGCCCACGTCATCGTTTTCAGTGTCGCCGGGCATCGGCGCTAGATCGCCCGCAACCAGGAACACGCCAAAGAGATGCAGAGCCTGTTACGCCTTTCAGGGCTGATCGATACGGTCAATCGCAAAGTGGGGGTCGGCGTTGGCTGGCTGATCCTGGTGATGACGATCGTAAGTGCGCTCAATGCCACGTCGCGCAAGCTGTTCAGCGCCAGCTCCAACGCGTTTCTCGAAATCCAGTGGTATCTGTTTGCCGCCGTTTTTCTGCTGGCGGCCGGATATACGCTGCTGTCCAACGAACATGTGCGCGTCGATATCGTCAACACCCGCCTGCCGTCGCGCCTGCGCTTATGGGTCGAACTACTCTGCACAGCGTTGTTTCTGTTACCGTTTGCGCTGCTGGTGCTGTATTACGGTTGGCCATATTTCATGCTGTCGTTCAGCAGCAGCGAATGGTCATTGAACGCAGGTGGATTGATTCTGTGGCCCGTCAAACTGCTGATTCCCGCCGGCTTCCTGCTGTTGTTCCTGCAGGGTGTTTCACAACTGATCAAGCTCGCGGCGGCGCTGTCGGGACGTCTCGAAGCCGGACCACTGCTCGATCGCCACAGTGTGCAGGAAGATGAAGTCGCAGCGGTCCTTTCGAGGCAAAGCGGTGACGGGGGCGATCGTTGACGGCGTGGTTGATCGAGTACATCGGCCCGCTGATGTTCGCGGGACTGGTGCTGTTTCTGCTGATCGGTTATCCGGTCGCGTTCGCGCTGGCGGCCATCGGGTTGCTGTTCGGCGTCATCGGCATCCAGCTGGGCTTACTGCATCCGGAACTGCTGCAGGCGCTGCCGCAACGCATCTTCGGGATCATGCAGAACGATACGCTGCTGGCGATTCCGTTCTTCACGTTCATGGGGCTGGTGCTAGAACGCAGCGGTATGGCGGAGGACTTGCTGGACACGCTCGGCCAGTTATTCGGCACGTTGCGCGGTGGGTTGGCGTATTCGGTGGTGTTTGTCGGCGCCCTGCTTGCAGCTACAACCGGTGTAGTGGCGGCGTCGGTGATTGCGATGGGCCTGATCTCGCTGCCGATCATGCTGCGCTACGGTTACGACAAGCGGCTGGCGACCGGGGTTATTGCGGCATCGGGCACATTGGCGCAGATCATCCCGCCGTCGCTGGTGCTGATCGTTATGGCCGACCAGCTAGGCAAATCCATCGGCGACCTGTACCGCGGTGCGCTGGTGCCGGGCCTGATGCTGATGGCGATGTATGCAGCCTACGTGATGCTGGTCAGCATCTTCAAGCCGTCGGCGGCGCCGGCGTTGCCTGCGTCGGCGCGCACGCTGCACGGCAAGGCGCTGTTCAGGCGTGTACTGTTTTCGCTGATCCCGCCAGTGGTGCTGATCTTTCTGGTACTCGGTACCATTTTTCTGGGTGTTGCGACGCCGACCGAAGGCGGTGCGATGGGTGCTTGCGGCGCGCTGGTGTTGGCGGCCCTTCGGCGGCGGTTGTCACTGAAAGTGCTGCGTCAGTCGATGGACACCACAGCGAAGCTGTCCTGTTTCATCATGTTCATCCTGATCGGATCGACTGTATTCGGACTGGTGTTTCGCGGCGTCAACGGCGACCTGTGGGTGGAGCATCTGCTCACCGGCCTGCCAGGTGGTGCGATTGGTTTCCTCATCGTGGTGAACGTGATGGTGTTTCTGCTCGCGTTCTTTCTCGACTATTTCGAACTGGCGTTCATCATCGTGCCGCTGCTGGCACCGGTGGCGGAAAAGCTCGGCATCGATCTGGTCTGGTTTGGTGTGCTGTTGAGCGTGAACATGCAGACCTCGTTCCTGCACCCTCCTTTCGGTTTTGCGTTGTTCTATCTGCGCAGCGTCGCGCCGAAAAGTGTAAAGACTTCCGATATCTACCGTGGCGCGGTGCCATTTTTGTGCATCCAGCTTTTCATGGTCGGGTTGTTGATTGCGTTTCCGCAGCTGGCCACGGTCGGTCCGCACGATCTCGACGCTGCGCCGACGGTGCGTCTCGATGTGCCGGTCAGCAACGATTTCGAATCCGCACCCACTGTGTTTGAGGTGCGCCCACAGGACCTCGACAACTACTGGGGACCGGCCACCACAGGCGAAGGCCCGAATAGAGAGAAGCAGTGATGAAAAGAAGAAATTTTCTCAAGCGCGCCGGTGCCGGCGCCGCAGTTGCCGCTTCAATGCCGGTGGCACCCGCCATTGCGCAGTCCCAACCGGCGGTACGTTGGCGCATGGCCTCCAGTTTTCCGAAAAGCCTCGACAACATCTTCGGCGCGGCGGAGTTGCTGGCCGAGCGGCTCAAGGTGCTGACCGCAGGCAAATTTGAAATTCGCGTATTCGCCGGTGGTGAACTGGTGCCGGGCTTCGGGGTGCTCGATGCCTGCGAGCAGGGCACTGTCGAATGCGGACAAACTCAGGGCTTCTATTACATTGGCAAGAACAAGGCGTTTGCCTTTGACAGCGCACTGCCATTCGGGCTGAACTCACGCATGCAGAACGCGTGGCTGTACAACGGCGGTGGTCTCGAGATGGTGCGCGAGCTTTACCGCGATCACAACACGATCATTTTCCCTGCGGGCAACACCGGCGTGCAGATGGGCGGCTGGTGGCGTGAAGAAATGGCAGACATTGCCGATCTGCGGGGCAGGAAGGTGCGTATTCCCGGCATCGCCGGCGAGATCATGGCGCGGCTCGGCGCAGTGCCGCAGAGCATTCCAGGCAGCGACATCTATCCGTCGCTCGAGAAAGGCACCATCGACGCGGCAGAGTGGGTCGGGCCTTACGACGACGAGAAGCTCGGTTTTTATCGCGTGGCACCGCACTATTATTTTCCAGGCTGGTGGGAAGGCTCGTCGTGCATCTCGTTCATCGTCAATCTGGCGGAGTGGAACAAACTGCCGAAAGCGTATCGGGAAGCGTTCGAAATGGCGGCAGCTGAAGCCAATGTGCGTATGGTGGCCGCCTACGACGCGAAGAATCCGCCGGCACTGGCGCGCCTTGTTCAGCAAGGCGTGAAGCTGCATCCGTATCCCAAGGACATCATGACCGCGGCGCTGGACGCGGCACACGAGCTCTACGAAGAAGAGTCTGCCGAGAATCCTGTTTTCCGACGTATCTATCAGTCATGGAAAGTGTTTCGTTACGCGCAGTACCAGTGGTATCGCATCGCCGAAGCGTCTTTCAGCAATTTCATGGCCGGCCAGCAACTGCCATTTAAATAGTGCTGGCGGCAGACTTGGGCGATCGTATTTTTTTGCAAATCAGGGCCGGACCGGTCGGCGTCAAAACCGGTGTGAGTACTACTCTGGATTGGCCCGCCAGATGTTTGTAAGGGGTAATGTTTTTTTCGCAACCTGTATGGAGGTCTTGCAGCAATGACACAACTCAGCATTAACGGACAAAGTTTCTTTTCCGATTCCCCGCCGGACACACCGCTACTGTGGGTGATCCGGGAGGAACTGCAACTCACCGGTACCAAATTCGGTTGCGGTATTGGCCTGTGCGGTTCCTGTACTGTCCATGTGAATGGTCAACCTGTGCGTTCATGCACGGTTAAAGTGGGCGACGTTGCGGCTGGTTCGGTTGTTACAACTATCGAAGGACTCGACCCGGGCGACACACATCCGGTGCAGCAGGCCTGGATCGAGCACGAGGTGCCGCAATGTGGCTACTGCCAGTCCGGGCAAATTATGCAGGCAGCGGCGCTGCTGTCGGTCAACCCCGACCCGACCAGCGAGGAAATTGTGAATCACATGAACGGCAACATCTGTCGTTGCGCCACTTATTCGCGCATTGTCGATGCCGTGCATCGCGCCGCGGAACTGATGAAGGAGGGTTCCACCAATGGCTGATATCAAAACACCCAAGGAAGTGAAATCCGGGCAGGGCGTGACGCGGCGTGATTTTCTGGTTCGCTCGGCAGTAATTGCCGGCAGTGGATTCTTCAGCATCGGTTTGCCCGGCCTGGTCGCCAGCAAGGAAGCACAGGCGGCGGTGGGCGGTCAGGTGTTCACGCCGTCGATCTGGTTCACGATGACGCCCGACGGCAAGACCACGATGCACATTCTCAAGGCGGAGATGGGCCAGCACATTGGCACAGGTCTCGCGCAGGTGATTGCGGAAGAACTGGAAGTTAACTGGAAAGACGTGCGCCTCGATACGCCGGTGGAGAGCGTCGAGAATTTTTCGGTCTACGGCCTTGCCTACACTGTTAACAGCGGCAGCATCACCACCGAGTTTGATCGCATCGCGCGTGCCGGCGCTGCCGGCCGTATGGCGCTGATCGAGGCGGGCGCGAAAGTGCTCAAGACCAGTGCCGGTAACTGCTACGCCGAGAACAGCCGCGTTATCGACAAGGCTTCCGGACGTTCGGTGACGTATGGCGAGATCCTTCAGAAAGTCACCATCGACCGCAAGTTTTCCTACCCGGATGACTTCAGGAAGATCACGCTGAAGAAACGTGGCGACTACAAGATCGTAGGTCAGTCTTTGCCGTCGCTTGACGTTCCCGCGAAGACCAACGGCAAGGCGAAGTACGGCATCGACGTGTTCCTGCCGAACATGGCTTACGGCGCGCTGGTGATTCCACGCACGCGCTATGCGTCCAGCGTTGTGAGCATCGATGACACTGAGGCGCGCAAGATTCCCGGTTTCATCAAGGCGGTGAGAATCGACAACGCGCTTGGCAAGTGCACCGGGTGGGTCGTGGCAGTGGCCGACCGCTTCCCGACGGCGATGAAGGCGGCCAAGGCATTGAAAGTGAAATATGACGCCGGACCATATGCCAGCCTCGACAGCGCTGAAATGCTCAAACAGTACAAGGCGCTGGCAAAGAATGAGAAGGAAAGCGCGGCGTGGGTGCTGGAAGGTGATGTCGACCAGGGGTTCAAGGGCGCCGACAAGGTGTTTGAGGTCGAGTACACCACCGACATGGTCTGCCACGCCACGATGGAACCGCTGAACGCCACTGTTCAGCACACCAACGGCGAGTGGCACGTGCACGTCGGTACGCAGAGCACGTCGTTTGCACGCATGACGCTGACGGGTTATCTGTCCAAGGTGCTCGATCAGAAGCCGGAAGACCTGAAGATTTTCGTGCACAACTATCTGCTCGGTGGTGGCTTCGGTGGCAAGCAGGATTACGACGACATTCTGGCGGCGGCGTACTGCGTCAAGGAAGTCGGCCGGCCGGTCAAGCTGATCCATACGCGTGAATCGAATTTTGCGACCAGCTTCGCGCGCACACCGACGTATCACAAGTTCAAGGCCGGTATCAAGGACGGCGATCTGATGGCGATGAACCAGGACATCGTCTGCGGCTGGATGGGCGCGCGCTTTGGCGTGGGCAAGAAGTATGGCTCCGACTGGTTGCAACTGGATTCGGTCGACGGCAAGGAGCAGGACATCGACCAGTGGTCGATTGGCGGCAGTGATCACTGGTACGACGTAAAGAATCACCGCGTGCGGGCCTGGAATCACGACATGACCACCTGGGCAGTTCAGGCCTCAGCGCTGCGCACCGTGTCCAACTCCTACAACATCTTTGCGGTCGAGTCGTTCATGGACGAAGCGGCGCACGCGGCCGGGCGCGATCCGCTCGAGTTCCGGCTGTCGATGCTCAACGGCAAAGGCGGCAACCGTGGCATTCCAAACTCCGGCTACAAGCCAGGCACCGGGTCCGATTACTACATGGACCGGTTGTGGATTTCATTGCCGTGGGCCACGGACGGCTCATGGATTCCCTACGAGTCGGCCACGGTTGGCGGGGCGCTGCGGCTGGCGAATTGCCTACGGGTTGCGGCCGGGAAAGCGGGCTGGGGTAGCAAGCAACTGCCACCGAACACGGCGATGGGCATTGCAGTAACTGCGGCGGAAGAGCGCCAGAGCCCGACCTGGGTCGCCGGTATTGCCGAGGTGACGGTGGATCCGAAGACGGGTGTGTTCAGCATCAACCGTCTGACAATCGCCATGGATCCGGGCACAGTGGTCAATCCGCAGGCGGTCGATGGGCAGATTCGCGGTTCTGCATTGTGGGGCGCAAGCCAGATCATGGCGGAGCGGCTCACGCTGAAGAACGGGAGCTTCGAGCAAACCAACTACCACCAGTACACACCGATTCGCCTGGCGCAGACGCCGGAGATCGATGTGACCATCATCGCGTCGGACCATCATCCGAGTGGTGTTGGTGAGCCGGCTTCTACAGTGGTGGCGCCGGCGGTTGCGAACGCTATCTACAACGCTGTCGGGGCCCGGGTGCGGCATATGCCAATCTCGCCGGAAGCGGTGCTGAAGGCGATGAAACAAAAAGCCTGACGGGGTAAACAGCGGCTCCCGCGACAATGACGTCGTGGGAGCCGTGTGATGTTCGTGCTGTGTGAATTTTGCAGATGAAGCGGCCATCGGAGAGGCTCCTCTCCGGCAGGCCACTTCGTGTGCTTGCGCACGTCAGTTGCGGACGCAAACAGTTTTATTGGATACGAGGAACCAGGCGATGTCGAGCGACGTTTTGTCGATGACGGCCACGGAGCTGGTCGAGCATTACCGGAACAAAACGCTGTCACCCGTGGAAACAACGCGCGCCGCGCTTGACCGCATTTCCAGACTCAATCCGGTTTACAACGCGTTTGTGCTGGTTGATGAAGCACGCGCATTGAAAGATGCACAGGCCTCCGAGGCGCGCTGGTATCAGGGTAAACCTGCGGGCAAGGTGGATGGCGTTCCCGCCACCGTGAAGGACTTGATCGTTACCGAGGGATGGCCGACGCGCCGTGGCTCACTAACCATCGACGCGAGTCAGCCGTGGCTCGAAGACGGCCCACCGGTGGCGCGCATGAGGGAACAGGGCGCGATTTTTCTCGGCAAGACAACGACGCCGGAGTTTGGCTGGAAGGGGGTGACCGACAGCCCTCTCACCGGCGTTACATTGAATCCGTGGGATACACGGCTTACACCCGGCGGCAGCAGTGGTGGGGCCGCGGTGGCGGCTGCAACCGGCATGGGTATGCTGCACATCGCTACTGACGGCGGTGGATCGATTCGCATCCCCGCCGGGTTTTGCGGACTGTTCGGTTTCAAGCCAACGTTCGGCATTGTTCCGGTTCATCCGCATTCTCCGGCATTGACGCTATGGCACCAGGGGCCGATCTCGCGCAACGTCGATGATGCGACACTGATGCTCAGTGTTATTGCACAACCCGATAGCCGCGACTGGTACCAGGTCCCTGGCGGCAATCGCGACTTCCGTGCCGGAACCTCCTCGGGGGTCAAGGGTTGGCGCATTGCCTACAGCAAGACACTGGGCTATGCCAATGTCGATCCCGAAGTGGCGGAACTGGTCGAGCAGGGTGCGCGTGCGTTCGAGGCGCTCGGTGCCAACGTGGAGGAAGTCGATCTTGATCTCGATGATCCGATCTCGATCATGCAGCCGCTTTGGGCGGTGGCGCTCGCATTGGGTGTGTCGCCGATGACGCCAGCGCAGCGCAAACTGGTTGATCCGCCATTGCTTGAGCTTGCGGCACCGGGTTTTGACATCAGCGCACTGGAGTATCGACAGCTCGAACGACGGCGTGAGGATTTTGCGCGCCGCATGTGTAATCTTCATTGCACCTATGATCTCCTGCTGACGCCGCAACTTGCAGTGGCGGCATTCGAGGCCGGACACGAGGTGCCACCCGGCTCGCAGCGAAAACGCTGGTGGGAGTGGTCGCCATTTACCTATCCGTTCAATCTGTCGCAGCAACCGGCGGCGACGTTGCCGTGCGGCTTCACTGAAGCTGGCTTGCCGGTGGCCATGCAACTTGTCGGCAACAAGTTTGAAGACGCGAAGGTGTTGCAGGCCGCGCGCGCGTTCGAGCAGGCGCATCCGTTTGTAATGCCGAAGATCGAGGAATACGAGGCTTCGCCGTTGCGGGCGAGCACACCTGCATCGAGCTGACAGCAGGGCGAGCTTACTTCGCATCCAGCAAGCGCCCGCCAGTCGTCGACGAAAGACGAACCTTGAGACCGCCCTGCCAGGTGCAGGGCGCAGTCTCACTGACACGAACCGTGCTGCATAACGGGTGAAGCGCGAAGTGGCGGATAATACGACTTTCGATCGTCGAGACAAATCCATGAATCTGCCGTCCAGCGTATATCTTTATGGCGACGACCAGCATCTGTCGCCTGCGCAAATTGCTGCCGAACTTGCGCGCCTGTCAGCGGAGCAAATGCCGGCGTCGGATATTTACGGGCTCGGCGGCGTGGTTGAAGAGGTCGAGGCGTTTTTCGCTCGTCAGCTCGGCAAGGAGCGCGCGTTATTCATGCCGACGGGAACGCTGGCGAATCAGCTTGCAGTCCGGGCACTGGCCGGTGACCGGCGTCGGGTTATCGTCCAGGATGTCAGCCACATGTATAACGACACGGGGGACGCCTGCCAGTCCCTGAGCAATCTGACGCTTCTGCCACTCGCCCCTGGCAAGGCGAGTTTTACCTGGGCGGATGTCGAATCAGTTCTGGGCCGGACCGAGTCGGGCCGGGTTGCGGCACCGGTCGGCGCGTTATCAATCGA
>DATKYN010000036.1:0-10075 GCA_035528435.1 Burkholderiales bacterium
CGCCTTTGCTGCCGTTAACGACATCTCGGACGTGACCCACGGTTCGATCTCGGGCAAGCAGGAGCAGGTTGGCGGATCGCAGCCGAGCTGGAGCGACCTGAGCGCGGTGACACAGAAGGGTACGTCCAAGCAAGCCAAGCCGTTCGTGCAGTCCGCTGGCAACTACCGCTTCGGCGATATCAACTCGGTCACGCATAACTGAGCCAGGTCTGGAATGGCTGGATCGGTTTGATCCGGCCACACTTCTTCGACGCCAAGAGGCCATCAGGCAACACTGCCTGATGGCCTCTTTTTTGGAAGGGAAGTATCAAGCCGGGGAGGCTCGAAAGGAAGACCGGCGCGGCTAGCGATACTCCGGGTTGGGAAAATCGAATCTGCACCCCGCGTCCCACTCTGAACGCTGATTTCCATGCGCCGGGATTCCCCCGGCGGCCTTGATCATGCGCGCCATGTGTAGCAAATTCCACGTCATAAAAGTCGTATTACGATTGGTAAAGTCGTTCTCCGGACCTCCCGAATTTTCGTCGAGATAGGAAGGGCCCGGTCCCGCCTCCCCCAACCATCCTGCGTCTGCCTGCGGCGGGATGACGTAACCAAGATGCTGCAATGAGTAGAGGATGTTCATTGAACAGTGCTTTGCGCCATCCTCGTTTCCGGTAATCAGGCAGCCACCGACTCGGCCGTAGTAGGCGTACTGCCCGCTTTCATTCAATTGACCGGAAGAGGCATATAGCCGCTCAATCACCTTGGTACAGACCGATGACTTCTCACCCAGCCAGATCGGAGAAGTAATCACGAGGATATCTGCAGCCATCACTTTGTCCAGAATAGCGGGCCAGTCATCGGCTTTCCAGCCATGTTGTTTCATGTCCGGCCAGACCCCATAAGCTATATCGTGATCGACCGCACGAACCACGTCGACTGAAACAGAATTTCTTTCGAGTATCGCTTTCGATATATCAATCAGTCCCTGAGTATGCGACCGCTCGGGTGAGCGCTTGAGTGTGCAGTTAATGAAAAGCGCGCTCAGATCCGAGAAATCCCACTGACTGTTTGCACACATTGCCTCTTGCCGTTTGTTCAGTGAAGCCATCAATACACTCCTGTCCTTGCATTGTTAGTTGGTATCTTCTGCGTCATTACTTGACCGACTGACTGAAAGGCTCATCGCTGACAGGCATATTCTCCTCGCATTCACCCATATTCTGCGACAGTCTGCCGTAGCAGCGTGCAGCAGGTCCCGCCGTCACTCCGTGTAACACCACGCTTACGGCAACAGTGAAAATCACCACTGAGAAGAGCGTGGCCTCGTTTTTCAGATCAAGCTCGTCAAGAATGAGCAGGACGAACAGCACTGACGCGAGACCGCGCGGGCCGAACCATCCCAGAAAGAGGGAAGTCACCGGCTTGACACCGGTACCGATCAGGGAAAGGTGGATCGGGAGCATGCGCAGCAAGGTAAGCGCCGCCAGCGCAAAAACCACATAGACCAGCGTGACGCTGCTTAACGCCTGCGGCAACATAGCCGCACCGAATGCCGTGAATGTCAACAGGACCAGAATCTGACCTTCTGATTCGGCAAACTCATAGAGGAATTTGCATTTGTGCTGCAAGGTATTTCCAAACGTCAGGCCCGCAATGAACGCAGCAATAAAACCATTTCCATGAACGACTTCCGCAAGGGCGAAGGCGCCAAAAGCGATGCCCAGTGCAATCATGCCTTCCGCAGTCTCGGACATCCACTGGGTGCGATAGCATGTTGCCGCCAATCTGGCGCCGAGGTAGCCGATCGCAATACCGGCTATCGGACCAAGCACGACCTGTTTGCCGGCGAAAACGATCCACTCGCCGGCATTGGTATCGCCATGCATTGCACTGGCGAACGCAGCGAAAATCAAAACAAACGGTAATGCAATGCCGTCGTTCAGGCCGCTCTCGACGTTAAGAGCCTGCCGTATCCGCACCGGCACCAGGCGATTGCTGACCACTGCCTGACCGAGCGCCGCATCGGTTGGCACCAGAATCGCCGCAAGCAACGCCGCTTCCCAGAAGGAAAGGCCATCGAATAACAGCAGCGCTGCCACGGTGCCAAGCGCAATCGTCATCGGCATGCCGATGACCAGCATACGCACTGGCAAGTTATGGTCGCGCCGCAGCTGCCCCAGATCAATATTCGCGGCATCGGAGAACAGAACCAGAATCAGCGTTACCTCTGCCAGCAAATGCACTGCCTCATTGCTGATATGCAACGGAACGATGCCAAATAGCGCCGGACCGGCAACGAAACCGAACACGCTGAACAATAACGGGCCAGTGAGGATCGACCCATCAACTTTCTTGCTCACGAGCCCGTAAGCGACTAGTGCGAGTGCAATAGCGAGCGTGGCGGTCAGGTTCACAAGGATGTCCTCCTGGTTACGGATAATCTGTTGCCACCAACCAGGCGGAACTGCAAATCGGCTACGCCACGGGCATCCGGTTCTCTATACACGCAAAGCCAATACGCCTCAAGCGAGGCCAGTCGCATCACAGACCGACCCCACCCGTTAAGCCGCAGGCTGCCATGCCCGCCCACCCATGAAGCGAATCGATGCCGGGATCGGTTCGCCCGCAAGGCGCTATGCGCCACGCATACAAGTCTCGCGCTTTTGTTCATTTCCGTAACCAATTGCCATGTTGTATATGGCCCTGTCGTAAGACGGGTAATCCATCTGCATACCGAGCGCACACTGATGCTACTGTTGGAGACTTATGATGGATTCAGAGGAACTCTCTGCCGGATGCACGATCAGAGTGTGCTTGGAAGTCATTTCATTTTGTTACAAACAACAGGAGATATTGAATGAAGCGGTTCAGCTGTTTACTGGGAAGTGCTGCGGCAATCTTCGCTGTTGGCCAGGCCATGGCCATGGAGGGCATGCCAAAGACCAATGTATCGATGGAGAAATGCCTCGCTGCTGCCCTTGCAATGCATCCCGGTGAAGTCAAGGAACTGGAAATGACTCTGGAAGATGGTGTGCCTCATTACGAGTTCGAGATCGAGACGGCTGACGGCCGCGAGACCGAAGTTGAGTGCGATGCCATGACCGGCAAGATCGTCGAAGTCGAATGGGAAAACGACGATATGGACCTCGATACCTTTCTCAAGAATGCCAAGGTGACGCCAGCCCAGGCCCGCAAGGCTGCCCTGGAACGTGTTCCGGGGCGCATTGTTGGCATGGACCTGGAAACAACGGCAGAGGGCGCAATGTCGTATGAGTTCGAAGTCATTACCCCAGATGGCAAAGAGATGGATGTTGAAGTCGACGCAATGACCGGAAAAGTAACCGAGGTCGAGTTCGACCTGTACGAAATCGGCGACTAGTTCAGGCGCATCAACGACGGACGAGAAGCTCGACAGAGCCGGCGTCAGACTCGCGTGCTTTCTTGCCAATCAGCACAACAGGTCTGGCGCCATTTTGGGAGCAGATTGATCAAGCACCCTGTGGCTGCTCGTACCGTCAATAGAGTTGTCCCTCACGAGCGTCACTTTCTCGTCCCCGGAGTCGCGGGCGTAGCCCAGCCTGCACAGCCGGCCAAGCCTGACTGCCACTGATCAAAAGCGCATCCGTGATATGTGCTCTCGGTCAGAAACCCACTCCGTCTGCGCGAGACGATCAGCACGTCCAGTCGTCGCTACCGAACGACGCCTTCTTACTGTTGCACCAAGTGTAACGGGCTTAACTGGCTATTTATAAAAACTTTCCTTGTTCAGGCACGCTAGCTGCAGAGTACACGCGGAA
The DNA here is from genome assembly GCA_035528435.1 of Burkholderiales bacterium. Taxonomy (GTDB): domain Bacteria; phylum Pseudomonadota; class Gammaproteobacteria; order Burkholderiales; family Eutrophovitaceae; genus SG8-40. The sequence goes on from DATKYN010000036.1 coordinate 3,783, forward strand.
GCCGCCGTAACAGCGGCCGCCAGAACCAGACGCGAGAAAACAAATCTGCCTGCGAGGAGCCTGAACATGAACCACAACAACAGCGGATTCACATTACTTGAATTGATGATCGTGGTCGCGATCATCGGAATACTTTCTTCTGTATCCCTTCCGGCCTATCAAAACTACAGTGCCCGGGCAAAAGTCGGTGAAGTCGTACTTGCCCTCAGCACGTGCCGCACAGCCATTTCCGAAACAGTTCAATCCGCTTCCAGCCTGCCAGTGGGCGGTGAATGGGTATGCGAATCCAGGACCGGAACCACGCTAACGGCATTTGTTGAAGCCCTCGAAACCAGCGATGAAGGCGCCGTGCGCGCGGAGATACGTAACATTAATTCCCGGGTGGATGGCCAGCACATAATCCTGCGCCCGTGGCCCGATCTGAATCGATCCGGGCCGGTTCAATCCGGCGACGCAATAGCACAATGGGACTGCGGGCCAGACCCCACCAACACCGAAGACATCAGTGCCATGTTGCCCGGGAGCTGCCGGGCGGACGCAGCCAACATCGGCGCGACCTCCGGATGGGCAAGCGCAAGCTAGGGCTCACGTGTGTATCGCGCTCGGGGCCGGGCGGCGGGCCATGCCCGTCACCCATCGTCACTGCACCAAAGACCGATCTCGACCCACGCTGACCGGGAACACACGAATAACACGGAAGCACAGCAAAATATTTTCGCTTTGGACGGCAATCGGAGACGACCTGGAGCGTTGCATCGCTCCAGGCCGATCACTCCGCACCTTTGGCAAGGGTCGCGGCCATCATAAGCATCGCTTCGTAAACTCTTCGCCGAGGTTCACAATCGCCTGCAAGCGCGCACGCCAACGATCACGCTGCGGCCACCGCCGGTCGCCACGCATATAACGCCGCATCCCCGAGTGCCCGGAACCCGACCGGTACAGCATCAAGGCATCGTTCTGCAAGACACCCGCCGATGGAACTCAACACGCCTTGCAGCCAACACAAGCCACCCACGCTTCGGCGAACATTGCGTGCCGTGCGCGCTCCCAGTGGCGCAGCGTCCGGGCATGATCGGGCTGCCCCGCCCCTTCCAGTTGCGCGCAAAGAAGATCAGTAATGATGGAAACCGGTTCAAAATTCTCGTAACGTGCGCGCTGTGCGACTTCCTGAAACCCGGCATCGACCGCGTATTGCGATAGCTTGTGGCCAACAGTCACATCACCGCCGTTACCAATCTGAAGGGCTTTGAACGCATCGATCGCGGCAACTAGCTTCGGACTCGATGGACCAACCAGGAACCCGCCCCAATCAGGTGTCACGACACCCATCACACCGCCGGGTTTAAGGACTCGGAGAAATTCACGCATGGCTCGCAGCGGCTCACCCAGATGCTCAATCAGCGCGTGAGAAAACAAGGCATCAAACTGCCCGTCCTCATACGGCAGATCGTAAGCGCTGGCGACACGGAACCGTGCATTCGATAAACCGAGCCGCACTGATGCCTGGCTTGCCAGCGCAACCTGCGACGCACTCAAGTCCACGCCCACTACACTTCCGGCACCGATTCGCTTGGCAATGCCCACCGTGATGCTGCCGGGCCCGCATCCAACATCGATCACCTGCATACCTTCTTTCAGGTAATCGATAAAAAACGCGCCGTGCGATTGCAACGTACGGCGCGATACAAATGCCAGCGCCGACGCGTCGTAGCCAAGGGTGTAGTGTTCCATTGATGTCCGGGTCGACCCGCAAATCGGAAAGTCACGACCTAGTATAGACTCACCGGGCGTCCTGTCGCCGAGGCGTTATCTCCGGTCGCGTATCCACCCAAGCTGAACGCCTGGAAGTCCATATGCCAGGGGATCCTCGCCGACATGGGGCCAGGCGGTTTCAGGCATCATGGGAAAGTAGGTGCGCGTCGAAGGGCAAAGCCCACAACAACCCGGTTACGGGGAAGGCGTCAGGAACATGGCGATAAATCGGAGACAGGTGATATTCTGGTTTTTTGTTGACAGCCCCGCTTGAGTTTCAGCGTACGGAAAAACAACGGTAATTAAGCGTCGTTTGCATTGAGTTGATTGTTACTACGCAACATGGTTGAACCGCTCCCGAAAGCACCTGACCGATCCGCTTCACTGCGCCCCTTGCGCAGGGTCCTGCGCTGGACGGCGTGGAGCCTCGCCACGCTCTTGTTGTGCGTGATCGGCGCCATGCTCTACATCACCTTTGTCGGCCTGACCATCGACGCGTCATTCCTGCGCACCAGTATCGCGCAAACCTTTAGCGATAACATCGGCCGGCCGGTGCGTTTCGAGGGCGCAATGGAAATTCGCGTATCCGCAAAGCCAAGACTGCGCGTAGGTGGATTTCGTATTGGCAACGCATCCGGCTTCGGCGGCGGCGATTTCGCCAGCCTCGGGGAAGCACGACTGGCGCTGGATCTCTGGCCGTTATTGTTCAAGAAGCAATTGCACATCGAGGAACTGGCGGGTAACGATGTACAGGTCCGCCTGCAAGTAAATCCGGACGGCAGCAATAACTGGTCCTTCAACAGACCCGGTACGCCAAAAGCTACGGCCGCGCAAACGGCTCCAGGGTCTTCGATGAAGGCTGGCGAGGTTCTCGCACACCTCAACGTTCAGCGCGTCTCTCTCGAAGAACTCAATGTGGAATATATCGATGCCGATGGAATCAGCCGCTTCTTTGACCTGCATACGCTGACCGCGCAGTCTTCCACCAACTCAGCTTTCGAGTTGACGCTGGCGGGCACGGTTCAGAAGACATTCCCGTACCAGCTGGATTTCAATAGCGACTCCCTGGCGGACATGGCTTCTCCTGAGCCCTCCCCTTTCGCATTTACGCTCACCTTCCTCAGTTCCACTCTTGCCGTCAACGGTAACGTCGGCGCTGATGGCGGCGAAGTCAAATTCGGTCTTGGCACCGAGAACCTGAATGAGTTCAGCCGCCTTTTCCAGACTGATCTTCCCGATGTAGGCGCCAGCGGCATGGCTGGCAAGGTGAGTTTTAGCCCGCGCCGCGTCGCCATCACGCAACTGGTCGGGGTGATGGGCAACACCACGTTAACCGGCGAACTCGAGTTTGATGCGACCGGACCCAAACCCAGAGTAACCGGATCACTGGTTACCCCGGCACTCGACCTGCGCCCTTTCCTCGGCGAGAAACCCGCCAACGAGAATCGAAAAATTCGCAATGTGGAAAACGCGACCAGCAGTCGAAGCGCTGCGCCGCCACGTAATCTCTCCCAACTCTATCGAAGTCTCGCCGCCGCACGCTTCGACTTCAGGCAATTGAACACCATAGATGCCGATGTCACTTTGGGTGTCGAGCGCTGGCTGAGCTTACCGGGCGACGTAACGAACGCTCGCCTGCAAATCAGCCTGCAAGACGGCATTCTGCGTGTACCGCTCACCGCTACGGCAGCGGGCGTGACGTTGGCGGGCGAGGTCAGTGCCGATGGTAATGCACAACCACCGCAGTTCAATCTGGCACTGGGCACCAGCAATTCCGATCTTGGCGGCCTCGCCGAACTCCTGCTCGGTGTGCGCGGCATCAAGGGACGACTTGGAAGTTTTGGTCTCGCTCTCGCCGCTCAAGGCAATCAGGGTAGCGAACTGGTAAAAAGTCTGGATGTTCGGCTGGAAGTCGAACGCGGTCGCTTCACTTACGGCAACGTCGACGGCGCCCAGCCAGTTAACTTTGCACTCGACAAATTTGCAGTGCGCTTGCCGGCCGGCAAACAACTTTCCGGGAACATGCGTGGCACCCTGCTGGGCCAGCCATTTGCGGCAAAGCTGTCTGCCGGTGCGCTCGAACCGATCATGTTGGAATCGCGTACCCCACTCAATTTCACTCTGCGTTCCGGCGACGTCCAGGCTCGCATCCGCGGCATGCTTGAAGCGCCCACCGAGAATCGTGGGCCAGAAATCGCATTCGATTTTTCTGCACCGCGCGCTGGTGAGATGGCAAACTGGTTTGGCTTCGAGCCGGGAGCACAAGCACCCGCCACGATTTCGGGCAAGGCCAGCCTGCGCGCCTCGGTATGGCGAGTGCGCGATCTTCAGCTCCGACTGGGTCGCACCGCCGTATCCATTGATTTGTCGCGCTCCATGCTCGATGGGGCACAGTTGCTGAAGTTGCAGCTCAACGCTGACAAGGTTGACGTCGCACAACTTGAAGCGATGCTGCCGAAATCGCAAGCATCGAACACACAGATTCCAAGTAGCGCGCCTGAGCGGGCGATACTGGATATTCCATTGTTGCCACAGGACATCGATCTCAGCGATGCCGACGTGAAGGTCCGGATCAAGCAGTTCGACGGCACAGCCATCACAGTGCGTGATGTATCGTTTGACGGGCGCATTCGTGACGGTTACATGAATCCGTCACCTTTCTCGGCGATGGTTTCAGAAACCCGTTTCAACGGAGCGGTTTCACTGGACCTGCGTAACGCAGAGCCCACCGCGGGTTTCTGGCTGTTCGCAAGCGACATTGATGTCGGCAGCCTGCTGCGCAAGCTAGGCGTGGTCCGCAATCTTGAAGCACACTTCAACCAGTTCAGCTTCTACGCCATGGCCCGTTCAAGCCGCATCGGCGACATGCTATCGCGCTCCGAACTGCTGGGCTCGGTCGGCGGCGGACGGATAGTGTTGCGTGACGCAAACACGCAGAGTGAAGCGGTTATAACGGTCGACAAGGGGGAGTTGCGCGCGGACCCGGGCATGCCACTGGAGTTGAAACTCGAGGGCGCGCTGGACGACGAGCCAATCAGAATCGCTTTTGATACCGTGCGTGCCGATGAACTCGCCAACCCGGCATTGCCGTTGCCATTCACACTACAATTCGAGGCGGCCGACACCCGTGTCAAACTCGGCGGCAGCATCGCGCGACCAATTGGGAGTGAACTGGAGCTGGAGCTGGACGCTACCGGCAGTCGCTTCGCAAATCTCGACAAACTCGCGCGCGCCTCGTTGCCACCTTGGGGGCCCTGGTCCGCCGCCGGCAAGTTCCGGATGTCCCCACGGGGGTACGAAGTCAATGGCCTTCGTCTGCGGGTTGGCGACAGTGTGCTTGACGGTCGCGGACAACTCGAAACCGAATCAGGCCGACCGCGAATCACAGTTGCACTAAACTCACCGGTTGTACAACTCGATGATTTCAAACTCGGAGACTGGTCGCCGGTAGAGAAGAAACCCGACGAAGAGCCCGAGGCACTCACTGCGGAACAGGTTCGCCGTAAGGCGGCGGAAGCAAGCGACCAGACACAAAAATTGCTGAGTCCCGAAGTGCTGCGTCGTCAGGACGTATTCCTGAAGGTAGAGGTCGAGAAAGTGCTGTCTGGCAAAGACAAACTCGGCGCGGGCAAAATGGAAGCCAGGCTGGAAAATGGTCGCGCCGACATCGGCCCGATTGAAGTAGAAATTCCGGGCGGCGCAGCAAAGCTAAGACTCGGTTACGAACCCACCGACCAGGACGTAAACGTAGACTTGCACATTGACGTCGAACGATTCGATTACGGCGTACTGGCCCGCAGAATACAACCCGGCACTGATCTCGGCGGCACTTTCAGCGTGCGAATGGATGTGGATTCACGCGCCCGTTATTTGTCAGACATTCTCAAGTTTGGCAACGGCCAGATCGATTTCGCCGTGTGGCCGGAAAACATGGCGTCAGGCATTTTCGACCTCTGGGCAGTGAATCTGCTGGTCGCGCTCTCGACGGAAGTCGATCCCGATAAGGCCTCGAAAGTCAACTGCGCGGTTGGCCGCTTCGACCTCAACAACGGAAAGCTCTCCCACAAGATCATCGTTCTGGACACCAGCAGAATACGAGTAACCGGCGTCGGCAGCGCTGATTTTGCAGAAGAGACACTCAATTTGCGCATGCGCCCCCAGGCAAAAACCGCACAATTTCTGAGCCTCTCAACACCGATTCAGGTCGGCGGGACTTTCGACAATTTCAGCATTGGCGTATCACCCGGTGATGCGTTCGAGACCGTGGCCAGGCTGGCAACTTCTATTGTCTGGGTCCCACTGCAGAAACTCTCGGGAAAAAAACTCCCCGCCGACGGCGCGGACGTGTGCACCTCGCCGCTGCAAACCATGCCATCACGCTGATCGTTACCGCGTCCTGGCAAAGCACCCACGCCATGATCGCAACCGCCTGCGCGAAAGCAAACACGAAATACCTCTTTTCGCCAGCCATCAGCCTGTTTTGGCAGCGGGGCACAATTATCGAAGTATCAGTGAGAAGTCCGGGCGTGGTAGAACGAAGG
>DATKYN010000037.1:0-23459 GCA_035528435.1 Burkholderiales bacterium
GAGATCCACAATATATTTTGCAGGTCGCGCAGGCCACCGGGACTTTCCTTGATGTTTGGTTCGAGGTTCTGTGCAGTGTCGTTGAAGCGCGTATGGCGCTGCTGCTGCTCCAGAAATTTTCCTTCGACGAATTCACCCGTATTGAGGGAAGCCTTCACCAGCTTGCAAAACCGGTTGTATGTACGGCGCCCGCCCGCAATCAGTCTTGATTCGAGCATGGTCGTCTGAACAGTGATGTCCTGGCTTGCCTCTTCCTGGCACTGTTCCACTGTTCGCGCGCTATGGCCAATTTCGAGTCCGACGTCCCATAGCCTGCCGACCAGTGTTTCTACACGGCTGCGCGTCTCCCGGTCGGCGTCCGTGGGTAAAAGGATCAGTACGTCAACATCGGAATAGGGGTAGAGCAGCCCACGGCCATACCCGCCGACCGCTATCAGACAGCATGCGCTGGATTGGCGGGTAGCTTTCCAGATATCGCGCAGCACTTCGTCGACAGCTTGTGAATGTGCAGCCAGAGCACGAAACGGATCGCCGCGGCTCTTGAAGTCAGCGCGAATTTTTTCGCGTTGCTGGTGCAGGCCTTCGCGCCAGACAGCACAATCATCCGGCACCGCAAGCACGCTTTTGGGCCGTGCGCTGGCCATGTTGTCAGGCGACGAAAGCCGGAGGCGGAGGCGTATTGGAAGACAAAGTCAGAACTTCGTATCCGATATCGGTGACCAGAATCGTATGCTCCCATTGCGCCGAAAGCGAATGATCCTTGGTGACCACCGTCCACCCGTCACCCAGTTGGCGAATGGCGGCTTTGCCCGCATTGATCATGGGCTCGATGGTAAACGTCATGCCGGCCTTGAGTTCGATGCCGGTGCCTTTGCGGCCGTAATGCAAGACCTGGGGCTCTTCGTGAAACTTGCTACCGATACCGTGGCCGCAGAATTCGCGTACTACGCTATAACCGTTGTCTTCCGCACAGTTCTGGATGCTGTGGCCGATGTCACCAAGATGCGCACCCGGTCTCACCTGGGTGATGCCACGCCACATGCACTCATAGGTGATATCGGAAAGCCGTCGGGCCTGGATCGATGGTTCGCCGACAAAAAACATACGGCTGGTATCGCCGTGATATCCATCCTTGATCACGGTGATGTCGATATTGATCACATCGCCGGGCTTGAGCTTCTTCGGACCCGGAACGCCGTGACAAACGACGTGGTTTACAGACGTGCAGATCGACTTCGGATAGGGCTGATACCCGGGCGGAGCATAATTCAGGGGCGCCGGCACTGTTCCCTGCTGATTGACCATGAAGTCGTGACAGAGTTTGTCAAGCTCGTCAGTGGTTACGTTGGCCTTGACGTGCGGGGTAATGAAATCGAGCACCTCGGAGGCAAGCTTGCCTGCCGCGCGCATACGGGTGATTTCTTCTGGGGATTTGATACTGGCTGACATCTCGTTTATCGGGGAACGCATGCCATGAATCATAGCATTGCAGGGCCGTGCGTAGAGTCGCGCAGCGGTCTTGCGGTGTGCCCTTGATCAATACTGACGAACAAGGATCCGACCGCCTTGGCTTCGAGTACATTGGGGTCGATTTCAGTTCACCGCAGTTGGGTAATGCCTTCTCAATGGCTATCACGTCACCGGCTCCTGGGCTGTCACCGGCGAGACGCGTGCCTATCGCAAACACAGTGGTACTTTTGATTCACTCCCCGTGGCCCGTCCGGTAACCCAGGGGGATGGGGTGCCGTTGAACTCGCAGTTCGATTTTCGAACACCGACCTGACTCACGGGACGGTCGACGGTGGCGAGATGGACATCTATTCGCTGGGTGTCAACCGTTGGTTGACCGGCAGCACGGAATTTAGCGTGAACTATCCGTTCATTTCGCTGGACCGGTTCGGCACTCAAGGGGATAGCTCGGGACTTAACGCCCGGATCAGTTTGATCCTGGACTGATCCGGCAAAAAAAGGGCCCGCAATCGCTTGCAGGCCCTTCTTTTGTCTGGCTCCCCGAGCTGGGCTCGAACCAGCGACCCACTGATTAACAGTCAGTTGCTCTACCAACTGAGCTATCGGGGAATAAAGAGCCGCGTATGATAGTGACTCGTTCCGATCGGGTCAACCGGGGGCGTTGTTGACTGGTCGGTCGGCCGGGCGTGGGGGCAGCTCCGGACCACAAAGCGCAAGCGTTGGGCGCCACCGCGGGGGGGTAGCAAACAGCTGCCGGGCCCGGTCTGTTAAGTGATTACCCTGGAAATTGCGTCAACAACGTAATCGATATTTTTCGAATTCAATGCCGCCACGCAGATGCGCCCGCTTTCTATGGCATAGACTGAATATTCCTCACGCAGGCGAGTGACCTGTTTCTTGTCGAGACCTGAATAGGAAAACATCCCGCGCTGGTCCCTGACGAAGCTGAAGTCGGCATCCGGCACACGCTCCTTGATCCCGTCGGCCAGCAAATCGCGCATTTGACGAATCCGCTCACGCATGCCCGTCAGTTCGCGTTCCCAGGCGGTACGTAGTTGTGCGTCGCCGAGGACGGTGGCGACGATGCGCCCGCCATGGGTTGGTGGGTTCGAATAATTTGTGCGGACAATTCGCTTGAGCTGGCTCAGTATGCGCCCGGATTCATCGCCATCCTGCGTCACGATCGATAGTCCACCAACGCGTTCGCCATACAGTGAAAACGACTTGGAGAACGAATTGGCGACGAAGACCGGGGACATTGCCCCCGCGAACGACCGTACTGCCTCGGCGTCGGCCTCGATCGACTCTCCGAATCCCTGATAAGCGATATCGATGAAGGGGAGCAGGTTGCGTTGCTTGACGATGTCGGCGATCTCAGTCCATTGCTCGCTGGACAGATCAACCCCGGTTGGATTGTGGCAACAGGCATGCAACAGAACAACAGACCCGGCCGGGAGTCCATTCAGGCACTGCGTCATGGCCTGAAAGTCGATGCCATGCGTAGAAGGATCGTAATACGGATAGCTGTTGACCTTGAACCCGGCATTCTCGAACAATCCTCGATGGTTCTCCCAGCTGGGATTGGAAATCCATACCTGAGACTCGGGGAAAGTCCGTCGAAGGAAATCGGCACCGACCTTGAGCGCACCGGTCCCGCCGAGTGTTTGCAGGGTAACGATCCGGCCTTGCTCGATAAGTGGCGATTCTGCCCCGAAAACGAGCTGTGCGACGGCCTTGTCATAAGCAGGTAACCCGTCGATGGGCAAATAGGCACGGGGCTGGGCCGCCGCGACCAGTTGCTGTTCGGCGCGGCTGACGCAGTCGAGCAGGGGAACCTTGCCGTTGTCGTCGTAATAGACGCCAACACCGAGGTTGACCTTGGAAGGGTTGGTATCGGAGACATAGAGTTCGGTCAGACCCAGAATCGGGTCGCGGGGTGCCATTTCGACATCAGCAAGAAGGGAGGTGCGCATGGTTCTGTGTGTGGCTTTCTGAGTTTGCAGTCGCCTCGCCGGTAGATTGGTTTTGCCGGCAAGATTTTCCAACGACGCCCGGATTTTACCGTACCCGTACCGCAGCGGTTACTTCAACATCGTTGCGGCCTCCGCTCGCTGGCAGCGCAATCGGGCACTGCGCTGGCCAGTTCAATCAATGTCGTGGGACACTATGCGTTTTCCCTCATCGCTCAAGGTAATGAACCAGCCGCAGCAAAAGCGCGTTCTTACGTTTCCCGGCAGTCCGTTTCGCCTGCACCAGCCGTTTGACCCGGCTGGTGATCAGCCGACCGCGATTGCGCAGTTGATGGAGGGGCTTGGCGACGGGTTGCAATACCAGACCTTGCTGGGGGTCACGGGATCCGGAAAAACCTTCACGATGGCGAATGTCATCGCAAAGTCCGGGCGCCCGGCAATTGTGATCGCTCCGAACAAAACGCTGGCCGCCCAGCTTTACTCCGAGTTTCGGCAGTTTTTTCCTGAAAACGCGGTTGAGTATTTTGTTTCCTACTACGATTACTACCAGCCGGAGGCATATGTCCCGTCGCGAGATCTCTTTATCGAGAAGGACTCGAGCATCAACGAGCACATCGAGCAGATGCGCCTTTCGGCGACAAAGGCGTTACTCGAACGCGAAGACGCAGTAATCGTCGCAACGGTTTCCTGCATCTACGGTATTGGTGATCCGGTCGACTATCACGGAATGATTCTGCATCTGCGCGCGCATGAGCGAATCGGTCAGCGATCCATTATCGCAAGGCTGACCGAGATGCAGTACCAGAGAAACGAGTTTGATTTTCGCAGGGGCACATTTCGCGTCAGGGGGGATATCATCGACGTGTTCCCCGCGGAGAACTCGGAACTGGCGGTTCGGGTATCGCTGTTTGATGACGAAGTCGAGAGTTTGTCGATGTTTGATCCGCTCACCGGGCAAGTGATCCAGAAATTGCCACGCTTTACTGTTTACCCCTCCAGTCACTATGTAACGCCACGCTCGACCGTATTACGGGCGATTGATGCAATCAAGGAGGAGCTAACCAGCCGCATCGCGCTTTATCAACGGGAAGTGAGACTGGTCGAACTTCAGCGAATCGAACAGCGAACACGGTTTGATCTGGAAATGCTCAATGAACTTGGTTTCTGCAAGGGGATCGAGAACTATTCCCGCCACCTTTCCGGTCGTAACGAGGGTGATCCTCCTCCTACATTGATTGATTATCTACCGCCGACTGCGTTGATGTTTATCGACGAATCGCACGTGACGATGCCGCAGATCGGGGGCATGTACAAAGGTGACCGGGCGCGCAAGGAGAACCTTGTTGAGTACGGCTTCCGCCTGCCATCGGCGCTGGACAACAGGCCGTTACGGTTTGACGAGTTCGAAGCAATGATGCCGCAGACGATTTTTGTTTCCGCCACGCCCGCCCAGTACGAACAGGATCACCAGGCGCAGGTCGTCGAACAGGTGGTGCGCCCGACCGGGTTGATCGACCCGAGTATCGTGGTTCGGCCGGCGTCCACTCAGGTAGACGACTTGCTGTCCGAGATCAATGCACGCGTTGACCTTGGCGAAAGAGTCCTCGTCACGACTCTGACCAAACGCATGGCTGAGGATCTTACAGACTACCTGGCCGAGCACGGTGTGCGCGTGCGCTACCTTCATTCCGATATCGATACTGTAGAGCGGGTTGAAATCATTCGTGATCTGCGCATCGGTGAGTTCGATACGCTGGTAGGTATCAATTTGCTGCGCGAAGGCCTGGATCTGCCGGAGGTTTCATTGGTGGCGATTCTCGATGCCGACAAGGAGGGATTTCTCCGCTCGGAACGGTCACTGATACAGACGATCGGCCGGGCTGCGAGGCATTTGCATGGCACTGCGATTCTGTACGGAGACACCGTCACGCGATCAATGCAAAAAGCGATCGATGAAACCGAGCGGCGCCGTAACAAACAACTCGAACACAATGCCTCACACGGGATAACACCCAAGGGCGTTATCAAGACAGTGAATGACATGATCGACGGCGTATATCAACCTGATGCCGAGCGTGAAGCGCTCAAGGCTGCGCAAACGCTGACTTCCTACCGAAGCATGAACGAGAAGGAATTGTCCCGGGAGTTCAAGCGCCTCGAACGCGACATGCACGAAGCGGCGCGCAACCTGGAGTTCGAGCGTGCTGCTGAAATGAGAGACAAACTCAAACAGCTACGAGCCCAGCTTTTCGGCGTGGTCGAGGAAGACCGGATCGATATCGAAGGTGCATCCCCGGGGCAAGCCGGGAAGGGCGCCACAAGACCCGATGGCGGGCCGCTAAAGGGAGGCACTGGTAGTGGTCGCAGCGAGGTGCTGAATGACTGATTCGACTACACCGCGAGTGCCGTTACGTGTCTTGTTCGTGTGTACCGGAAATATTTGCCGTTCCCCGACCGCCGAGGGCGTATTTCGCCATCTGGTCATTCAGGAAGGTCTGGAGGAAAAGGTAATCGTTGACTCGGCCGGCACGCAAGGCTATCACGCCGGGGCACAACCCGATCGGCGCAGTATGCTCGCCGCAGCGCGCCGCGGATATGACCTTTCCAGGCTACGGGCACGCGCACTTTCGGACACGGATTTCTCCGAATTTGACTACATACTCGCGATGGATCGGGACCACTTGATGATTCTCGAAAGCAGTGCGCCGTCGGAGGGCAGGGAGAAAATCGCGATGATGCTTGATTTCAGCCCACGCTATGGCGGAAACGAAGTGCCCGATCCGTATTACGGTGGCCCACAGGGGTTTGAGCATGTACTCGACCTGATCGAGGACGGCGCCACCGGACTGCTTGCAGACGTCAAGCGGAAACTCGGTACTTGACCGGGTTTCCGCAAGTTGTTGAACAGGTCCGCGCAACCGGAGACGATTGACGCAGGCCTGAAACAGGCTGGGGCGGGACTGCCCCCGATTGCCTAGGCGTTATCTACATTGTCAGTGGAACGAGGCTCACCGGTTTCGATTTGAACCAGCGGTTCTTCGGCAACGGATTCTTCGGCAACCTTGCGCCGGCGACGCTTGACCGGCGATTGCGTTTCGGAAACCGGTGCGGAGCCAGCGGCCACGGATTCGGACTTCGTCTCCACCAACTCCATATCGGCGGGCAGTTGTATCGGCTCCATCTTCCAGCCCGGCGATGATTCCTGCGCTGGCAACGTCGTATCCGTTGCCGTTGTCTCGTCCCGCACTGATTCGTCGTCCGGCGCCGATGAAACGTCTTGCTCTTGAGGCGCTGGATTCGTTGCGGCTACGGTTTCGTTCACCTGCGTCACGCTAGTGACCTGCGCAGGCGCACTGTCGACCACGGTGTCTGCTTCGGAAGTTGCGGACTCCACAGATCGCGTTTGCGGGGTCCGCGTCGGCGATTCAGCGTCGGTGCTACTGCCTAGGTCTGATTTGGCAACTACCGTTTCGACGGTCGAGGCTTCATCGGCTGCGGCTGGAGCGGTTACCCCGGCCTCCGCTGTGGCAGTGGATTGCGACGCTGTTGTTGCCTCGGCACTGCCGGAACCGGAGTCGATCGCCGGGGAAGCGGTCGTTGGCGATGAAACATCCGCACCCTGTTCGGTCGCAAGATTTGCCGCCGGCTCAGAAGATGCCGAAATGGTGTCCTGAGACGACTGGGTGTTCGCTGACACTTCTGCGGTCTCGCCAGTAGCGGCAGTGCTTGATGACGCGACAGCTTCTGTCTGGCCCTCAGGGCGACGCTCACCGCCCCGACCGCGCCGGCGCCGGCGGCGCCCCGTTGTTTTTGCTTCTCCTTCTCCTTCGGCTTCCGGTTTCGCGTTGGGTGAAGGTTGCTCGATTGCGGGGCTCTCAGCCTTGTCATCGCGCGGTTTCGGCGTCTGGCGCTGGGACCCGCGGCGTGGAGTTTTTCTACCCTCTCCGGCCTTCTGCTGTTGCCGCCCATTGTCCGACTGCGAATCTCGTTGCTCATCGGACTCTGCTGCTGTTCTACCGCGGCCGCGCCGTTTGTCGCGTGAATCCGCACCGTCGCGGCGTCCTCCACGCCGTCTACTGTTGCCCCGGTCGTCGCGTGAGGTCTTCGACCCACGTCCCGAGCGGCTCTGTGTCTTTTTCTCTTTCTCTTCGGTAGCCTTGTCACTGTTCGTGCCAACTAGCCATCCGATCACGCGCTTCAGGAGCGAGGGTCCCTCTATTTGGGGCTTCTCGGTATGGCCAGGTGCTGGCTGACTTGGTGTAACGCCCTGAACTGCGGCCTGGGTTCGTTCGATCTCCGGTTTCTGGCCAGGGAGTTGGACCTCCTCCTGTTCGGCCGGAACTTCGCTCAGGGTGTAGCTTGGCGTTGTGATGTCATTTTGATTGAGTTCGTCGTGACGCAGCCGCGATAGAGTGTAGTTGGGCGTTTGAAGATGGATGTTCGGGATCAGCAGACAGGTGATCTTGAGGCGCTGCTCGACAACGTGAATTTCATTACGTTTCTCGTTGAGCAGGTAGGTTGCCACATCGACGGGTACCTGTACGTGGATCGCCGCCGTGTTCTCCTTCATGGCCTCTTCCTGCAAAATTCGCAGGATGTGCAAGGCCGTCGACTCAATGGATCGGATATGCCCCGTCCCGCTGCAGCGCGGGCAGGCGATGTGGCTGGTTTCACCCAGCGAAGTCTGCAAACGCTGCCGGGAGAGTTCGAGCAGGCCAAAGCGTGAAATCTTGCCGGTCTGGACCCGTGCCCGGTCGACTCTGAGCGCGTCGCGCAACCGGGTCTCGACTTCACGCTGGTTTTTGCTAACCTCCATGTCGATGAAATCGATCACAACCAGTCCACCGAGGTCGCGCAGGCGTAGCTGGCGGGCGATTTCATCGGCAGCTTCCACGTTGGTTCGCAGAGCCGTCTCCTCGATGTCGCTGCCCTTGGTCGAGCGTGCCGAATTAACATCGACGGCGACCATGGCTTCCGTATGATCGATCACCACCGAGCCGCCGGAAGGTAGTACAACCTGACGTGAATAGGCTGTTTCGATCTGGTGTTCGATCTGAAATCGCGAAAATAGCGGTACGTCGTCCTTGTAAAGCTTTACACGGCTGACGTTCTGGGGCATCACGTGGCCCATGAACTGATGCGCCTGGTCGAAAATTGTTTCAGTGTCGATCAGGATCTCGCCGATATCCTGGTGAAAGTAGTCCCGGATGGCGCGAATGACCAGGCTTGCGTCCTGATAAATCAGAAAAGCACCGTTTTGCTGCGTGGCGGCAGTTTCAATCGCGCGCCACAGTTGCAAAAGGTAGGTCAGGTCCCACTGCAGTTCTTCGGCAGATCTGCCGATTCCGGCAGTGCGTGCGATAGTGCTCATGCCCTGAGGGATTTCAAGCTGGGCGATGGCTTCGCGAAGTTCGTTTCGCTCTTCACCCTCGATGCGGCGCGATACCCCTCCACCACGAGGGTTGTTCGGCATCAATACAAGATATCGGCCGGCGAGGCTGATAAAGGTCGTCAGCGCAGCCCCTTTGGTACCCCGTTCGTCCTTGTCGACCTGGACGATGACTTCCTTTCCTTCCGAGAGCACATCCTGGATGCGTGCTCGCGCAGGGTCAGCGTCGGGCTTCTTGAAGTAGGCGCGGCTTATTTCCTTGAACGGCAGAAAGCCGTGTCGGTCTGCGCCATAGTCAACAAAGGCCGCCTCGAGGCTGGGCTCGACACGGGTGATGACGCCTTTATAAATATTGCTCTTACGTTGTTCCTTGCCGGTTGTTTCGATATCAAGGTCGAGGAGTTTTTGTCCGTCGACAATTGCAACCCGAAGTTCTTCCGAGTGGGTTGCGTTAAATAGCATGCGTTTCATTTTTTGTTCTCCCGCGCTCGCAGCGTCAGGGAGGACAAACCTCTAGCATGCCCGTTATTCAAACACGGGGATTTGTCTGCCGATTGCTAACAGTTCATAAACACGAATAGTTGAGAATGAATAGTGTCAGTCTGATGGTTTGTCATCTTCGTCCTGCGAAACATTCTGCGCGCAGGACGCGAAAATCCACTGCGATGTTGAGAGCGCGTAAGTCATTTACTATCGCTACTTTACCGGGTGAGCGAAGTTAACCCGATGACGGGCGGTCAGGGTTGTGTTGCCAGTTGGCACAGTTCCCCGGCCCTGCAATTTGCCGGCCGGAGACTCCTCGTCTGGAGCCGCTTTCGTCTGGCGGAGTATAAGCAAAATGAATGGGTTAAGTAAAGTTTCGGCCTCCTGGCTGGAGATCGACGAGTCAGCTGACGGGCAGCGAATCGACAATTTCCTTGTCAAAACCCTGAAAGGGGTGCCGCGCAGCCACGTCTACCGCATTCTGCGCAGCGGTGAGGTGCGCGTGAACAGTGGCCGGATCCGCGCCAGCTACCGGCTGCAGACGGGCGACCGGGTGCGTGTGCCCCCGGTGAGGGTATCGGCCGTGCCGGCAGGGCGCCCGAGCAGCGGCACCGCTCCGATAGGCCAATTCCCATTGTTCGAGGACGATTGGCTGCTGGCGATCGACAAACCTGCCGGTGTGGCGGTTCACGGTGGCAGTGGCATTTCCATGGGGGTGATCGAGCGGTTGCGTAGTGAGCGACCGGATCAGTCATTTCTGGAGCTGGTGCACAGGCTGGACCGGGAAACCTCGGGTGTATTGCTGCTGGCCAAGCGGCGCAGCGCACTGACGAATGTTCATTCCCAGCTTCGTGAGGGCAGGACCCAGAAGCTCTACCGGACGCTCGTGCTCGGGCAGTGGTCTGAAAAATCCCGGAGCGTTCGGCTGCCATTGCGGAAATACGTGAGCGGAGGCGGCGAGCGCAGGGTTGTGGTGGACGAGGACGACGGCGCGGTTGCGATTACCGTTTTCAAGCTGGTCGGAAGCTTTAACGGGTTCAGCCTGCTTGAGGCTCAGCTCAAGACCGGTCGCACCCACCAGATCAGGGTGCATCTGGCACACCTGGGCTTTCCAATCGCAGGCGATGACAAGTACGGGGACTTCCCGGCCAACAAGGCACTCGAAAAGCAAGGGTTGAAACGCATGTTCCTTCACGCGGTCTCACTGAAACTGAAACACCCCGGGAGTGGCGAATTGCTGCACATACAAGCACCGTTGCCGCGTGAGCTCACTCGGTTCCTTGAGTCAAAGAACCTGGAAAGCACGTGATGTCGAGTTCATTCATTGTTGCTTGCTGGCAGGCTTTTGAGAGTACAGGGCTTGAGCATGCACGTTGTCCCGGGCGCAGTAGTGTCCGGATTCTCCCGGTGCCCGGCAATTCCTCCGGGCTTGTGATGGCCGTGTCGCGATGAACCCGAAGCGCTTCGATCTTCTGGTGTTTGACTGGGACGGCACGATCGTTGACTCAGCTGGCCACATTACCGCAAGCATTCAGGCGGCTTGCGCGGACCTGGCGTTGCCGGTTCCCTCCGGCGCGGCGGCGCGCCACGTCATCGGCCTCGGTATGCGTGACGCAATGGCATACCTGTTGCCACAGTTGGAGGAGGAGCGTCATCGAGAGGTTGCCGACCGCTACCGATACCATTTTCTTGCCGGTGACGAGGCAATCGAGACGTTTCCCATGGTTGATGAGGGCATTCCACTTCTTGAGGGGCAGGGCTTCATGCTTGCGGTCGCGACCGGAAAAAGCCGGGTTGGCCTTGATCGAGCCCTTGGCAAGCTGCCGTTTGGGTCGCGTTTTATCGCGACGCGGTGCGGTGATGAGGGATTTCCCAAGCCGCACCCGGATATGTTGATTCACCTGATGGAGGTGACTGGCGTCGAGCCCTCGCGAGCCCTGATGATCGGGGATACTTCTCACGACCTGGAGCTTGCTGCCAATGCCGGAGTCAACTCGCTCGCCGTGTCCTACGGTGCGCACCCTCTGGAGATCTTGCTGCAACACCAATCGCTTGGTTGCGTCGGGAGCTTTGCGGAATTGCTGGAATGGCTAGAAGAGAACGCCTGATAGCCGCCTCGGATCAGATAGTGGAACGAGGCAAGGGCTTTCGGTTCACGGTTGACTCCCCGGATGGCAACTGGATGCCAGCCTTCGCTGTTCGCTACGATGGCGCCGTTTTTGCGTACGTAAACCGGTGCGCGCATATTTCGGTGGAACTGGACTGGGCGGAGGGCGATTTCTTCGATACCTCCGGTTTATACTTGATTTGCGCTACACATGGTGCGACCTATTTTCCCGACAGTGGCAAGTGCGCCGCGGGGCCCTGCAAGGGGGGGCGGTTGGCCTCTCTGCCCACAGTCGAGCGCGGCGGGAATATTTACCTGATCGAACAAGAGGATGATGCGGATGAACCATGATGGTGCAAACTGGGAACGCGACGTAATCGCGAAACTTGCGAGTGACGCACTCGCGGAGCAGAAACGCGGGCGGCGCTGGGGCATTGTTTTCAAGGTTCTGACGTTCTCTTACTTGTTTATCCTGCTGTTCGTCGGCCTCGGCTGGCTTGGTCAGGGAGTTAGCAACGAGACAGGTGAACACACTGCACTGGTCGAGTTGAACGGCGTCATCGCAGCGGATTCGGAAGCCAACGCGGACGACGTCAACGCCGGCCTGAAAGCCGCGTTCGAAGCGGACGGGACCCAGGCCGTAGTGTTGCGGATCAATAGCCCTGGTGGGAGCCCGGTCCAGTCGGCTGTGATCAACAATGAAATTTCCCGTTTGCGCGAGTTACACCCGGACATACCGCTGTATGCCGTCGTGGAGGATATTTGTGCTTCGGGTGGATATTACGTTGCTGTGGCGGCAGATCAGATATATGTCGACAGGGCGAGCATTGTCGGGTCAATCGGCGTTTTGATGAACGGATTCGGGTTTACCGGAACGATGGACAAACTCGGGGTTGAGCGGCGGTTGCTGACCGCTGGCGCGAGTAAGGGATTCCTGGATCCGTTCTCGCCGCTTAATGCGGCCGATCAGGCGCACGCCAGAAGCATGCTCGGCGAGATTCATTCCCAGTTCATCGAGGCGGTACGGCAGGGGCGTGGTGAACGGTTGAAGGAGACTGAAGAAATATTTTCCGGACTCATGTGGACCGGCGAGAAGAGTGTCGAACTCGGTTTGACGGATGCACTGGGAAGTGTCGCCTACGTTGCCAGAGAGGTCGTCCAGGCTGAGAAGATCGTCAATTACAGCCGCCGGGAGAACCTGGCTGAACGTCTGGTTCGCCGCTTCGGGGCAACATTTGGCAACGCTCTGGTGCAAGGGTTGCGTCCGGGCCTGCAATAATCCACTGCACTTACGCGGTTCGGCGAACGCCGAAGGATCCTCCCGTGATTTTGCTGCTTGATGGTTGAGAGGTGCTGAAGCGCAACATTTCCGGCTTCACGGGATGGGCACGCCTTCCTCACGAAGCATTTCGCACAGGGCGATAAGCGGCAGCCCGATCAGCGCAGTCGGGTCACCGCCCTCGATGGCTTCCAGAAGCGAGATGCCGAGACCTTCTGCCTTTGCACTGCCGGCACAGTCGATGGCCGCTTCCTGTTGGAGATAATTCTCGATTTCCGAACCCGAAATGCGCCTGTAGCGTACTCTGGTCGGAATAACCCGCGTTTGTTCCCGGCCGGAAGCCGAATTCAACAAGGTCACCGCAGTATTAAAGACAGCTTCCTTGCCACTCGCCCAGGTCAATTGATCAACGGCTCGTTCCACCGTGCCTGGTTTGTCGAGGCGTCGTCCGCCGCATTCCGCGACCTGATCGGAGCCGATAATCAGTGCATTCGGGTACCCGGATCCGGCCGCGCGGGCTTTGAGCTGTGCCAGTCGCATCGCGCACTCGGCCCCCGACTCCCCGTTTACCGGGGTTTCGTCGACATTGGGGGCGACTGCTTCAAAAGGGAGTTGCAGGCGACCGAGCAGCTCGCGCCGATAAGGTGAGGTGGACCCGAGAATGAGTTTCCGCGACACCGTTTTTTGGTTGCGTGGAGTTTCCAAGATTTTGTTTTGACAGGGATGTTCAAAGTTAATATTATGCGCGCCTTATGCGCGGATGGCCCGTTGTTGACAGCGTACAATTTGCCAGAACCCGTGGCGAAGTCCATTGTTCGATTGCCATATCCGAACTGGGGCGGCTGGCGCGAACAGTATCGGCCGATGAGGGCGAGATTGGGGTCCGGCTTGACGGATTCGAGGATCCGGATGGCAGATTGGGTTTGCGTCTCCGGGTCACAGGCGATGTCCAGCTGGTTTGCCAGCGCTGTCTGGGACCGTTGAAGCTGAATGTCGCTACGGACCGCAGCTTTCTGCTTGCCGAGCGGGAGCAGGATATCCCGGGTCTGGAAGAAGAGGACGATGATGTCGAGACGCTTCTGGCCGATAGCAGACTGGACGTGGCAGTGCTGGCAGAAGACGAATTTTTGCTGCAGATCCCGATGTCGCCGGTGCACGATGACGGCCTGTGTGCCCGTCCCGAGTGGGGCGGTGACCGGCGGGATAGCGGGACGGCATTTGGCGCGCTTGGCGCTTTGATAAATACTGAAGATTGATAATCAGGAGCAAAATACAATGGCTGTTCAGCAAACCAAAAAGTCGCCTTCGCGGCGCAACATGCGCAGGTCTCACGACTCTTTGAGCGCCCCGGCTCTGGCCGTGGAGCCGACGACTGGCGAGACCCATTTACGCCATCATGTCAGCCCGAGCGGCTTTTATCGTGGCAAGAAAGTGATCAAGAGCGACGACGCCTGACCTGGCTCTCCAACAGGCACCGTCTGGAGCTTTCGCCCTGCACCTCGCCAGCCTTTTTCTCCGTGCTTGAACGACATTAGCCTCGTCTCGCTGCGTCTGCTATCTTCCACCAATGGCGATAACCATAGCGCTTGACTGCATGGGCGGCGATCACGGGGTTCGGGTTACCGTTCCCGCGGCGATTGATTTTCTCAAGCGCGAATCCGATGTTTCAATTGTTCTGGTCGGCCTGGTCGATGTCATCGAACGGGAATTGCAGCGCAATGGCGTCACAACCCTCGATCGTCTCAGCATCAAGGCGGCGACCGAAGTGGTGGCCATGGATGACCCACCAGCCCAGGCGTTGCGCGGTAAACGTGATTCGTCGATGCGGGTTGCAGCTGACCTGGTCAAGTCACAAGCCGCAGATGCTTGCGTGAGCGCCGGCAATACGGGTGCATTGATGGCAATTTCCCGGTTCGTGCTGAAAATGCTTCCCGGCATCGAACGGCCTGCCATTGCTTCGTTTCTTCCCAAACTAAAAGGGCGTGTTTGCGTGCTCGATCTTGGCGCGAACGTTGACTGTACGGCTGAGCACTTGCTGCAGTTTGCAGTCATGGGTACCTGCCTGGTCAATGCCGTGGATGGTATCGATCGACCGAGTATTGGACTGCTCAATATCGGCGAGGAGGAAATCAAGGGTAACGATGTTGTTAAAGACGCTGCGGAGTTATTGCGCGCGAGCGATTTGAATTTCACCGGTAATGTCGAAGGCACTGACATCTACATGGGTGATTCGGACATCATTGTGTGCGATGGATTCGTCGGTAACGTCGCGCTGAAGACTTCGGAAGGTCTTGCGCAAATGCTCGCACAGTATTTGCGAGAGGAATTCAACCGTAATCTTTTCACTAAACTCTGCGGCCTGGTTGCATTGCCGGTGATCAATAACTTTCGTAACCGCGTTGATCACCGTCGCTACAACGGAGCCAGCCTTCTGGGTTTGCGCGGTATCGTCGTTAAGAGTCATGGCTCGGCGGATGCATACGCGTTTGGTTTTGCCATCAGGCGGGCATACGAGGAAGCTCGGCACGGCATGCTCTCAAGCATTGGTGAAAAAATGGCGGCGTTACAGAAAGAAGCGGCCTGATGTACTCCAGGATTGTCGGTACCGGAAGCTATTTGCCGCAGAAGGTTTTGACCAACCGCGATCTTGAAAAATTGGTCGATACTTCCGATGAGTGGATCGTTAGCCGTTCGGGTATTCGTGAGCGCCATATTGCCGCAGATGGCGAGGTTGCGAGCGACCTCGCTCATGCCGCAGCGACGCGGGCAATTGCCAGTGCAGGCCTTGAAGCATCGGATATAGACCTGGTTATCGTCGCCACGACGACGCCAGACATGGTTTTTCCAAGTACGGCATGCATTCTGCAATCCAAGCTCGGCATACGCGGGTGCCCGGCGTTCGATGTGCAAGCCGTATGCAGTGGTTTCATTTATGCCATGAGCATAGCGAACATGTTTATTTGCTCTGGCCAGGCCTCGAAGGCGCTGATCGTCGGCGCCGAAGTATATTCACGCATTCTTGACTGGACAGATCGGACAACCTGCGTTCTGTTCGGCGATGGTGCCGGTGCCATCGTGCTATCGGGGTCCGATGAGCCGGGCATTCTGGCGACAAAGCTGCACGCTGATGGCAGCTACAGTGACAAGTTGTCAGTGCCCGGGTGGGTCTGTGGCGGAAAGACAATAGGTTCGCCGTTTGTGCAGATGGATGGCGGCAGCGTCTTCAAGTTTGCAGTGCGAGTATTTGAAGAAGTGGCCCACGAAGTGCTCGAGTCGGCAGGTATGACGGTTGCCGACGTCGACTGGTTTATCCCGCATCAGGCGAACATTCGCATTATGGAGGCCAGCGCGCGCAAGCTGAAGCTGCCCCTCGATCGCCTGATATCGACTGTAGAGCGCCACGGTAATACCTCCGCGGCTTCCATCCCACTGGCGCTTGACGAGTCGGTTGTCGCAGGACGGATTCAACGGGGCGACACATTGCTGCTCGAAGGTGTCGGTGGCGGGTTTACCTGGGGCGGCGTGTTGCTCCGTTATTGATACAAGGTGCTGATGCAAACATGAAACTGGCATTCGTATTTCCGGGACAAGGTTCACAGTCTGTCGGCATGATGTCGGGTTATGCCGAACTGGATCCGGTAATCGAAACGTTCACCGAGGCGAAGGGATTGCTCGGCGAAGACCTGTGGTCGATGGCGCAGGCCGGCCCGGCGGAGCTGCTTAATCTGACGACGAACACGCAGCCCCTTATGCTGGTCTCCGGCGTTGCGGTGTTTCGCGCCTGGCTTGACGCCGGCGGTCGCTATCCTGACGTTTTTGCGGGCCACAGCCTTGGAGAATACTCGGCTCTGGTGGCCACCGATGCAATGAAATTTTCCGACGCGGTGCCTTTGGTACGGTTTCGCGCCCAGTGCATGCAAGAAGCCGTGCCGGCTGGCACTGGCGCCATGGCAGCGGTTCTCGGATTGGACGATGATGGCGTGCGCGCCGCATGCGCGCAGGCAAGCAGTGGGGACGAGATTGCAGAGGCGGCCAATTTCAACGCACCCGGGCAGGTGGTGGTTGCTGGGCAAAAGGCTGCTGTGGAGCGCGCGATTGTAGCGGCCAAAGAGCGGGGGGCGAAACGGGCCATGCTGTTGCCAATGAGCGCTCCGTCACATTGCACCCTGATGAAGCCCGCATCCGATCGTCTTGCCGATAAACTCAATGAGATAGCGCTTTCGATGCCGAAAGTTCCGGTCCTGCACAACGAGAGCGTCGCTGCGGCAGGGAACGTAAGTGAGCTTCGGCAGGCGTTGGTCCGCCAGCTGTATCAACCGGTGCGATGGGCTGAAACTATCAGCCATCTGATCGAGTCCGGCGTGACGCATATCGTTGAGTGCGGTCCGGGCAAGGTATTGGCAGGCCTCAACAAGAGGATAGGCGGTGACGTGCAGACCATCGCCCTGACTGACGCAGCCATTCTTAACGATACAGTGTCTTTATTGAAAGGCGAGCAATGACGGAAGGCCTTCTGGCAGGCAAAACAGCTCTTGTGACCGGGGCCAGCCGAGGGATTGGTCGGGCAATCGCGATGGCCCTGGCCGAAGGCGGAGCCAGGGTCGCCGGTACAGCGACGTCGGCAGCCGGAGCGAACGCAATTTCGGCATACATGAAAGAAGCAGGTCTGGACGGTGTCGGTTACGAACTGAACGTGACTGACGGTGCCGCCTGCGAAGCGGTTATCAAGGATGTCGAACAGAACCTTGGCGGGATATCCATCCTGGTCAACAACGCGGGTATTACCCGTGACAATCTGTTAATGCGGATGAAAGACCAGGAATGGGATGACATCATGGAGACCAATCTGAAGTCGGTATACCGACTTTCCAAACTCGTTGCGCGTCCAATGATGAAAGCGCGTTCAGGACGCATTATCAATATCACATCGGTAGTCGGGTTTATTGGCAATGCCGGGCAGGCTAACTATGCGGCAGCAAAAGCCGGGGTAGAGGGGTTTAGCAAGTCCATGGCAAGAGAGCTGGGTAGCCGCAGTATCACGGTCAACTGTGTGGCGCCCGGATTCATCGATACCGACATGACCAGGGCATTGAGTGACGAGCAACGTAACTCTCTCGTGGGACACGTTCCGCTTGGACGGCTGGGGGCGCCAGAGGAGGTTGCTTCGGCAGTCCTGTTTCTTGCTTCTGATGGTGCCTCATACGTGACGGGCTCAACCTTGCACGTCAATGGCGGGATGCTGATGGATTGACGCCGGGGGACCGGCAATTTTGCTAGAATACGCAGCGTATTTGTTCGGGTGGTCTGCCTGCGCAGGGCTTGAACAGGTGGTGGCAACGACCGAAACTTTTGTTTGAACAGGGAAGGGGTTACTAGATGGAACCGATTGAGCAACGCGTCAAGAAAATCGTCGCCGAACAACTGGGCGTCAACGAGTCAGATATCAAGAATGCGTCCAAGTTTGTTGATGATCTTGGGGCTGATTCGCTCGATACTGTCGAGCTTGTAATGGCGCTTGAAGAAGAGTTCGAATGCGAAATTCCCGATGAGCAGGCAGAGAAAATCACCTCTGTGCAGGAAGCCATCGATTACATTAACAGCAACCTCAGCGCCTGATTAACCGCGCTGACGCCACCTCAATTACTGGAGTTCATTTGCCACGGCGACGCGTTGTTGTTACGGGATTAGGGATTGTTTGTCCGGTTGGCAATGCCGTTGACGAAGCCTGGTCCAATATACTTGCCGGTAAATCCGGAATTACCGCCATTACGCGATTTGACGCAACTCCTTTTGCGTCGCGCATTGCCGGTGAATTGAAGAATTTCGACGTATCGCGGTATCTATCGCCCAAGGAAGCGCGTCGCGTAGACAGCTTCATACACTACGGTCTTGCGGCAGGCATTGACGCGCTAAAGGATGCCGGGTTCGACAAGAACCCGGAAAATGCCGAGCGCATCGGCGTCAATATTGGTTCGGGCATTGGCGGGTTGCCGATGATCGAAGATACCCACAATCAGATGCTGAGCGGCGGGCCGCGCAAGATTTCACCGTTCTTCATCCCCGGGGCGATCATTAACATGATCTCGGGTAACCTTTCCATTATGTATGGTTTGAAAGGGCCCAGTCTTGCGATGGTCACAGCTTGTACGACCGCAACGCATTGCATAGGTGATTCAGCGCGATTGATCGAATATGGTGATGTCGATGTGATGGTCGCTGGAGGGTCCGAGTCGAGTATTTGCGCACTTGGCGTAGGCGGCTTTTCTTCTGCGCGTGCAACAAGCACCCGCAATGATGATCCGGCGACCGCAAGCCGGCCATGGGATGTGGATCGCGACGGTTTTGTTCTGGGAGAAGGCGCGGGAGTCCTGGTGCTTGAGGAGTACGAACATGCCAAGAAACGCGGTGCGAGGATTTACTGTGAAGTTGCCGGTTATGGCATGAGCGCCGACGCCCATCACATTACGGCACCATCTGAAGATGGGGAGGGCGCGTCGAGGTGCATGGCCAGCACGCTCAAGAACGGCCAGATCAACCTCGATGAAGTCGATTACATCAATGCGCACGGCACCTCGACACCCCTGGGTGATATTGCGGAAACGATCGCAGTCAAGCGCACCTTCGGCGACCACGCGAACAAATTGGCAGTCAGTTCGACCAAGTCGAGCATCGGCCATCTGCTTGGCGCGGCAGGAGGGGTAGAAGGCGTATTTCTCGCGCTTGCTGTGCGCGATCAGGTTGCACCACCAACGATCAATCTTTTCAAGCAGGATCCGCAGTGCGACCTTGACTACGTCCCGAACGCGGCACGGCAGATGAAGATTCGTGTCGCCTTGTCAAATTCATTTGGCTTCGGTGGCACCAACGGCAGCCTCGCGTTCCGAGCCATCTAACATCTCCGCGCCGAATGCAGGAAGGCCGAAATGGAACGAACGCCGGTTGACCGTTCCGTGACTTCCTAACGAATCTCGTCTATGCAAAGCAGACGCCGA
Source organism: Burkholderiales bacterium (assembly GCA_035528435.1). Taxonomy (GTDB): domain Bacteria; phylum Pseudomonadota; class Gammaproteobacteria; order Burkholderiales; family Eutrophovitaceae; genus SG8-40. Next base: position 19,691 of record DATKYN010000037.1, read on the forward strand.
TCGAACATGTTCTCAGTCAGGCGCGGTGCCGGCAGGGGAATCGGCCGGGCCATAACGCTTTTGGTCGTCGCTGCTCTGCTCGGCATTGTCGGGGGAGGGATCTGGCTCGCCAATTATGCAACCACTTCGGTGCAAGTCCCGGACGATAGCGTCTACTTTAATATTGATCGCGGGCTCGGTGTCGCTCAGGTCGCCCGGGTACTCGAAGCGAACGGGCTGATCAGCGACGCACGTGCTTTCGTGATACTGGTTCGGGTGCTGGGCAAGCCCGGCGAGCTCAAGGCGGGTAGTTACCAGGCCCAGGGCAGCCTCTCGCCGTTGCGTCTGGTCGAGAAAATTTCACAAGGTGATTTCGCGCAAGGACAGGTCCGCTTTATCGAAGGCTGGACTTTCCGGCAAATGCGCTCGGCGCTCGATGCCCATCCGGCGGTTGCTCATGAAACAACCGATTGGAGTGATCGCGAAATACTCGAAAAGCTCGACTCGGAGCAAGAACATCCGGAAGGGCTGTTTTTCCCTGATACTTATCACTTTGCCGCTGGCACCAGCGATTTGATGATCTTGCGGCAGGCGTACGACAAGATGGAAGACGTTCTTGCCAAAGCCTGGCAGGAGCGTGATAGTAATCTGCCGGTAAAGACGAGATACCAGGGGTTAATTCTTGCGTCCATTGTCGAAAAGGAAACTGGTGACCCTACCGAGCGGGAAATGGTCGCTGGCGTTTTCGTCAACCGCCTTCGCAGAGGAATGCGTCTGCAAACGGACCCGACAGTGATCTACGGTTTGGGTGAACAGTTTGATGGCAATCTGCGCAAGCGCGATTTGCAGACGGACTCACCCTACAATACCTACACCCGCTACGGGTTGCCGCCGACTCCTATTGCCTTGCCCGGCGAGGCAGCTATCTATGCCACGTTCAAACCGGCCGAGACGCGTGCCCTTTATTTTGTTTCCAAGGGCGATGGCACGCATCAATTCTCTAACAGCCTTGTTGAGCACAATCGTGCTGTCAACCGCTTTCAGCGCTGACAGACCGGTTCAAACGACAGTGAATCATGCGTAAGGGGCGGTTTATTACGTTCGAAGGCGTAGATGGCGCCGGAAAGACGACGCAACTCGAGTGGGCTACGCGGTTCCTGACGCAGTTGAATCTGCCGCTAACGGTGACGCGAGAGCCGGGTGGTACGGAATTGGGTGAAGCTTTACGACATGTGTTGCTTGATTCCGGACAGGCGATACATCCGGAAACGGAAACGCTTCTGATGTTTGCGGCACGGCGCGAGCATGTCGATAAGGTCATATTGCCTGCCTTGCACCGTGGCGATATCGTGCTTTGTGACCGATTTACTGATGCGACCTATGCCTATCAAGGCGGCGGCTCAGGGGTCGACCCAGGCAAACTCGAAACCCTGGAGCATTGGGTTCATGCAGATCTGCAACCTGACCTTACGCTGTATTTTGATTTGCCGGTCGAGTTGGCCAAAAAACGCATAAGTGACGAACGGGAAGCCGATCGGTTCGAGCGGGAGTCTGCGGCATATTTTGACCGCGTGCGTTCGGCTTACCTGGCACGCGCAAAGCTGAATCCGCAGCGGATACGCGTCATCGACGCCAGCGATACACCGGCGCAAATTAACAAATTGCTTGAAGCCATGCTGTTGCCGTTATGTCGTTAAATAACTATCCGTGGTTGTCTGAGGCGCTTGAAGGTTTGCCGGATGCCTTGCCGGCAGCATTGCTGCTCTACGGACAGAAAGGGACTGGCAAGCAATTGCTGGCACAGGCGCTGGGACAGCGTCTTCTCTGCGCCGAACCGACGGCAGCCGGGCATGCATGTGGTCGGTGCGAAAGTTGCCACTTGTTCACGGTCGGCAATCATCCCGATTTCAGGCTGTTGCAACCAGCGGCGGATACCGATGGCGATACTGTGGCGGCCCCGGACAAGGGAGCGAAGCCGAAAAAAGCCTCTACGCAGATCTCCGTGAACGCCATACGTGACCTTGCCAGCCTGACCTCGACTGTATCGCACCGTGGCGGCTCCCGGGTCGTGGTGATCGCCCCGGCAGAGGCGCTGAATCCGGCTGCCGGTAACGCATTGCTCAAGATGCTGGAAGAACCCGGGCGTGGCACTCATTTCATTTTGGTCGCGAATGAAGCACACCGGGTACTACCCACTATAAAAAGTCGTTGTTTCAAGCTTGCCGTACGCGTGCCGAAAACTGAAGTTGGGGCGGCCTGGCTCAGGAAACAACAGGCCAGCAACGCGGAAATTGCCTTGTTTCTAGCCAGCCATGCGCCGATTGCCGCTATGAAATTGAGCGAGGATGAGGATTTCTGGCGTATCCGCAATACGTTGTTGTCGGGGCTTGCGCAATCTTCCGTCGATCCGCTGGCGCTTGCCACGGTGGTCGAGAAGCTCGATCCGGCTATTCTCGGACGTTTGCTGACGATGTGGGTGTACGATTTATTGGCGCTTCAGCAGGGCGGTGGCATCCGTTATAACCAGGACATGGGTTCTGAACTGGAGCGTACATCTGCATCCCTGCGGGGGTTGGACTTGTGCCGTTGGAACGATGAGGTTCGGGATTTCACCCGGGCGGCGAGCCATCCGTTAAACAGGCGGCTTGCGCTGGAGTCATTGTTTGCTGCTTTCCCCGGTGCGAGGATGCCGGTGGGCGCATCAGGTCGGCGGTAGATGGTCGATAGCCAGTTCTTTTCCAGGCCTTTTTCTGGCTGCTTTTGACACCAAAAGAAGTTAAAGTATTTTATTGAAAATAGTATACAAATATATAATATAATGGAAATTATTGACTCACACTGCCATATTAACTTCCCGCAGTTAGGAGATGATGTTGGCGCCGTGCTGGCAAGAATGCATGACGCGGGGGTTACAACAGCATTGTGCGTTTCAGTCACGCTGGAATCGTTCCCGCAGGTTGTTCAAATCGCAGAGCAGAGCCCGTCCGTCTACGCATCGGTCGGTGTGCACCCCGACGAGACGGCTGGAGAAGACCCGAGCATCGAAAAGTTGATCGCCATGGCTGATCATCCGCGAGTGGTGGCAATCGGCGAGACGGGGCTGGATTACTACCGGCTGGAGGGCGATCTCGAGTGGCAGCGTGAACGGTTTCGAAATCATATCCGTGCCGCCAAGCATACCCGTAAGCCTCTGATAATCCATACAAGAGAAGCCGGCGCCGACACGATCAGGATCATGCGAGAGGAAGCCGCAGAGACCGTCGGCGGTGTCATGCATTGCTTTACCGAAACCTGGGACATTGCCAAAGCGGCGCTTGACCTCGGGTTCATGATTTCGTTTTCAGGAATTCTGACCTTCAAGAATGCGGGGAGCTTGCGCGAAGTGGCCCGTAAGGTCCCGCTGGAGTCGACCCTGGTCGAGACAGATTCTCCGTATCTGGCACCGGTTCCACATCGCGGCAAAACCAATGAGCCTGCGTATGTTCGGTTTGTCGCCGAGGAGCTGGCACGGATCAAGGATCTGCCGCTCGAAACCATCGCAAAGACAACCAGCTCAAATTTCAGGCGGCTGTTCAACGTCAGGAGCGATTAGCAGCCCAAGACGGTTGTGTGGCCGGCGTAATGCGCGCAAATATTTCCAGTCGTGATCAATGCTAGAGGTGGCAGGTAACTGGAGGCTTGAGAGTACTCATTGCCTGGTCTGTAGGCGGCCTCGAGAGACACTGATGAGCACCGTTGAGGCCCCTCTCAGGCGCGCGACATAACGCGTATAATGTATATTATGTAAAGT
>DATKYN010000038.1:0-16628 GCA_035528435.1 Burkholderiales bacterium
TGCTCGGGGATGGGGCGCGTGTCGGGTCCAACGCAGTGGTTGTGAAGGATGTCCCCCAAGGCGCCACTGCGGTGGGTATCCCGGCACGCATACTGGATGAGGAATCCAAGGTGATGCGCGAGGAGGCCGCAGAGCGTATGGGTTTTTCGGCCTATGCCATCAGCGCCGACATGAACGATCCGGTGGTGAAAGCCATTCATGGATTGGTAGACCATACGGCCCATATGGACGGTTGCATCGCCTACATTCTCGAGGAGCTCGAGAAACTGGGTGTCAAGGTGGAAGACGAGAGGGCCACAGCAGACAAGTTCGACCCGGACTACCTCAACAAGATTGTTGACTAAAACAGTCGGGAAAGTCTATACTCGACCAACTTGCTCTGGTATTAATTTTCAGGGCTAAACCAAGTTAATTCAACAAGTTGGGTGAGGCAGCGTATGCGACTGACGACGAAAGGGCGGTTTGCTGTAACGGCAATGGTGGATCTGGCGATCAGCGGCGGTGAGCGGCCGGTGACGCTCGGGGACATCAGTGAGCGGCAAAAAATATCGCTTTCCTACCTGGAGCAACTGTTCGGCAAACTTCGCCGCAAAGCCCTTGTTTCCAGCGTGCGTGGCCCCGGTGGTGGATATCGCCTTACGCGGCCGACTGCCGAGTTGTCGGTTGGGGAAATCATCCTCGCGGTGGACGAGCCAATCGATGCAACCCAATGTGGCGGCAAGGAGAACTGCCGCGATGAACACAAGTGCATCACCCATGACCTTTGGACGGACCTCAACCGGCATATTTTCGAGTATCTGAATGCGGTGAAGTTGTCCGACCTGGTGGAGAAACAGAAAGAGAATGTAACGGCGGGTAACGTCGTCGAACTGGTTGACCGGCGCGACAGCAAGGTAAGTGTGGTCACGGAGCCAGTCTGACAGATGCCGGCTGCAAGTCACCCATTCCAGAGCCCTGACTGCTGATGAACGCATATTTTGATCACAACGCAACGACCCGTATCGATGAAGCCGTTCTCGATACGATGATGCCGTTCCTGCGTGAAGCATATGGCAATGCGTCGAGCAGACACGATGACGGCACGCGGGCACGCCAGGCAGTCGAGCTGGCGCGCGAACAGGTCGCAGCCCTGGTTGGCGCTCAACCGTCCCAGGTCGTGTTCGTGTCCGGCGGAACGGAAGCGAACAATATGTTCGTCAAGGGCATGGCTGCTTACCTCAAACCGGCGCAGATTGCCGTCTCCGCGATCGAACATCCGTGCGTGATGAAATCCGCCGCGAGCCTGGTGCGAAGCGGCTGGAAGCTGCGTAAGCTCGGGGTCGACACGAACGGTGTACTCGATCCGGCAGACCTTGACATGGCATTGCGCGAGCCCACCACAATAGTTTCAGTGATGCTCGCAAACAACGAGACCGGCGTACTGCAGCCGGTTGCGGAGGTGGCGAAACGCGCCCGCGCCGCGAACGCGTGGATGCACACCGATGCCGTGCAGTGTGCCGGCAAGCTACCGATAGATTTCGATTCGCTAGGGGTGCACGCATTGACCCTGTCCGCGCACAAGATGTACGGTCCGAAAGGGGCGGGTGCACTGGTGGTGGACAAGCGTTTGCCGATCAAGCCGCTAATAGACGGCGGCGGACATGAGCATGGCTTGCGTTCCGGAACCGAGAACGTGCCGGCCATTGTCGGGTTTGGTGCAGCCTGTGAGCTCGCGGGGCGAAGAATGCAATTACTTGCGGAACAGTCAGCGCGGCTACGCGATCTTATAGAGACAGGGCTGGTGGAAAGTGGCGCAATCGTTTTCGGCGTGAGTTCTGCGCGTCTTCCAAACACCAGTTACTTTTCGTTCGAGAATATTGACGGTGAGTCGCTGGTCATCGAGTTGAACAAGGCCGGATTTTCCGTGGCGAGCGGTTCTGCGTGTTCGAGTACCAGTACCGAGCCCAGTTCGACGCTGTTGGCGATGGGAGTGGAACCTGATCTGGCACGCGGCGCGGTTCGCGTGAGCCTGGGAGCAGACAACACCGAGCAGCAGGCTCGGGATTTCTTGACAGCAGTAACACAGGTGGTTGCCCGGTTTCGCCGGATGACCGCTGTCGCAGTGTAGGAGCAAATATGGCGATACAGGTAACGCAAAAAGCAGCACAGCACATACGCAACGCGCTCGTGGGCAAAGGCGGTCTGGGGCTGCGTCTGGGTATCAAGACGGTCGGTTGTTCGGGGCTGACCTATACGTTTGACTATGCCACCGAAGTCGGGGATGACGACGAAACGTTTGAATCGCACGATGTGACGGTGGTAGTGAAGCGCAGTGACCTCGCATTTATTGACGGGTCGACGCTTGATTTTGAGCGCCAGGGGTTGAATGAAATGTTCAAGATCAACAATCCCAAAGCGGTCGCGACGTGTGGTTGCGGCGAGAGCTTTACGGTCGAGTCCACTGCCTGAGCCACATACCGGGGAAACAGTTATGAGCGCAGTTATTCAGAATCTTGTTAATCAACCGTACAAACACGGGTTCCATACCGATATCGAGTCGGATGTCACCGCCCGGGGTCTGAGCGAAGACGTCATCCGCGGTATTTCGGCGAAGAAGAACGAGCCGGAGTGGTTGCTCGAGTTTCGTTTGAAAGCGTACCAGCACTGGCTGACGATGACCGAGCCCAAATGGCCCAACGTCAAGTACCCGAAGATTGATTTTCAGAACATTTCGTACTACTCGGCACCCAAGGCGAAAGCGACAAAGAAGTCGATGGATGAGGTAGACCCTGAACTGCTGCGCACTTTCGAAAAACTGGGTGTGCCCATGCACGAACGGGCCGCGCTCGCAGGTGTTGCCGTTGATGTGATTTTTGACAGCGTATCGGTAACCACGACGTACAAGGAGAAACTTGCCGAATTCGGTATCGTCTTCTGCTCGTTTTCGGAAGCGGTTCACAACCACCCGGAACTGGTGAAACAATACCTCGGAAGCGTCGTGCCGCATACAGACAATTTTTACGCGGCACTGAATTCGGCAGTATTCACCGATGGTTCGTTTTGCTTCATTCCGAAGGGAGTGAAGTGCCCGATGGATCTGTCGACCTACTTCCGCATCAATACCGAGGAATCCGGTCAATTCGAGCGGACCTTGATTGTGGCGGAGGAGGGTGCCTCGGTTTCCTATCTCGAAGGTTGCACCGCGCCCCAGTTTGACACCAATCAGTTGCATGCTGCTGTGGTTGAATTGGTCGCACTGGATAATGCCGACATCAAATACTCGACGGTGCAAAACTGGTACGCCGGCGATGCTGACGGCAAGGGTGGTATCTACAATTTTGTGACCAAGCGGGGATTGTGCAAGGGAGTGAATTCGAAGATATCGTGGACGCAGGTCGAAACCGGATCGGCAATCACCTGGAAGTATCCCTCATGCGTATTGCTCGGTGACAACTCGGTAGGCGAGTTCTACTCGGTCGCCTTGACCAATCATCATCAGCAAGCCGATACCGGCACGAAGATGGTGCACATCGGTAAAAATACCCGCAGTCGTATCATCAGCAAGGGTATCTCGGCGGGTCAGTCGAATAACAGCTACCGGGGGCTGGTCAAAATCGGCACCCGTGCCGACGGCGCCCGCAACTATTCCCAGTGTGACTCGATGCTCATTGGCGATCGCTGCGGCGCGCATACGTTTCCGTACCTGCAGGTCGCCAACAAAAGCGCCACGGTCGAACATGAAGCCAGCACGTCGAAAATCGGCGAGGAGCAACTGTTCTATTTTTCAAGCCGCGGCATTGAAACCGAAGAAGCGGTGTCGATGATCATTAATGGCTTTGTGCGTGACGTGTTCATACATTTGCCGATGGAGTTTGCGGTGGAAGCAACCAAACTTCTCGGCCTGAAACTGGAAGGAAGTGTTGGATGAAGAACGATGATGCCACTGAGCTGCTCGACGTCGACGGCCTGACAGCCGCTATTGACAAGCACGAGATTCTGCGCGGGATCAAACTTAACGTTCGCGCCGGGGAAGTCCACGCCATCATGGGGCCCAACGGCTCAGGCAAAAGCACGTTTGCCAAGGTCCTTGCAGGTCATCCGGCCTACGAAGTTACCGGTGGCACTGTAAGGTTCGAGGGCGCCGATTTGCTGGAGTTGTCGCCGGAAGAGCGTGCCCGTGCGGGAGTTTTTCTGGGGTTTCAGTACCCGGTCGAGGTGCCCGGTGTGACCAACAGCGGTTTCCTGCGGTTGGCCTACAACACGGTCCAGTCAGCTCGTGGCAACGAAGAGCTTGATCCTCTGGAGTTTGACGATTTTGTTCGCGACAAGATGCAGTTGCTTGAAATGCATCCGGATTTTCTCGAGCGCAGCCTGAATGCGGGATTCTCCGGTGGCGAGAAAAAGCGCAACGAGATTCTTCAGATGGCTTTGCTTGAGCCGCGGCTGGCGATTCTTGACGAAACCGACTCCGGTCTCGATATTGACGCCTTGCGGATCGTGGCCAATGGCGTGAATCAGCTGCACACCGATCAGAATGCGGTTGTGCTGGTTACGCATTATCAGCGGCTGCTTGACTATATTGAACCTGACTATGTTCACGTCATGGAGAACGGCCGCATTATCAAGACCGGGGACAAATCTCTGGCGCATGAGCTTGAAAGCCGCGGATACGACTGGGTGGCGCGCGAGTATAGCGAGAGGGCCGCATGACAGTGAAGGAGCTTGATTTTCTGGGCACGTTACTGGCACCGGCCGCCGCGGCTGAGGAGCAGCCGCACAGCTGGCTGAAAGCGCGGCGGGCATCGGCGCTTGAGCGGGCATCGGCTCTCTCAGTGCCAACCACGCGGGACGAAGATTGGCGGTTTACCGACTTATCGTCCCTGTATCGCCTCAAGCTCAAGCCTGCCGCTGCTGCAGGCGAAGTAGACGCAGCGGTCATACAGACACAGTTCTTTCCGGAAGCGGTTCGACGGCTGGTTTTTATCGATGGGTGTTTTCATCGAGCGACTTCGAGCTTGCCGGAAGGCGGCGGTGTGAGAATTGCCAACCTCCAGACCGCGCTTTCGGACACAGGATGGCAGGGTTCGCATGGTGCCATTGAAGAGCATCTGGCAGCGATTGCCGACGTTGGTCAGGATGTGTTCGCGGCTGCCAACACGGCGTACCTTCAGGACGCGGCGATCGTTCACGCAACGGGAAACGGTGATGCGGGCAGCGAGTTGGTCCATGTCATCAATGTCACGACCGGGCGTGAAATCGGTACCAGTCCGCGTTTGCTCGTGGTCGCGGAAAGTGGCGCACGCTGTACCGTTATTGAAGACTATGTCGCTTTAGGGGGCGCTGCCTATTTGACTAATTCGGTGTGCGAATTGGCTATTGCACCGAATGCCGAGGTCAACCACATCAAGGTTCAGCGAGAGGCGGACACGGCTTTCCATATCGCGAATACTTCTGTGCTGATGCAGTCGGACTCTCGCTACCGTAACTGGTCGATGAGTATCGGCGGGAGAATTTCCCGGCACAATCTGAATGTGTACCAGAAGGGCACCGGAATAGATTGTGAGATGCACGGGCTTGCGATGATTTCGGGGCGTCAGCACGCGGACACACACTCATCGATTGACCATGCTTTTCCTCATGGCACCAGTCGGCAGATACACAAGACCATAGCGGGTGGTTCCGCGCACGCGGTATTCAACGGCAAGATACTGGTGCGTGAAGGCGCTCAGCAGACGAATTCATCGCAGCAAAACCGTAATCTGTTGCTAAGCCCTCGCGCGACAGTGGACACCAAGCCGCAGCTTGAAATCTTCGCCGATGACGTCAAGTGTGCCCATGGCGCGACCGTCGGGCAGATGGATGCAGAAGAGCTGTTTTACCTGAAGAGCCGTGGCCTTTCGGAATCGACCGCGCGCAATCTGCTAACGTACGCATTTGCCAAAGAGGTGGTCGAGCATATCCCGGTTGCTTCCCTGGTTTCAGTTCTTGAGAGCTATATTCTCGAGCAAACGCGCAGCAAGGAGGCGTGATGGGCGCGACAACCGCATTGAAGAATAAACCTGCAGGTCAGGCGCTGGATGTGGAACGCGTCCGGTCGGATTTTCCGATTCTTGGCCTGAAAGTGAATGGCAAGCAGCTTGCGTATCTTGACAGCGCTGCCAGCGCCCAGGTGCCCCAACAGGTGATAGACCGGCTGACGCACTACCACAGCTGCGAGCACGCAAATATTCATCGAGGGGTGCATTACCTCTCCGAGCAGGCGACTAATGCCTACGAGGCAGCGCGCAAGAAAATACAGCGTTTCATCAACGCTGCCCATGACCGGGAAGTTATTTTCACCCGGGGGACCACTAATGCCATCAATACGGTCGCCCATGGTTTTGGGCGGGCATTTGTTGGCGAGGGTGACGAAATCATCATTTCTCATATGGAGCATCACTCCAATATCGTCCCGTGGCAGATGCTGTGTGAGGAAAAAGGCGCCAGGCTCAAGGTAATTCCGGTCGACGACACCGGGCAGTTACTGGTTGACGAGTATCGCAAGCTGCTTGGTGAGCGCACCAAACTCGTTGCGATCACGCACGTATCGAACGTGCTGGGAACAGTCAATCCGGTCAAGGAAATGATCGCGATGGCCCATGCCCACGGCGTGCCCGTGCTGATTGACGGGGCGCAGGGGGTGCCGCACATGAAAGTCGATGTGCAGGATCTGGATTGTGATTTCTACGCGTTTTCGGGACATAAGATGTGTGGTCCGACCGGTATCGGCATTCTCTACGGCAAATCGTCGTTGCTTGAAAAGATGCAACCTTACGAAGGTGGCGGCGACATGATCCTGTCGGTGACACTGGAGAAAACCACTTACAACACTATTCCCTACAAATTCGAAGCGGGTACCCCGCCGATTGCGGCAGCAATCGGCCTGGGAACTGCGGTGGATTATCTCGAATCCATCGGCGTCGCTGCGATTCAGGCGCACGAACACAGTCTGGTCGAATACGGCACCGAGGCGTTATCCGGTATAGAGGGCGTTCAACTGTACGGGACGGCCCCGGATAAAGCGGGTGTCCTGTCGTTCAATATTGCGGGAGTGCATGCCCACGATGTTGGCACGATCCTGAACGACGAGGGCGTGGCAGTTCGCACCGGTCATCATTGTGCGCAGCCATTGATGCAACGCTATGGCGTACCGGCAACCGCACGTGCGTCCTTTTATTTGTACAACACGCTGGAAGAAGTGGATCAACTTGCCGCGGGGATACGACGCGTGCAGCAGATTTTCGGGTAGCAAGAAGAACCGACTTGGTAAATATCAATGGATAGGCACGCAGCCGCAGCGTAACAAGCACAGCATGGATTCGAAACAGCTCTATCAGGAAGTCATACTTGATCACAACAAGAAGCCCCGTAACTGGGGGCAGCTTGATTCGCCGAGTCACAAAGCAGAAGGTTTGAATCCGCTTTGCGGCGATCACATCTGGGTAATGCTGAACGTAGATGATCAGCGGGTAAAGGAAATCGCTTTCGAGGGTGAGAGCTGCGCCATCTGCAAAGCGTCTGCCTCGATGATGACGGCGAAGGTCAAGGGCAAGCATATTGATGAGGTCGAGCAGCTCGTTGACGAGTTTCGCGGCATGACGACAGGGTCGATGAACGCGTCGCAGTCCGCTCATCTTGGACATCTGACGGTGTTTGAAGGTGTGAAGGATCTGCCATCGCGGGTGAAATGCGCGATTCTTCCATGGCACACGTTGCATGCGGCGCTGCAAGCAGAAACTACGGCATCAACGGAAGGCGACGATGACCCGGTTCCCGGTTCTGGAAACGCGGCTTGATCGACATAACAAAACTCTTGTAAACAAGTTAACGAAATGCCGAAGATAGCCGACCTCGAACACACGCCGAACCCCAACGCCCGCAAGTTCATTCTCAAGGAGCCGCTCACCTACGGTGTCGCGAGATCTTTCGAAAATGCCAGTGAAGCAGCGGACGATGAGCTGGCTTCGCAGCTGTTTGCCATTGGCCATGTCACCAGTGTTTTTTACGTTGATAACTGGTTGACGGTTACCCAGGATGGTGGCGCCGACTGGCAGGAGTTGATGCGCGAGATTGCCGGCCCCATTCGTGAGGCCCCGGCTGCCGAGAGTCAGTCTGAAGAGTTCGCGCAGGCGGCGCAGTGGCTCTCTCGTGACGATTCAGAGCTGTCCGAAACCGACCGGGCGAAACTGGTTCAGATCAACGAACTCCTGGACGAGCGGGTACGCCCTTATCTTCAGAGTGACGGCGGTGATCTGTATGTGGTCGGGCTGGAGGACAACGTATTGCAGGTGCATTATCAGGGCGCATGTGGCAGCTGCCCGAGTTCCATTTCAGGCACGCTGGCGGGGATCACCGGTCTGGTGCGACAGATCGACCCTGAGCTGGATGTGATTGCCGTCTGAGTCGTTTGCAGATGCCTGTTCGTGCCCGTTTGCTGTGGAATGGTTCGCGCCGGCGGCTGTACTCGGAAATTCGGGAGGCTAGCTTGTGAGTGATTGGGTTGAGGTGGGACCCGCCGAAAAGATTGCGCCTTCCGGTTGGGAGCAGGTCGATCTGGACGGAACACTGGTAGCCGTGTTCAATCTGAATGGCGAGTTTTTTGCGATCGAGGATATTTGCACGCACGACGGTGCCGTGCTGAGCGGCTGCCCGCTTGAAGGCGACGAGGTGGTTTGTCCGCGACATGGTGCGCGTTTCTCGGTCAAAACAGGCGAAGTATTGGCACCACCTGCGTGGGAGCCGGTCTCCACGTTTCCGGTGAAGCTGGAAGACGGTACCGTATTCGTTCGCGACAACCGCTGGGACTGACCTGGGTCTAGGGCGCAGAGCCTGCCCGGCCTTTTGCCCGTTGTCGTAGCGGCTTTCGTCGGGTCGGCAGCTTGCGCTTTTCGTTGTATGCACTGGAATCGTCGGACTCGGGCGTGTATCCCTTGATCTGGCCCTCGTTTCCGAGTTTCTCGTATATGCAAACGCGATTCCGCCCGGAACGCTTGGCGTAGTATAGGGATTTATCGGCCTGATCAAGGACCTCGGCAGGCGAACTTTGGCGTTCAATGCGCACCGCGCCGATGCTCACCGTGACGTGACCAACGTCGGGAAACCAGTGCTCAGCCACTTTCTCACGAAAGCGGTCAAATACCATTTCACAGTTGGCCATGGTCGCATCGTTAATGATGACCACGAATTCTTCACCGCCATAGCGAACCAGCAGATCCGAGGCGCGGAAGTTCTGTTTCATCAAGCCACTAAACTGTAACAACACTTCGTCACCGTGCAAATGGCCGAAGGTGTCGTTGATTTTCTTGAATCGATCAAGGTCCATTAATGCCAGGTGTGCAGTAGCCGGGTCCGAGGAGCGGCGGCGTGGACTGCTCAGGCCCAGCATGCGGTCGGGCAATGTGCGGTCCAGCATACGGCGATTGAACAGCTCGGTGAGCGCGTCGCGTTCCGAGACCTGGAATAGCGACAGGATGTTGGCATAGGCGTTTACCAGCGCGGCGAACTCTTCCACGTCGATGGTGGACCGCGAAGAGCGCACCGCGAGGACCAGCATCGAAGCTGAACCATTGACAAGCACCGGTACCAGAAGATTGGTTTTTGCCCCCGATCTGGATTCGATGGCCTTGCGGTCGATCAGGCAGGCGTTGATGTCATTCTCAGTGACCAGTTTGTTGATCGGGGTGGACTTCTCAACCGATGTGAGGCGGCGCCCCTTTGCTTCAAACAGGTGAATGGACAGGCGCGGAAAAGCGGAGCGGAGCGCTGAAAGAAATCTCGGCGGACTTCGTCCCGCCTCGGATCGTGCGAATTTGACAATCTCTCCGAGCAATTTCGTGCTTCGAGAGGTCTTTCGACGTTGCCGCGTGTTTCGTTGCGTGCTCATTTCGTCGGTCATGACTTCTTCTTGTCGTTAGCGCCGCTTTTTTGATGCCGCGTCCTGCTCCGTCGCTACTGTGCCACGATTGGCCTTTGCTATCCAGTCCTCTTCGAACGGAAAGAAATCCGAATGGGTGAACCCGAAAAACGATGCTGGACTGGCCCAGCCCGTCGGGGCAGGGCACACCCTTCAAGGTGCCTGTTCACATGAGGCTCTGGAGCAATTGTTCGATCGCCTTGCGGCGGGCACCTGGGTCAGGCGTTTCGATCTGAATGCGCAGACGGTCTGGGCCCGCGAACCGGGTGTCCTTGCGCGATTGCACCAGTTCGATAATCTTCAGCGGGTCGATTGGCGGTTGCGGAAGGAACTGTATGGAGATGCTCTCGGCGCTGGCGTCTATGCGGGTAATCCCGAGCGGCTTGCTGGCGATACGCAATCGATGACTGTCGATGAGGGTGGTAACCGGATCGGGCATTGTGCCGAAACGGTCGATGATTTCTTCCTGCATGGCCTGAAGCTGCATTTCTGTTTCGGTGTTGGCAAGGCGCTTATAGACGACGAGGCGCTGGTGTACATTGGCGCAGTATGATTCCGGCATAAGAGCGGGAGAGTGCAAATTGACCTCGGTGCTCGTCGAAGTGTAGATGTCCAGCTCAGGTTCTTTCCCGGATTTGAGTGATTTAACTGCCCGGTTGAGCATGTCCACGTAAAGCTGAAAGCCGATTTCCTGCATTTCACCGCTTTGTGATTCGCCCAGCACCTCGCCGGCCCCGCGAATTTCCAGGTCGTGCATTGCAAGAAAAAATCCTGCACCCAATTCGTCCATCATCTGGATGGCTTCAAGGCGTTTCTTTGCCTGTCCGCGCAAGGCTTCTTCTTCCGGTGTCAATAGATATGCGTATGCCTGGTGATGCGAGCGTCCAACCCGCCCGCGCAGCTGGTGAAGCTGCGCGAGTCCGAACTTGTCGGCGCGGTTGATGATGATGGTATTGGCGGTCGGGATGTCGATCCCGGTTTCGATGATGGTGGTACACAACAGGACGTTAAAGCGCGCCTGGTAAAAATCGCGCATTGCGTGTTCGAGGTCGCGTTCGTGCATCTGCCCATGGGCGACGCGAATTCGTGCTTCTGGTAACAGCGATGTCAGCTTCTCGTGCATGCGTTCGATGGACTGAACCTCGTTATGCAGGAAGTAGATCTGCCCGCCTCGTTTGAGCTCGCGTAGCACCGCTTCGCGGATCAGCCCGTCGCCGAATGGCGAAACGAAGGTCTTGATGGCCAGGCGTTTCTGCGGTGCAGTAGCGATCACGGAAAAATCCCGCAATCCTTCCATGGCCATTGCCAAAGTACGCGGGATTGGCGTCGCCGTCAGCGTCAATACGTCGACTTCGGCACGCAGCGCTTTGAGTTTCTCTTTCTGGCGAACACCGAAGCGATGCTCCTCATCGATGATGACCAGGCCGAGATTGCTGAACTTGACGCCACGGCCGAGTAGTCTATGGGTGCCGATGACGATGTCGATGCTGCCGTCGCTCAGACCCGCCAAGGCAGCAGACGTTTCTTTTGCCGTGCGAAACCGTGACAACTCGGCGATTTTTACCGGATAGTCGGCAAAGCGGTCGGAAAACGTCTGGAAGTGCTGTTCGGCAAGCAGTGTGGTTGGCACAAGCACGGCAACCTGACGATTATCCGAAACGGCGACAAATGTCGCGCGCAACGCCACCTCGGTTTTTCCGAATCCAACATCGCCACAAATCAGGCGATCCATCGGTTTGGCGGATTTCAGATCGTCGATGGTGGCTTCTATGGCCCCGGCCTGATCGGCGGTTTCCTCGAACGGAAAGCCGTCGCTGAACGCATCGTAATCGTGGGCATTTAATCCGAAGGGATAGCCTTTTCGCGTGGCGCGCAGAGCGTAAAGGTTCAACAATTCGGCGGCGGTGTCGCGAATCTTCGCGGCAGCGCGCTTTTTAGCCTTTTCCCACTGGCCGCTTCCGAGCTTGTGCACAGGCGCCAGTTCCGGTGGTCCGCCGCTATAACGACTGATGACCTCGAGCTGTGACACCGGCACATAGAGTTTGTCGCCGCCATCGTATTCCAGCGTGAGGAACTCTGTGGGGCCGTCACCCAGATCCATTGTCGCCAGGCCCGTGTAGCGGCCAACGCCGTGCTCTATGTGCACAACGGGGTCCCCGGTTCTGACTTCCGAGAGATCACGCAGCATGTTTTCGGTGGATACACGGCGCTCGCGGGCGGTGCTGGTGCGCGCCTGCGCCGGAAACAACTCGTACTCAGTGATTACGGCAATACCATCGACCGTATCGAGGTACCCGGTGTGAACCGATCCGACAGTAATGGCGAGTGCGTCGCTGTTGTGGCTGAACTCGTTCCAGTTTTCTACCGTCGAAGGACGCAGGTCGTATTCACGCAACAGCGTGAGCAGTGTTTCACGGCGTCCGAGACTGTCAGCAATCAGCAAGGTTCGTCCCGGATGGCTGCCGACGAACGCCTTGAGCGCCTTGAGCGGATCGTCCGCGCGCCGGTTGACCGAAACGTCAGTCAGCGCTTCCGTAAGCTCGCCTGGATCAGCGGAGCCAGCCTCGAGCTCGAGGCGGGGAAACGGTTTGATTTGACCGAAGAACTCGTCTTCGCGCAGGAATAGCTGTGTCGGTGGCAGCAGTGGCCGGTCTGGATCGCCGCGTAGCAGGCGGTAGCGCGAATTCGTGTCATCCCAGAATTTCTGCACTGCGTTCGCAACGTCCCCGTGCAGACACAACCAGCTCTCTTCAGGCAGGTAATCGACGAGCGTCGCAGTCTCCTCGAAGAACAATGGCAGATAGTATTCGATGCCTGCCGGTGCGCCGCCCTGGGACACGTCTTTGTATATGCGGCTCCTGGTGGGGTCGCCTTCTACACTTTCGCGAAACCGGGTGCGAAAGATCTTGCGCGCGTCATCATCAGTAGGAAACTCGCGCGCCGGCAGCAGGCGTATCTCCGGGACTTTGTAGATGCTGCGTTGGGTATCGACATCGAACGTACGAATGCTGTCGATCTCGTCGTCAAAAAGGTCGATCCGGTACGGCACGACACTACCCATGGGAAACACATCGACTACGCCTCCGCGGATACTGTATTCACCGGGTGAGACGACCTGGCTGACGTGTGAATAACTGGCGAGTGTCAGCTGCCGGCGAAAAGGCTCGACGTCGAGGGTCTGGCCGCGTTTCAGGAAGAAGGTGTAGCCAGCCAGGAATTGCGTGGGTGGTAGCCGGTAGAGCATGGTCGTGACCGGAACGACGACCAGATCGCATTCGTTGCGCGAAATCTGATATAGCGTTTCAAGCCGTTCCGATATCAGGTCCTGATGCGGCGAGAACGCATCGTAGGGCAGGGTCTCCCAGTCCGGAAACAGGTGGATCCGCAGGTCATGAGAAAAAAACCGCAGTTCCTCCACCAGTCGCTGTGCTTCTCCGGCGCTGTCGCTGATGACGATCAACGGGCGCCGGATTTGCGCTTGCCGTGCCAGCAGCAACGCACTGCCCGATCCGTGCGGCATCGGCATGCGGGTGCGCTGGCCCTGTGGGGGAATGAGAGAGGAAGTGTTCATGCTGCCGAAAAGCGGCCCATTATAAGGTAGAAGCGGATTCCACCGGCCCATGAATGGCTTCGGGTCGGCGGCCTGGTGGCCTTGCAGGCGGTGCGGTTCGCCACCGATAATGCCGGTTAGCATTTTGAAAGTACTTTCATGACGCGCTATGTTGCGCTGGTGCCGGCCGCAGGGGCTGGTTCGCGTTTCGGCAATGACCGACCAAAGCAGTACACGGACATGCTCGGAAAGCCGATGCTGGCACATTCGATAGAAGTGCTGGCGCGGCATCCGCGGGTTTTCGCGGTAGCCGTGGTGATCTCTTCGAGTGATACCTGGTTTCAACAGTTTGACTGGGATGTGTCCGCTGCCAAGCTCCGGTTTCACCGCGTTGGCGGCGCGTCGCGTGCCGAAAGCGTGCGCAATGGCTTGCTGGCGCTGGGCCAGGACGTTGGCACGGATGACTGGGTGCTGGTGCATGACGCTGCCAGGCCTTGCCTTTCGGCCGGCTTACTCGATCGCCTGATCGATGGTGTCGGAGACGATGCGATCGGAGGACTCCTTGCCGTTCGTATTGCCGACACCCTGAAGTCGGCAGACAGCAATAACCGGGTCGATGGCACCAGGCCACGAGAGGGATTGTGGGCTGCACAAACACCGCAAATGTTTCGCCGTGGCTTGCTTGAGAGAGCATTGACCGAAATGCACTCCAGCGAAGTGACGGATGAGTCTTCCGCGGTTGAGCGGCTGGGTCTTCAGCCGCTGTTGATTGAATCGGCGACCGAAAATCTGAAAGTGACTTTTCCCGATGATCACAAACTGGCCGAGACCATTCTGAGAAGGCGCGAGGAAGTTCAATGAAGCAAATGCCTATGCGGGACAAGCGACGTGCAACCGGTAAGGAAATCTCATGCGAGTAGGGGAAGGCTTCGACGTGCATGCCCTCGTCTCCGGCCGCCCGCTGATCATCGGCGGTGTGACGATCCCTTTTGAGAAAGGACTGGCCGGTCATTCTGATGCTGACGTCTTGCTGCACGCCATATGCGATGCCTTGCTAGGCGCGGCTGCTTTGGGAGATATCGGCCGGCATTTCCCCGATACGGCGGAGGCTTACTCAGGTGCCGACAGCCGTGTACTGTTGCGCGAAGTGGCAACACTTGTAGCACGAAAGGGGTATGCCATTGGAAATGTCGACGCAACCATCGTTGCGCAGCAACCGAAGATGGCACCTCACATTCCACAGATGGTCGCCAATATTGCCGCCGATCTGGAACTCGATTTAGCAGACGTCAATATCAAGGCAAAGACAACCGAGCGTCTCGGATTTACCGGACGCGGCGAAGGCATGGCTGCAACGGCGGTGGCGCTGCTGAAACCAGCATGAAATTGTTGATCCCGAATTGAATCAGGTGTCACAGCGGCTGTTTTTCGCGATGTGGCCAGGCGCGCTACTGCGCAAGGCGCTAAGCGATCATGGCCAGCGCATGCGCGCGGAAATTGGCGGGCGCGTAGTCGCGGTGGACAGAATTCACCTCACCCTGGTATTTATTGGCGCAGTACCTGTTGCACGCATCGATGCGCTATGTGCCATCGGTGACGTGATGCGCGGGAAGTGCTTTGAACTCGATTTGACACAAACCGGTTGCTGGAGACGAAGTGGGGTTGGCTGGATTGCACCGGTGGGGACGCCGGCGCCGCTAGCGCAACTGGTCGGAGATCTTCGCCGTCACCTGGCTCAAGCGGATTTTAGTGTGGACGAAAAACCTTTCGCGCCGCATATCACCTTGTTGCGCAATGTGCGGTGCAACGTGAAGCCAGAGCAGACAGGTGTGTCTTTGCGCTGGATGGTTGACGGTTTTTCCCTGATCCGTTCACAGACGCTTCGGGGCGGCCCGTTGTATACGCCATTGATGACCTGGCGTCTGACTTGAACCGGGTGAACCCGTGTTGCGCAGGGGCTGGATTTACCGGAGCGTGAAAAAAATGTTTGCCTTTGGACTCCGCGGCGAACTTGCGCTCAATGCTCCACATTACTTGTTGTAGACACAAACGTTGAGCGCCGCGACCTGCGGCGTCCAATTCGTTTGCTGGCAACCTAACTTCCCGTTGCGTCTGCGTACAACGTCTCTGCGACGGGCTCGATGTCCAGTTGCAGTGCTTCGTTGAAGCGGTTAAAAAATTCGCACATTCCGATGCGCACAGTCAGTTCCACGATTTGCTTCTGGTCGAAGGTTCTCCCAAGCTCTTCGTAGAGCGAGTCGTCAATGCGGCCTTTACGGGTATTCATTTGCCCGGCGAAGCGCAGCACAGCCAGCTCGACCGGATTGAAGAGATCACTGCTGTCCCATGAGCCGTCTTCAATCGCCTGCAGTTGCCCGGCGCTGATTCCCTCGGTCAGGGCCGGAGGCGTGTGGTGAACAACACAGTAGTTGCACTGGTTCAGCCGGGATATCAGGAGAATTGCCAGCTCGAGATACTTCTTGTCGACGACGCTGTCGAAATAATAGGCCTGCATCAATCCGTGAAATGCCTGTGCCAGTGCTGGATGATGCGCCAGCGCCGAGAACTGGTTCATGAATCGTTCCAGCCCCATTGCCTCGGCGCTCTTGAAGATTTCCAGTACTTCCGGCGTTACGTCGGATTCGGCATTCAGCATTGTCACCCTGGCCATGGAGATTTCCTTGTGTCCGGGTTGAGCGAAGGTTTGAATCGAAGTCCTCTCACGCCTGGCCCCTGGTGCAGCGTTTCCTGCCAGGCGCGGGCACTAGAAATTGACCTGATCACGCCCCTTGAGCTTGAGCATGGTGCGCGCTTCGTCCGGTGTGGCGATCTCGAGGCCGAGTTCTTCAAGTATTCGGCGAATCTTGCTGACCTGTTCGGCGTTGGACTCCGCCAGCTTGCCCTTGCCGCCCCACAGGCTGTCTTCGAGGCCCACGCGTACGTTGCCGCCCATCACCGCGGACTGCACGGCGACGTACATCTGGTTGCGACCCGCACCCAGAACAGACCAGAAATACTGGTCACCGAACAATCGGTCAGCGGTGCGTTTCATGTGCATGACGTCTTCCGGGTGTGGGCCGATGCCGCCGCGAAGACCAAAAACGGACTGGATGAGCAGGGGTGGCTTGATCAAACCCCGATCCAGGA
>DATKYN010000039.1:0-8747 GCA_035528435.1 Burkholderiales bacterium
GAAATTTTTCGGGTTCCAGCGTTTAGCTCTTCCTTGAGCCAGCTGACATTGTGCTGATCAGTCTTGCATCTGCCCTTCGCCGTCCGTTGCTAGCGCGGCTTGTTGCAACTTCCTCTATCCGACAATTTCCTGCGCCAGCTGGTAGACCGCCATCGCGTAATTGTTGCTCCGGTTGTAACGGGTTATCACGTAGAAATTGTAGAACGAAACCCAGTACTGTGGCCCCTCTTCACCCTCGAGACTGAAAAATCCCGCATCAACGTGTGAGCGGGCCTGGCCATCAGCCTCGACACCGCGGGAGCGCCATTCCGCGAGAGTCAGTGAAGGTTTCACACCGAGACGCTTCAGTGTTTCGGGCTCCTCGGCCGTTACGATCGCGGGCAGGGCAATCTGCTCCCCCTGCTCCCATCCAAACCGGCTCAGGTAGTTGGCCACGCTGCCAATGGCATCGGCGACACTGTTCCACAAATCAACACGCCCGTCGCCATCAAAATCCACGGCGTACTGGCGATAACTGGAGGGCATGAACTGCGGTATCCCCATTGCCCCGGCAAATGAACCCTTGACCGCTGCCGGATCAACTTCGTTTTCCCGCGTCAGCAGCAGAAAATGCTCGAATTGCCCCTGAAAAAACCGGGAGCGGCGAGGCACTTCAAATCCGAGCGTATAAAGGGCGTCGGCAACCCGGAATTTACCGGTGTAGCGGCCGTAAATAGTCTCCACACCGATGATCGAAGTAATGATTTCTTCCGGCACACCGTACTTGGCATGTGCCTTCTCAAGCCACGAGGCATGTTCATTCCAGAATTCAACGCCACCATCAACGCGCGAAGGCGTGACGTACAACTTTCGGAAATAGCTCCACGGTTTCGACGTCGCCGGCGCACCGATCGCCTTGATGATCGTTTGGTTCGGCTCGAAGCTCGCAAACATCTTTCGCAATTCCAGGGCATCAAATTCATGTTCGCGCGCCATCTTCGCAATAAAGGTGTCGACTTCCGGCCCCAGGCCGGACTCTTGCGCATTCTGCGCGCGTACCGGCCCATTGGCGGCCAGCATAATCACCGCCGCCAACAAGGCACAAACCGGGAAACCAACATTACTCGCCCGCTGACCGCACACGATGCTGCGAATCGCCTCGCTATTCCAGAACCTTGCCATCAATAATCCTTCTTTCACTTACGTTTAAGGGACACGCTGGTCAATCATCACGCGTATGTCACTGGCACCTGACTCCACGGTGTTACTGAAACCCTCAAGGTCACCACTGTTTCGGGTCGCGACCCCGCTTTTCGACACTCGCGCCCCGACCACAAACTCGTCAGCGTCCGACAGCTTACGCCCCGGCATGATCGCCATGCTGTCGTCCAGACGGAACCGGTAAGGCAAATCGCTGACCTTTACCCGTTGCGCAGCAAGGGGCATACCGGGGCCTTTCGCTGATCGCGCGAAAAGGAACACCGTGTCCTCGGGTGCCACCGATTGCGACAGCTGATCAGACAGGCTCACAGTTCCGGCTATTGCCGTGGAAGCCGGCGATTCGCCGGTCGCAGGGCTCGCACTTGCGCTCTGTTCCAGACGCACTTGTGCCTCGGCAATTCCGGTCCGAAGCGCATCGGCCAATTCCTGGTCAGCAGCGCTCAGCTCCAGCAATTTCTGCCAGTGACCAATCGCCGCCTCGTAATCAGCCCCTGCGAACGCCGCACTTCCGCTAAGTGCGAGTGCCTTGGTCTGGCCGGGATCGACCCTCAAGGCACGTGCCAGCAATCTGGCAGGCTCGCCGGAAAGATCACCTTGTGCAGCCAACCCGAGTGCCTCTGCATAATCAGTCAACACATTTGCGTCGCCCGGCTGAAGCTCGGCGGCACGTTCCCACGCGCGTGCCGAGGCATCGAAATTTTGCAACGCCTTGTTGGCGCGACCGAGCATTACCCAGCCTTCGGCGTCATCCGGATTCTGCATCAGGTGCTGCTCCAACCGGGCAGTCATCTGTTCGACCTTGTCGGGTGTGATCTCGCTTGCCTGCTGTTGCACATAAGCATCGACATCCAGACCCTCGGCACTGCCAAGCTGCCAGTAAAGCGCGACCGCTGCTGCGGGCAGCACGAACATCGTTACCGCGGGTGCCAGCCACCTGCGAACAGAATGCGATCGCTGCATTTCGGAGCCGCCGGCCTGCGACTCGTCAAGCACGCGCCGTTCAAGTTCAGACCGCGAGATTTCGTACTGCTCCGCGGAAAGTACACCGTTCTTCAGGTCGGCATCGAGTTCCACCAATTGATCGCGCAGAATCTGGAGATTCGCTTCACTGCCGCCGATCAGGGCTGTCTCTGCAGGTTTCCTGAGCAACGGAAAAACGACGGCGGCCGTCGCAAACGACAACAGCAGCAATGCTGATACGGCAAATAACATCATCAAATTTCCCCGGACCCACTTCCATCCAGTAGCGAGCGTGCGCGCGCACGATCATCCGCGCTCATGGTCTGGACATGCAACTTTTGCTCTCTGCGGCGCAGATAGGTGGCTAGCAGGACGCCACCGCCAACCAACAGAATGAATGGCCCGACCCACAACACCAGCGTGGCACGGTTTACCGGCGGACTGTAGAGCACAAAATCACCGTAGCGGGCTACCAGAAATTCACGGATCTGCGCGTCGCTCTTTCCGGCTTGCATCAACTCACGCACCTGATTCCGCAGGTCGATGGCAAGACCGGCATTCGAGTCGGCCAGCGACTGGTTCTGACAGACGAGGCATCGCAATTCTTCGCTCAATGCCTTGACCCTTTTTTCCAGAACCGGATCTTCTGCCGCGGGTGGCGCTTCCTGGGCCAGGCAAAAAGCCGCGGTCGACGCAAGCAAGAACGCTGCGATCAGCCTGCTCATTGCTGCAACCTCGCCACCAGGGGCAAAACTTCTTCATCGAGCACGCGCGGGTTCAAAGGGCCGATGTGCTTGAAGCGGATAACGCCTTCCTTGTCGATCACAAATGTCTCGGGCACACCGTAGACGCCGAATTCGATCCCGGTCCGGCCCTCGGTGTCCACGGCAATCCCGGTATACGGGTCTCCATGCTTGCCCAGCCATTTCAGCGCGGCGTTCCGTCCATCCTTGTAATTCAACCCATAGACCGGGACAAGATCGCGTTGGGCAAGGCTCACGAGATACGGATGTTCTTCGAGACAGGGAGTGCACCAGGATGCGAACACATTCAATAACCAGACCTGACCTTTCAAATCACCGCTGCGGATGGCTGCACCAGACTCACGCAATTGCGGCAACTCGAAAACCGGTGCCGGCTTGCCGATCAGGGGCGACGGGACTTCACGCGGGTTAAGCGACAATCCAACCCACAGAAAGACCACGATCAGAGCAAACACCACCAGGGGAATGAGCGCACGTGCCATGGCTGATCAGGATCGGGTTATCCGGCGTGCAGCAGCAATGTCCGACATCATGCAGCAGCCGATGCCGTGGCGTCCTGGCTTTTGCGTTGTGCCGCCCGTGCCAACCGGTAGCGGCGATCGCTGACCGCCACAATACCCCCCAGCGCCATCAGGAACGCGCCACCCCAAATCCAGTCAACGAAGGGTTTGTGATAAACGCGCACAATCCAGGCCCCGCCATCAACTGCTTCACCGAGTGATATGTAGAGGTCACGTGTAAATCCGGTATCGATGGCGGCTTCTGTCATTGGCATTTGTTGCACGTTGTAGAAGCGCTTTTCCGGAAACATTACATCCCGTTGGCGGCCATCTTTCAACACCGTCAGAATACCCCTGACACCCGTATAGTTTGGTCCGTCAACATCCTCGAAGCCATCCAGCCTGATGACATAACCACCAATGCTGACCGTACTGCCCGGCGTCATTCGGACATCCTTCTCTGTCTCGTAGCCATTGACCATCGTCACCCCAACGATGAAAACCGCTACACCGAAGTGGGCCAACAACATGCCGTAGTAGCCGCGCGGTAATTTTTTCAGGTATGAGACCGGGTGGCCTCCACCATTGGCCGCCAGTTGGGTAATCCGTTCACGAAGATTGACCGCACACGAAGCCATGATCCACACCGCGAGCAATAGGCCGAATGCGATCATCGGCGTCCACTTTCCCATCGTCAGCGGCAATACCGCAGCGCTCACCAAGGCAACTGCAAAAGCCCATTTCAGGCGAGCCGCCAGATCCGGCAACGACGCCTGCTTCCATCTCGCCATCGGGCCGACGCCCATGAGAAACATCGCCGGCGCCATCAAGGGCACGAACACGGCATCGAAATAAGGCGGGCCGACAGAAATCTTTCCAAGTCCGAGTGCATCAAGGAACAGTGGATACAGCGTGCCCAGCAAAACCGAAGCCGCCGCCACCATCAGCAGCACGTTATTGGATAGCAGTGCGCCTTCGCGCGATATCAGATTGAACTGCCCGCCGAGTCCGACACGAGGTGCTCGCCAGGCAAACAACGCCAACGAAGTGCCGACCACGAACACCAGAAAACCGAGAATGAATACGCCTCGGGCAGGATCGGTGGCGAAGGCGTGCACTGAAGTCAATACACCCGAGCGCACCAGAAACGTACCCAGCAACGAGAGCGAGAACGTCACAATTGCAAGCAATACGGTCCAGCTTTTGAAGCCGCCGCGCTTTTCCGTGACGGCGAGTGAATGCATCAAGGCGGTCCCGGTCAACCACGGCATGAAGGACGCATTCTCGACCGGATCCCAAAACCACCAGCCACCCCACCCCAGTTCGTAGTAGGCCCACCAGCTGCCGAGTGCAATGCCGATTGTCAGAAAGGCCCACGCGACCGTCGTCCAGGGTCTTGACCAGCGCGCCCAGGCAGAATCGAGCCGGCCGCTCAACAACGCCGCCACGGCGAACGCAAAGACCACTGAAAATCCGACGTAACCCATATAAAGCATCGGCGGGTGAATCACCATCCCGGGGTCCTGCAACAGTGGATTGAGGTCACGCCCGTCCACGGCAGGCGGCAGCAACCGGTCGAACGGATTCGAGGTCAGGAGCATGAACAGGAAGAATCCAACCGCCACCAATGCCATGATGCCGAGGATGCGCGCAACCATGTCAGTCGGAACGTGACGGCTGAACAGCGCCACTGCCGACATCCAGCCCGAGAGCATCAGGACCCATAGCAACAACGAGCCCTCATGGCTGCCCCAGGTCGCAGCGATGCGATAAAACCAGGGTAATGCCGAGTTCGAATTCGATGCGACGTTGAGCACCGAAAAATCATTGTTGAGAAACGAAACGGCGAGACAGACAAAAGCCAGAGCAACGAGCACGAACTGGGCATGCGCGGCCGGTCTGGCTACATTCATCCACGGCCGGTTACCCGTTGCCGCGCCAGCAAGCGAAAAGAACGCCTGCACACCGGCAACCAGTAGCGCAATAATGATGGCAAAGTGACCAAGCTCGGGGATCATCGCACTACTTTCTCAGCGCACTGAAAAACGCCGCGCCACCTGCTTACGCTGAAGAACACGTCTTCGCTTGCTTCAGTTTGCCCGATATTCATTGGCTGTAGGTTCCTGTTGCCGCGGTCCCGGTGTTTGAATTGCGATGCGCCTCCCGCATCGCCTTGTTTGCCCGCTCAACGGCTTCGGCGGCTTCCGGGGGCATGTAATTTTCGTCGTGCTTGGCAAGTACCTGCTCGGCCATGAACACCCCGTCATCACCAAGCTTGCCCTGTGCCACCACTCCCTTGCCTTCACGGAACAGGTCCGGAAGTATGCCGGCATACACCACTGGTATCGATTGGGCTGTATCAGTTACGATAAATTCTACCGAGACGCCATCAGCCTGACGCTTCACACTACCGTCTACAACCATACCGCCGACCCGAAAGCTCTGCCCGACCGGTGCCTCATTGGCAACGATTTCGCTCGGCGTGAAGAAAAATACCAAATTGCTGCGAAACGCATTTAGAACGAGCGTCGCCGAAATAGCCAACGCAGCTATACCCGCAGCAATCAATGCAAACCGCTTGTGGCGTGATTTCATTATCAGATTCCGGTCTCTTCCCGCATCCTACGACCAGCAATCTCCGCCGGAGTTCGGGCGCGCCGCACGACGAAAAATACCTCAAGCACAAGGGCCACGACCGTCACTCCGTACGAACCCCACACGAACAGGCCGTAACCGCCCATGTGCAAAAACTCCGAAAGACTTCCCCAGTTCATTGCCCGGCCTCCGAAACAGTTCTGCGACCATGGTGGCAACGCGGTTTTTGGTCCGAAATGCCGCTCATTATCATTCCTGCGCCCATTCTGAACTCCGCTCCCGCTCCTTGATGATTGCACGAACCCGCAGCAGCGACACCGCGATGGTATACATCCAGAATGCAAGCGCCATCAACAGCATACCGGTCAACATGCTCGTTGCCATGCTCGGTGCGCGCGTGAGGCTCACCGAGGCGCCCTGATGCAGGGTATTCCACCACTGCACTGAAAAATAAATGATAGGTACATTGACGACACCAACCAGTGCCAGCACGGCAGAGGCCTTGTCCGCCCGGCGCACGTCATCGATTGACGCGGCCAGCGACATGTAACCGACATACAGAAACAGAAGTATCAACTCGGAAGTCAGACGTGCATCCCACACCCACCAGGTACCCCAGGTCGGCTTTCCCCACAATGCGCCGGTCCAGAGTGCCAGAAAGGTCATCAGCGCACCGGTCGGTGCCAGTGCGTGCGCCATCATTGAGGACAGACGGGTATTGAATGTCAGCCCAACCCCGGCCCAGAATGCCATGACAACGTAGATGAACATCGACATCCACGCCGCAGGTACGTGAATGAATATGATGCGGTAGGACTCGCCTTGCTGAAAATCGGTCGGTGCCACAAAAAAACCGACGTAAAGCCCGGCAATGGCGAGAACAGCTGCGAGCACCGCGAATAGCGGAATCATCTTCCCCGCAAGCGGATAGAAAGTCTGCGGCGCAGCGTACTTCCAGATATTGCGCTTCATCGCCGCCACCGGTTCACAGAAACTCGCGCAGCCGGCCGCGCACGTACGCGCAATGCGGCGGCCTGCCCTGTTGCTCGCGGACCATGCCGCCACTGTCCGGCAGTTCGATCGGCCAACGGGCTGTTGTAAGAATCACTGGTGTTCACTATCTCTGCCACTTCTTTTAGAAGATGTTATTCAAGCGCAATCCGGATCGCTGCCGCCTGCGCCCATGGAGCCAGTGCAATGGCTGCGAACAACAATGCCCCGAGCACCGATAGATGCCCGCCAACCTGCATGCCTTGCGATGCCGCGGAAACAGCACCCGCGCCGAAGATCAGCACCGGTACATAGAGCGGCAGCACCAGCAATGCGGTCAACGCACCGCCGCCACGAACACCGAGGGTCAGCGCCGCCCCGATGGCGCCGAGCAAAGAGAGTACCGGTGTACCAATCGCCAGCGACGCGGCAAGCACCCACAGCGCCCGCCCATCGAGACCGAATTCGAGGCCAAGCAGCGGCGATAACACCACTAAAGGTAGCCCCGTCGCCAACCAATGCGCAATCACTTTTGCAAACGCCAGTGCCGCCAACGGCTCTCCAGCCAGCACGAGTTGCTCAAGCGTACCATCGGCAAAATCACCGGAAAATAATCTGCTCAGCGCCAACATCGAGGCAAGCAAGGCTGCAACCCAGACAACGCCGGGGCCGATCGAGTGCAACATTACCGGGTCGGCGCCCACACCAAGCGGGAACAGACTGACCACTATGGCAAAGAAGAACACGATGGTCAGTAAATCTGTGCGCAAGCGCAGCGCCAGCAGCAGATCGCGTCGCGCCACCGCCGTAACCGATTGCAACATCCCGTCACTCATGCGAGTTCCAGCACGCGGGTTGGTGCGTCAATCGGGATGTTCTGATGTGTCGTGTAGACGACTATGCCCCCATCCTGTGTGTGCCGCGAAAGTCGCTCGGAGAACCGCTTCACCGCAGAATCATCCAGTGAGCTGAACGGTTCATCAAGTATCCAGAGCAGGCGCGACCGGGAGAGCGCGAGGCGGACCAACGCGACCCTGCGTTGCTGACCTGCCGACAAGCGCTGGACCGCCACATCCGCTATACGCCCCAACCCTTCCTCTTCGAGCGCCTCACGCAAGGCAGAATCCGATACCCGTACGCCCTGAACCGCGAGGGCAGCACGCAGGTTCTCACGCGGTGAGAGATAGGCTTTCAGGGCATTTGCATGCCCAACAAACGCGA
Source organism: Burkholderiales bacterium (assembly GCA_035528435.1). GTDB lineage: Bacteria > Pseudomonadota > Gammaproteobacteria > Burkholderiales > Eutrophovitaceae > SG8-40. The sequence continues at coordinate 8,231 of DATKYN010000039.1, forward strand.
GCTGCTTCGTGTACTCATCACCAAGTTCCGGCAGTGTGCTTCCTTGCCACGCAATGCGCCCGCTCTCGACAGGCGAAAGCCCCGCAATCATGCGCAACAGACTGGTTTTGCCAGAGCCGTTCGCGCCGTGTATGCGCAACAGTGCACCTTCTTCCACGCGGAACGACATCTGACGAAACAGGTCGCGATTGCCGCGAGAACAGGAGATTTCGTGAGCTTCGAGCATGTCCGCAGGGTCGGAAACAGCGGCGGATTATACCCGAGCGTTCCCGCCTGGACTCGATCCGAATGGACGCGCGCAATCGTTGCCAAAGCTGTCGCAACCCATGCGCGCCATCAAGTTACGGCCTGCCCCGGCGATCCCGGGGCTGCCACGACCCACCTTGTCGCAGGGTGCGGCGAAAACCGGCTTAACGATCGATCGCGGAATACTGTAGCAAGCGCTACCGTTACGGCGAACGTCGAGCCAATCCCGATTCTACCGACCCGGCTTGAAACTGAATTGGCTCGACGTTCG
>DATKYN010000040.1:0-2929 GCA_035528435.1 Burkholderiales bacterium
GACATCGGCATATTCTGGTTGCACTTTGCTCCAGTCGCACTGCAACTCCTCCGCAACCAATTGCGCGAGGCCGGTAAACGAACCCTGCCCCAGCTCAGAGCGGGCAATGCGAATCACTACCGTGTCGTCCGGCTGAATAACGACCCAGTGTGTGACTTCAGGCGCGGTGTCGGCGCTGGTGGCAGCAACGGCGATCCCCGGCAACTGAAATCCGATCGCCAGGGCGCCGGTCGCAGCCGTGGACTTCACCAGAAATTCGCGGCGGGAGACATTCTCGATAGCTTCTTTGATTATGTTGTGTGTCATGTCGTCGCCCCTCAGACCGAACGCGCCGCAAGATGAATCGCCTCGCGAACACGTGCATAGGTTCCGCAGCGGCAGATATTAGTCATGGCTGCATCAATGTCGTCATCGCTCGGCGCCTTGTTTTGATCGAGCAGCGCGACGGCAGCCATGATCATGCCGCTTTGACAGAACCCGCATTGCGGCACCTGCAACTGCACCCAGGCTTTCTGCACCGGGTGAGATTTGCCATCGTCGGACAATGCCTCAATGGTGGTGATTTTTCGTCCGGCCATCGCGGAAACCGGCATTACACAGGAGCGCATCGGCTGGCCATCGACGTGCACGGTACAAGCGCCGCAAGCAGCCACACCGCAACTGTACTTTGTCCCGGTAAGCCCCAACTCGTCACGCAATACCCATAACAAGGGCATCTCGTCTTCGACGTCTACTTCGATCTGTTTTCCGTTCACATTCAGCGATGTCATTCACTTCTCCATTGAAGGCATATTCTGTTCGCTACCAACCATCATTACCGGTAGCGGCGATGAGGTCTGCAAGATTTCCATGCGGCTTTCAGCAGCCGTGTCCCGGGCAGGCCCTCAGGGGCAGTTTGTATTTTGATGTCAGGCAGCTATCCCGGTACCCACGGATTACGTTCATGCTATCGGCACAAAACCCGTCAAGAACCCGTGGGGTGACACGGCAAGCATTTACAACAGGGATCAGACGCGCATCTGCGAGTCAGGTTCCCGAGACCGGCCATTATCGGTGGCGTTACGGCGAACAGGAAGGCCAACCCGGTCTGGCTTCAGGACAGGCCCACGGCTTGCTTCATACCACCTATTATTCCCGACGCACCCTCTACGCACCATGTCACAATCCGAATTACGTTCCGAATCAAGAGTTTCCGTCTCCAGAAAGGGGACGCTGAGCAGCGAAAGCGAGCGCTTTCCCTGCATTCTTCAGGATATGAGCGACAGTGGCTGCATGCTGATGTGCACCCGGAAACTCGAAATCGGGCAGATCCTCGACTTTGAGTGCGAGGTTTATCCCGGCAAAGTGATTAACTGCAAACTCGAAGTCATGCACGCTCGCGACGGGGACGTGGGGACACGCATTATGGAAATGGACGAGCACAGCATCAAGCTCGTCCAGCTATTTCTACAGGAAAACTTTGCCGGTCAACTAGGGCGCTATGCGCCGAAAATTCGATAATTCCGCCTGAATACCCGGTAGCGACAATGCCACCGCCCGCATCACCTGAAGATCGCGGTGTCACCCGTGGGCCAACTGGCATGGCCGACCCGAAGAGCATCCTTTGGGGGTCCGGCCAGAATCAAGCATTAGCCTGCCACATGAACCAGCTTTTGCAGGCAACGTAATTCGTGGTCCGGCTTGCTTCCGAACAGTATCGGCCAGTAGGTATTGGACACCTCGGCGACATAGATATCCCCCAGAGAGTCGGTCGCAATTCCGTGCGGCGCAATGAATTGACCGGGTTCCTCACCCAGTGGCCGCGTTCCTGCGTAAGCGAGAATCTCCCCCTTGTGCGCATCGACAATTGTGACTCGCGGTCCAAGGTTGGGGGCATCGCGCGAAAACATCGACACCGCTTCCGGGCCAAGCTCACCGATGATCGCCAGCGGATTTTTTCCGCGGCTGACGAATAACCCGCAAGGGCGCGCGAGATTATTCCATTGGCCCTGGTATTTTCCGTTACCGTCGAACACCTGCACGCGATGATTCTCTCGATCGGCCACATAAACCCAGCCATCGTCATCGCAGGCGATGTTGTGCACCAGATTGAATTCACCCGGCGCTGTACCCGGCTTACCCCAGGAGAACATCAGCTTGCCGTCAGGTGAGTACTTGTGCACACGGGCGTTCTGGTAGCCGTCCGACACATAGATCTCGCCTTGCGGTGACAGTGAGGTGTGGGTGCACAGATTGAACGGTTCGCCGCTGAAGCGCGGCGCCGGTTGATTTGGCATTCCAATGGTCATCAACACCTCGCCCCCGGTCGTGCACTTGCGCACGGCGTGGCCCTGATCATCGGTCAGGTAAAGAAGATCATCCGGACCGATCGCGGCACCGTGGGCTCGGGTAAATCCGATATCCTGCCCCCAGGACCGAAGGTAACGTCCATCACGATCAAACACGATGACCGGATGCTCGCCACGATTGAATACGTAGACCTGATCCTTGCTGTCAACACACACAGCCGCAACATCTACAAAGCGCATACCGGGCGGCAACTCACCCCAGCTCTCGACAACACGATAGCGATATTCTCCCGACCCAATAACGACCGGTTCAGTGGCGCCATCCCCGTTCATGCCATTGGCATCCGTCGCCAATGGCCCCGACTTCGATTTCGCGTCAAGTTGCCTGGTCACCCTGGCATTGATCGTCCTGGAAAAATGGTGGCGTTTCATTAAACACAACTGACACATGGATTCCTCCCGATGATTCGGATCGCGGGTTTTCGAGCGCAGAGAGTTTTACCGGGAATGCCGACACTTCCCGCATGTAATAGTTGGCTGCATCGTAATGCAACCAGCCGGCATCGGATACATCTGACCTCATCGGGCAATCTCCGGCAAGTTTCCGCACTGGCTTCTAACTACCTTTCTGAGTATCAAAC
>DATKYN010000041.1:0-8694 GCA_035528435.1 Burkholderiales bacterium
CGATCGTTGTTAAACGATTGCAACCAGAAGAGATTGGTCAGCAGCGTTCCGGCATTGCTGTAGGTGATCGCCGTCAGCCCGGCATAACCGAATTCAGACCCCAACTGCTGAGGTGCGATGGCTGTTTCTATCCGATGACGATTTTCTGCCTTGAAAACAAGGGCACCATTATTCGATGTTCCGCGACCCGTGAGATGCCAGGTCGCGTATAGCCTGAATACGCCCCCGGCGGCATCATCTTCCCCAAGACTTTTGCTGGCATCCTGATACAGCAAGTTGTAATCAGCGCCAAACGAAAATCCGTGCTCCTTATTCAGCCTGGTTTTGAAATCATAATAAGGCTGCAGATAGCGGGTTAGCCCCCGGAACCGGAAAGGACTTTCCTTCTCTTCGGCATCCGACTTGACCTGGGCCCCCGTGCTCGCAGGCCCGCCAAAATGAACTACCGAGGAATAATCAACGGCGACCTGTTCTTCACTGGCGATAGCGTCCTGCACAGGCCCGACAGCGCCCTCGGCTTGCTGCGCGAAGACCGGTTGACAGATTCCCGCCAGCAGCAAGGCGGCTATGGCAAGTATCAAGTCAATATGCTTCATCGGGCTGATCTGTCATCGTATGTGTGAAGCAAGAGAGTTGTCCGCGAGATACATCAGGTGCTCCTCTCCCCAAGAATGCCGGTGAGTGAAGAATGCCTGTGAGTAATGCCCGAAAGCGCCTCTTCATTCTTTTACCCACCGGCTCGTGCAAAGTGGGTCTGAATCAACTGCCAACCGCATCTCAGAGACTTCGTCGTTTTCACCTGAGATGCAGTTTCGCCCATCAACTCACAAGTTGTTCTTGTAGACTTTTCCGTCTTTTATGATGAGCTTCAGGTTGTTTTCGAAGTCTTCCACGATGCTGACGTCTTGCAGCGGATTCTTGCTGTAAATCAGAATGTCAGCCATGGCGCCTTCTTCGATCACACCGAGCTTTCCATAGGGATTGCGCTTGCCGGACATTCCGACAATCGTGCCGCCATTACCGGTGGCCTGAATCATGATCTCGGGCGAGCTGAAGAATTCCTTCCTGAGCCCCAGATCCTTGAGTTCATCTTTACGGCCCTCGGCGCTGAACAACAGATCAGTGCCAAATCCCATAAAGACGCCATATTTTTTTGCCCACTTAGCTACGTTAGCCGAGCCTTTCGTGGCGTTATCCAGTTTTGCTTTTCGAACAGGATCCGTATAAAGAGGTTTCAATTGTGCAAGCACTTCAAAACTTTCAACAAAGACGGCACCTTTTTCTGCCATTAGCTTCACGGCTTCCTCGTTTAGAACCGAGCCATGTTCGATAGACTTCACGCCATTGTTCAGCGCCCGAATGACCCCGGCAGAGTCATGTCCATGCGCCATAACATAGGTACCGTAATCCGAAGCAGCCTTGACCGCCGCCTGGATCTCTTCTTCGGTGAACTCCATGACGTAGAGCGGATCGGTAAAAGATGACACACCGCCGGTTACCGCAATTTTAATCTGCGTCGCACCGAGAAACAGTTGTTGGCGCGCTGCGGCCAGAACCTGGTCGTAACCGTTGGCCAGCATCATGTTTCCGTCACTAACACCCATGCCGACAGGGCCGCCCCATTCCTTCGCCATAACCGTCGGTTTACCCGATCTGACATCGCCATGCCCTGAGTACTGCGAGATGATGGCGCCGGACGGATAGAGTCTCGGGCCCGGGATGGTGCCGTTGTCGATCGCTTTCTTCAACCCGAAGACGTTGCCCGCGGCATCCCGAACCGTGGTAACGCCTCGCATCAGCTGTTGCTCTGCCTCTTTCGCAGAATGGATCGCAACATAAGCTTGATCGCCGAAGTATTCCTGCTCATTCACACCCATGCCCATATGCCAGTGGGCATCGATCAAGCCCGGCGTCAGGTAGCCGCCCTTGCCATCGATCACCTGTGCGTAATTGCTGCCGCCGCTACCAGCAGGAATAAGGCGGGCAATCTTGTTGCCACTAACCACAATATCCTTGCCCGTAATCAGTTTTTCAGACGTGCCGTTGAAGATGCTGACATTCTTGATCAGAATCCTGGCTTGCTTGTCAGCCGAGTGCGCCATCAAAGGCATAACCATCGTGGCAATAAGAGCGACCGATGCCACCAAAAAGGTTTTCAACTTCTGCTGCCCAGACATGATATTTCCTCCTATTTACGACGCGTCATCCAGCGATCCGGATAACGAGCTAATGAACTTATTAAAATCTTTACAATCCAGTCATTCGGGCTTCAAAGCAAAGGACGACGAATGGGTTTGCCTGGTGCCGCGCGGGTATTGAGCTTGCCATTCTCGACAACCAATACGCCATCAACCATCACATAGTTAACGCCAACTGCTGGTTGATTCGGCTTGGTAAACGTGCTCTTGTCAGCGACTGTAGCGAGATCAAACACCACGATGTCCGCATCCATTCCAACTTGTATGCGCCCCTTCTTTTTCATCTGTGGCACCGACTCCTCAAGGATTTGCGCGGGCATCAGGCTCATCTTTCGCACCGCATCTGAAAGCGAAAGCACGCCACGCTCGCGCACCCATACTCGTAACACCTTGGCAAAGGTGCCGTTGGAACGTGGATGAGCGAAAGCGCCAACAGGAAGCGGCCAGGCGTCACCTTCGTATGTCTTTCCGGCAACCTCCCACGGCATCGCATCGGATTCAATGGCGACATTCAGATTAGCGACCGAAGCATCGAGTTTCGCGAGGTCTTCCGCCTTTGCCGTGTCGAGAAAATGCCAGGTGATGATGGTGCCGGGTGAGTTCGCCTGCAGATCCTTGAACGTCTTTTCATCGAGTCGTTTGCCGTTCAACTCGAAATCGCTGTACTTGGTACCGCCCATGCGAGCCTGCCAGCCGTCACCACGAAACATCTCGGCGCCGACAGTAGTGCCGGCTGCGCCGTAAGGATAGGCGCCAACCGAGACGCGGAAACCATCCTTCTGCGCATCGAGCACCAACGGGAGCGTAGAATCGATGTCACGCATGCTGGTGCTGTTGATATGACACAGGTGCATATGCGCGCCGGCCAGTGCTGCGTTACCAATCAGTTCCTTGATCGCTTCGAACGAACTGCGCGGTTCCGGCACGCTTGCGTATCGAACATGCGTGAAAGTCGGGACGTTGTACCTGGCTGCGAGTTGCGCAACGGCGAAATATTCTTTTTGTCCATTGCCTGGCGCGTAGCCCGCATTCACACCGATGCCAATGGCACCTTCCTTGATCGCCTGTTCCAGCAAGGCGATTATTTCAGTTTGCTGTTTGGGCGTGGCAATCGAATTCTGCCAATCGTGATTGGCGAACATTGACTGAAACCAGGCGAGGTTTGCTTCCGCTTTCTTGCCAGTTGTCGCCTGTATCCGTGCAAAAGTCCACGCTGCAGACGCACCGTAATTGATCGGATGCGGTTTCTTCGCTTCCGAGGCATACCAATCACCGATCGGCAGCAGTCCTGATTCGAGTTCCAGCGCCGTTGTAACGCCTTGCATTGCCTGCATTCTCAGCGCGCCAATCTCCTGGCCGTGCGCGTGCAGGTCGATCCACCCGGGTGCGACGACCAGTCCCTTTGCATTGATCGTCTTAGCCCCCTTGAGCGCGAACTCGCTGATCGCGACAATCGCTCCATCCTTGATGCCGATGTTGCGTACGGCGTCGAGGCCAGTTTCCGGATCGATTACCCGGCCGTCGGTGATGACCATGTCAAAAGTTTCCGCCACACTCGCGGCGGAGAACGACAACAGCGATACGAGCATCGCAAGTATCGCTACAAAATTGAGCCAGCTATGCTTTCCAGTTCTCATTTTATTTCTCCTCGTTGCCCGGGATTCGACTGGCACCACGAGCCGTTATTCGCGCTCCGTACTGTCGTTTAGAAACGGTATCGATCACAGAAATCTCTCCACTCCGTAATTACGAGTATGTTCTAAGAAGCGTGCCGCCTAATCCCCCAAAACGGGGGAATTATGGGGGGATGGTCGGGTTGTAAGGAGACGGCGCAACTTGGCTTGAAGGAACAGCTACGCGTCTAGCTTGCGCTTGGTCAAGACAATGCGTCACCCCCGCAAATTTCACCCAGGTGTTCTCGAGCGGCTGGCTCGACGATCGCCGACCCGATTCAGATCGGAAATGCTACCAATAACCTGTTGCTACCAAAGACCGGGCTGACCGGTGTGAGGTGCAAAACGCATTCAGTACGATTGGAACAATCGACAAAGAACCGGGATCGCCCCGGCGAGCCTGCCGGGCTCAGGTGTGCGACTGGCTCCTGGATTCTGAACCCGGTTAGAGCTGTTTCTCGGGAGCGATCTTCAGGAACCACGCGGTGAAACGCTTCCACCCGGAAGTCTGCGGTTCTTTGGTCTCCACCACTTTCTGACCGTCGATGGTCGCATGCCAGGTGATCTTGTCGTTCTCATCCAGCTCCAATCGGTAGGCAATCTTCGGCAACCGCCTTACGGCGTTTCCCCTCAGGAGTTCGCCAAGCTCCGGCGAATCGATTAACAGACCCATTTCGGTATTGATGTCGATGGAGCGCGGGTCAAGGTTCAGTGAACCGACAAAAATTCTTTTCCCGTCAATCAAAATACCTTTCGTATGCAAGGTGAGTTTGTCCAGTTGCGTCTCGCCGTCAGGCGCGGTGATCTTGGCCGCGTCGGCACGTGCCTCCCACAGTTCGACACCGGCCCTGAGCAGGTCCTTGCGATAGGTAGCGTAAGCCGAATGCACCGCCGTATGATTGTTGGTCGCGAGTGAATTGGTGAGGAGCACAATTCGTATCCCCTTCGCACGCAACTGTTTGATGAACTCGATACCGCGTTTACGCGGCACGAAATACGGCGTAAAGACATAAATCTCGCTTTGCGCAGCGGCCAGCGCTTCGCGCATTTCGTTAACAACGATTTGCTGGTCGTCGGAAACTTCCTCCAGGAGCTTTTGCGGATCGTCCGTAATCAGGCGTGCTGGCGCGATGTACGGATCCAGAGTTTGCGCGATCAATTGCGACATCAATGGCGTATTGATGGCATCGCCATATATGGTGTCGCCGGCCTCAGCCATCTCCCGTTCCACCTGGGAGCGCGCCCCTTCGATTTTTTGTGCGTTTGTCTCATCGAACAGAGCCTGCATCGGTACCGCCAGTTTATGGTTCCAGTACAAGTCAAACTCCGACGACACCTCCTTGACGATGGGGCCGACACTCAGCATGTCAAAGTCGATGAACTCTCCGGTTGTCTCGAGCTGGAAATATTCCACGGCGATATTTCGCCCTCCAACCACTGCAACCTGGTTGTCGACGATGAACGACTTGTTATGCATGCGCCGGTTCGCAAGGCTGAAATGCCCCACGTAGTTAAGCCAGTAAATTCCCTTGCGGGCGATCGGATTGAACAGGCGCACTTCGATATTCGGATGCGCGTCCAGCATGGCCAGGTCGATATCCTTGACCGTCGTGAAAATGTCATCAAGTAAAAAACGCACCCGCACCCCGCGGTCTGCCGCTTCCAACAGCTTGCCAGCGAACACCAAGCCCGCATTGTCCGGCTTCATCAGAAAATACTGGGCGTCGATGCTGACCTCAGCACTGCTCATCAATGCCAGTCGCGCGCCAAATGCATCGAACCCCTGCGTCAACGGATAGAATCCGTTCGCATCAGTTCTGTTTTCGAGCCATTCGGCTACCTCGCTCGCTTCCCGGGTACTCGACGTATCTGCGATCGCGACCGAGGCCTCCTTCGGGTAGTCCAACGGCACACTGACGCAACCGGCGATGAACACTAGCACCGCAAGAATCCAAGCCGATTTTAGATTTCGATTCATTACCTCGCTCCTTCCTTAACGGCGCCGCTGATCGGCGCAGGGTCTGGCAAAGGCACCTCGACCGGGCGCGAGCGCTGGTTAGAGCATAGCATCGGCGGCTCCGCAATTCGCGCATCCGCGCTGTACGTTATTGTTCACCGTCATTCGTGTCATATCCGGGCGGGGTTTTCTGCCAGTCGATACCGTCTATCGCCATTTTGTATCCGAGCTTATACAGCTCGGTCATCCAGACCGGATCAAACAGTTCGCTCGACGTGTCTTCGAAGTCAGCAGGTATGTTTATAAAGTTGAAGTCCAGGCCATCACGCTGTGTCGCAAGATAAATCCGATGAAAGTCGCCGTAAGTCACGTAGGTCATCAGGGTGCTCATTGAGTATCCGGCAATGTTCAACGTGTTTCGTTCGACGGCGGTCCACTCGTCCAGCAAATAGCCATTGCGCAGCACGTACAGATTGGGTTTTGTTGTTACTTCCATTTTTTCCAGAACCTTCGCCCAGTCGATGCCAATCGGGTACACGAAAACATTCGAGCTTACGCTGCCGTCCACATGCAGCTCATCGTATAGCTGCCCATTCGCTTCAACTTTGAACAACACGGGCGGAAAGGCGGCGGGAATGGCAGCCGATGCAAGAATGATGTCGCGGATTAACTGAGTCGCATTCGGAGCCCCGCTTGCCGCGATAGCCGTAATATCCCAACTGACCGGCCGGGCTGCGTCAAGGTTGGTCGTGCCAATGAACAGCTCTCTGCCTTTGGCGGACTCAGCTGCAATATTCGCAACGAGATCGTCGGTGATGTATTCGGCTATTTTTTTCTTCAGGAGCGTGGTATCTGCAACTGCATCTTTCCTGAGCACGTCAATCAGGCTTCGTTGTTCTATCAGATCCTTGGTAGACAGTGTGGTGTAGAACTCCTTGATCACAGGGTCGTACTCCGATCCGAGAAACGCAAAGGGGGCCAGAATCGAACCCGTGCTGACACCCGTCACGATGGTGAATTGTGGCCGGGTTCCGGAATCCGTCCACCCATTCAGCAGTCCCGCACCGAAAGCGCCCTTGGGACCGCCTCCCGAAATAGCCAGATAGTTATGTGGCTTGCCAAAAGACTCCGGGTAGCGCTCGCGAATTTCCTGCTTGGATAAACTCATCCACTCTTCATAGTGAGCAGGCCGGGCATCGCCCCAATCACGGGCACGGGGAATACCGGGGATAATGGCAACTTCCTGAAGCTCGGCGCTCATCGGTTTGCGCTCGGGCAAGGCCGCGCAGCCACTCAGGATAGCAACACTGAAGCTCAGCAATACAAAAAGGAGTCCGGCTTTTCGCTCAATAGTAGCGCCAATGAAACTGTTCTTGCTCGTATCGTTACCCACAGTCCCTCCTGTTCGGTCGTACTGTTCCTGACTATAAAACGGGGCCCACAATGGCGAGGGCGTTGTACCACAGCCTTTGCGTCCAGCTCCAACCGGCAACCTGCGAAGCAGTAACCTGCAGGCAGTCAGCCAGGTATTCCTGTTGACGCTGGCGCATGGCCGCGGTCACGCTCTCGTCGCAAAGCAGAATATTGTTCTCGTAGTTCAGATCGAAACTACGACGATCCATGTTCGCGGACCCAATGAGTGTGATTTCGCCATCCACGGTCATTGTCTTCGCGTGCAGTATGCCCGCCTGATACTCGTAAATCTTTACACCTGCTGCGAGCAGATCCTCATAATAACTTTTGCTGGTTGCGCCGACAGCGAAGTCATCGTTGCGAGCCGGAAAGATAATGGACGTATCGACGCCACGATTGGCGGCGGCGCGAATGGCGGCCTGCAGGGAATCGACGGGGACATAGTAGGGTGTGGTGATAAACAGTTCGCGCTGCGCGCTGTAAATTACCGTCTCGAATGTCTCGGTCACCGCCGAGTAGCGGGCCGTGGGGCCGCTTGCGATGACCTGCGCAGGAAATCCGGGCTCAGGTGGCGCCAGCGGCTGCAACTGAACATCGCGAATGTCCTCATTGTTATAGGCCATCCAGTCGCTGGCGAAAAGATTCTGGTTCTGCCGCACGACCGGCCCGGTAAACCGCATGACAGCATCGACCCAGGGGGCGTACTTCGCTTTGGTTAAAAATTCAGGGTCCGCACAATTTTGGCTACCGCAGTAAGTGACTTTGTTGTCAATGACGAGAATCTTGCGATGGTTACGCAAATCAATGCGACCTCTGAATATGTGCCTTAACGGATGACTCACCTGCAACACCCTGCACAGTTTGATGCCGGACTTCTCCATGTCTTTCCACAGGTCTGACTGGATAAGCAGGTGCGAGCCAACATCATCGACCATTGCGCGACAGGTCACACCGCGCTTCACGGCGCGCTTGAGCGCTCGAGCCATCTTGGTGCCGTTGTTGTCGGGCATCCAGATATAGAACAGCAAATGCACATGGTCGGTGGCCGCGTCGATATCCGCCACCATCGTATCGATGGCTGTATTTGAATCAGCCATCAGCGTCGCCTGATTGCCGCCAACCACCTCGTAGCCGCTGATCGACTTCCCGACCCGGAACAGTGCCTCGTGGCGCTCATGCAAATGCGGCGTTACTTCTTTCGCATTCCAACCGGGAATCTCGCTCATAGCCGGCATGGCGGCCATGACGCTGCGCATACGCTCGACCAGTTTGCGGCCCACGCTGGTCTCACCCAGCAACAGATAGGCGATGATCCCGATGACCGGTAGCGCAAGGACCACCGCAATCCAGGCGACTCGCGAGGCCGGGGTTCGGTGTGCTCGCAGCAGTACGCGACCTATTACAGCGACCTGTATCAGAACATGCAAAAAGATGAACATTGCTTAACTCCATT
>DATKYN010000042.1:0-8440 GCA_035528435.1 Burkholderiales bacterium
TGTGTGTTCGGGGACTACATTGGCAAGTGCCGTGCCAGCTTCAACATGAAGACGGGGCGACTGAAACACCACCTGCCTGCGCTCCCGGAAAGGTCTAATAACCATGATGTTGCAGCGTTTTTGTAAAGCGAATTTTTATCCATACCAAAAACAAATTTAATAAGAAGCAGCGCTTGGATTCGGCCTACCGCGGCATGTCAATTTTCGTCTGTCGGGTGCAGCAGTCATCAATTGACGCTGTTGGTCACCCGATCGCGGAGCTGGCGATCGGCGTGTCAACGAATCCGTCGATTTGCTCGGGATCAAGAAACCGGTGCGCATACTTCATGTAGACCTTCTGTTCCATGAAGACATCAAACAGATCGGGGTCGATGTGCCCGTTTTCCCTGAACTGGCGAAGAATCTTCAGCGATTCGGCGAGGGTCTTACCCTTCTTGTAAGGCCTGTCTTTCGCGGTCAGTGCTTCAAATATGTCCGCTATGGCCATCAGGCGCGCCTGTATCGACATCTGGTCAGCAGTCAGGCCTCTCGGATAGCCTTTGCCATCCATGCGCTCATGGTGCCCCCCTGCGTACTCAGGCACATTTCGAAGATGGCTGGGCCATGGCAGCGCCTCGAGCATCGTGATCGTCACATCAATGTGGTGATTAATAATCTTGCGTTCTTCCGGCGTGAGCGTCCCGGAGGAGATGGTCAGGTTTTTCAACTCATCGTCGGTCAGGAAATCCTGGTCCTCTTCAAACATGTCTTGCCAACGATAGGTTTTGGAGATCCGGCGCACGCGGTCCTGATCTTCGCTGCGCATCTTCTCTGAACCAATGTTGGCCCCGCGCAGAAATTCACGGTCGGATTCAATCTGGTTGCAAATCGCTTCAAACTCCAGGGCGGCCAGGCGCCGTTCGCCGTGTGCGTCTTTCGGAGCGGCAAGTTGCTGCTTCAGCATCCGAATTTCAGCATCGCGGCGCACAATCTCGAACCGGGTGTCGATAAGGGCGATACGGTCATATATGGTCTCCAGCTTGGTCGCCTTGTCAACGACGTGCACCGGCGTCGTGATCTTTCCGCAATCGTGCAATAAGCCGGCGATCTTCAATTCATACCGGTCCTTGTCGGTCATCGTGAATCCGGCCAACGGACCTTCTGTCGTTTCGTTGACGGCCTCAGCCAGCATCATCGTCAGGGCAGGAACACGTTCGCAGTGGCCGCCCGTATACGGTGATTTGTCGTCAATCGCGGCGTTGATCAACCCGATAAACGACTCGAAAAGGTTTTCCAGCTGATTGATCAGGTGGCTATTGGTCAGCGCGACTGCCGCCTGCGAGGCAAGGGACTCGGCCAGCTGCTGATCGGCTTCGGAAAAAGCAACCGTGTCGCCGGTGCTACGGTCCTTGGCATTGATGAGCTGGAGAACGCCGATGATCTCCATGTTGTGGTTCTTCATCGGCACGGTCAGGAACGACTGTGAGCGATATCCCGTCTTCTGGTCGAAACTCTTGGTGCCGCTGAAATCGAATCCTTCAGCCGCGTAGGCGTCCGCAATGTTGACGGTCTCGTCGTGCAATACCGAATAAGCCACAACCATCGAGTTGTTGGGCGCACCCGACTGCTCGTATAAGCGCACCGGATAGAACGGCACGTCGTTTCCGCTAGTGCCACCCATTGCGATACCAAGCGAGTCCGTCAGCAATATCTCGAAACGCGCGACCTTTGCGTCGCGATCGACGCGGTACAAGGTGCCACCGTCGGCATTGGTAATCTTTTTGGCGGCCAGAAGAATTGCTTCCAGCAGCCGCCTGGTGTCTCTTTCGCGAGACAATGAGATGCCAATCTCGTTCAATTCATGGAGACGGCGCAGAAGCTCTTTACTGTCAGGCATAGTCAGTTCGGAGAGATTGGTCATTGGATTCGCCCTCGACTGCGGCGGATTACTTGATACACACTGCCCGCACCTGGTGAATATCCGTGATGCCTTGCAACACCTTCTCGATACCGTCCTGCTTCAGCGTGCGCATTCCCTCTGCTAGCGCCGTCGCCACGATTTGCGCAACACGAGCGTGTTCCTGGATGTGTTTCTTTACGTCGTCACTACCGAGCAGCAATTCGTGCAAGCCGACACGGCCCTTGTAACCGGTACCGCCGCAAGCGTCGCACCCGACGGGAGTATAGAGCGTGAACTGTCCCTTTTCATCGGCAAAATCTCTTGTCCAATCACGGAAAATAGCCTCGAAAGAGCCTTTGGGATCCTGCTTCCACTTTTCTGTATTCGTTAACTCAACGCAGTACTCTTCCATTAGCGACTTGAGTTCTTCCTTGGTCGCGGTGTGCGGACTCTTGCATTCCGAGCACAAGCGCTTGCCGAGACGCTGGGCAAGCACGCCAAGCAAGGCATCCGCGAAGTTGAATGGATCCATACCCATATCCAGCAATCGCGTGATGGACTCCGGCGCACTGTTCGTGTGCAAGGTTGCAAATACCAGGTGACCGGTCAAGGAGGCTTCGATGCCGATCGCAGTCGTTTCCTTGTCTCGCATCTCGCCAACCATGATGATGTCCGGATCAGCTCTCAGGAACGCCTTCATCGCAGTCGCGAACGTTAGGCCGGCCTTCGGGTTCATCTGAACCTGTCTAAGGCCTTTCTGGGTGATTTCGACCGGGTCTTCTGCCGTCCAGATCTTGGTCTCGGGGGTGTTGAGATATCCCAGTACCGAGTGCAACGTTGTGGTCTTACCCGAACCGGTCGGGCCACACACGAAAAACAGCCCATATGGTTTGGAGACGGTCGACTTCAGCTTTTCGAGATTGCCTTTCGAAAGGCCCAGCTTGTCGACCGGAATCGGCTCGCCAGCGGCCAGAATCCGCATGACGATGTCTTCAACCCCGCCGGCCGAAGGAACAGTCGCGACACGTAATTCGATATCAAGCGGGCCGAATTTTCTGAATTTGATTTTGCCATCCTGCGGTTTGCGTTTCTCCGAGATATCGAGATCGCACATGATTTTCAGGCGCGCGACAATCGCGTTTCGATAGCTGGCCGGCACAGAGATGTATGGTTGCAGCGTACCATCCCTCCGGAAGCGGATTTCGGTCTTGGCCTTGCCCGGGTAGGGTTCAATGTGAATGTCCGATACACCCTGATTATGGGCATCGATGATCACCTTGTTGACCAGCTTGACGACCTCGTTATCTTCGGCAAGTGAAGCCTCATCGGACGCCGACGGGTCCTCGTCGTTCTCATCATCCAGCCCCGATAGCAGATCGCCAATCGTTGCGCTGTCAGCCGTTGCGCCATAGAACAGATCTACCGTCGCCTCAAACTCCCGGCGGGAACACGCGCAGTAGGTAATGCGTTTCTTTGCAAAGATATTGTTGACAATCCTCGAAGACCGCACTTTCTCGGGGTCAGTGGTCAGCACCAGCAGCCCGTCTTTGCCTTCTTCGAGCGGAATCCACCAGCTACTTTCGACAAAGTCCCGCTTCAGATTGCGCAACAGGTCCATCGGTTTGACCCGATCTGGCTTGAAAGGCTCATATTTAACGCCAAAGAATTTCGAGAGTGCCTCGCCAATCGCTTTTGGTTTGACCTGAAACTCGTCAACCAGAACATCTTCGATGTCAATACTCTTGCGCCGCGCCGAACGCGTCGCCAGCTCCATTTCCTCCGTGGAAAGGACGGCATCAGTGACAAGAGCGTCGTATTTTCCTCGTAAAACACCGGCAGACTTGGTGCGCTGCTTGAGTGCGATTCCCAGTGTTTCACCGAGATGCAGCGCATTCTCTTCAGCAAGCGCATCAAACGGCTTGCCGCTCTTCGAATTTATCAACTGCACTACGCCGATAAGATCATCGCTGTCACCGTCGACAACCGGGGCGACAAGCATCTGCTTGGTGCGATACCCGGTACGGCGGTCGACCTCCACGAGGAAATGCAAGTCCTGATGATGCGAGCGCAGCTCCTTCTCATCATAGACATCCTTGATGTTGATCAGCTTTTTGGTCAGCGCAACGTAACCGGCAATGCTTTGTTCGTTGATCGGAAGTTTCAGGTCCTTGAACGAAGACAATCCCGTCTTTACCTTGGAAACAATGGTCGCCCGGTCTTCCGAAAGAATGTATATCGTCAAGCGGTCCGCGCCGAACAGCGTGCAGATATCCTGCGAGACTTCCAGCATGATCTCGTCAACGTTGCGCGCCGCGTGAATACGGTTGGTGACCGTCTGCAACTTCGTCTGAAATTCCAACTTGGATGAGATCTCTTCCAGGTTATTCTGGCCTGCTTTGGGCTTGAGTTCAGAGACCGTGCTCATAATTATCGTCCTTGGTTCGTGCTTTTTGATCGGTTAAATTGCCAGGGGTCGCGCCCGGGGATACCGGCGTTCAACATCTGGCTGCATATCAGAAACGAAATACCTGCCCGTTCGCCAGCATGCGCGGGCCGAACCGGGAAGCATCTTCCTGGACTTCGGCCATCGTCTGCGACACTGCGCCCGGCTTCAGGTGGGTGATAAACACCTGCACCGTGTGTGCGAGCTTGCCCAGTTCCTCTGCCAGCAAGCTTGGGCAAAGATGTTTGGACTGAATTGCAAGCTCGCGCTCGGTGTTCGGAAACGCAGTTTCAATAATCAGGTAACGCAGGTTCGGTATTTCATTCACCGCTTCCCACAACGCGTCGTTCGAAGTTGTATCGCCAGTAAAAACCAGGCTGGACTTTCCGCTGTTGAGCCAGTAGCCAACCGCCGGTACGACGTGATTGGCCGGCAGAGTAGTAAACCTGCGGCCTCCCAACTCAACCGTTTCTCCGAGCTCGATCGTGTGCCACAAAAGAAACGGATTGTTGGCAGACGGAATCTGACCGAAATCGGGCCAGATTTTCCAGTTGAAAATGTGATCCTGAAGACTTTTCCTGACTTCCGGAAGGCAATGAACGACCAGCGGCTGTTGGCGAACCGTGCCCACAGTGTCAACAATCAGCGGAAGTGCAGCAATGTGATCGAGGTGGGCGTGCGTCAAAAAGACGTGATCGATCTGCTCCAGTTCCGACAAGGTCAATGCCGTAACACCTGTTCCCGCATCGACGAGAATATCGTGATCAACGAGCATCGACGTGGTTTGCAAAGTTCCACCGATGCCGCCGCTGCATCCCAGAATTCTGAGTTGCATATCTAGTTCGCGCCCCGGGTGACCAGCAGCAAGCCTGGAGATCGAAACGACAATGGAACCGTGCGAGGTTTCAATAACTGACTCTGTACTCGCATGCCTGAAACGGCCAGAGCCGCCAGGGGCATCCCGTAAAGAGGCGAGAACATCGATTGCAACAGGGTCATAGACACCTCAGAAAGCAACAACGGCGCCACCTTTAAAAGTACTGAAAAGGGGCTCTTTCACGCCATCGTCGTAACGATTTGTCCTGAAGTACGAGCTTGTGACGACGCAAACGTTGTCAAGTTCTCATCAACGTTGACCGCGTGCTGCCGGCTCATGGTCAATCGGGTGTCAATCCTGCGAAGACACTACCCCGCGACTACAAGCGGGTACTCGCGACGAGCTTCGGGAAAGCCTGCTCATCGGTCGGGCCGCCAGCGAGCACTCAGATATCACGGCAATTCGCCCGGCCGCATGGCCGTGACGCGGATCACAAATCTTCGTCGCAACAAACGTCATGCCCGCTTGGCAACCAACCCGCGGCCTCGTCCACCAGCAGATCGATCGCCATTCGTTCGGTCGCCACCTGTCATGCCGATAAACAACCGACGCACAACCGATGGAGCCAGGCTCAGACCTTCTATGGCCAACGAGATACACGGCAACCCGTGCAGGCCCGTGCCGTATCCGCCGCGCCATCGGAAAAGGCATTCGAGCCCGACTGCAATCTCAAGCGCTCAGCCCTTGTAGAAGAACTCCATCTTGACGCCTGCCAGTTCGATGATGTCATGGTCCTGAAGTTTATGCGCCTGCGCATCGAGCGACTTGCCATTGACCACCGGAAAGTTCGCGCCTTCAACATGTGTAATAAAGAACCCTTGGGGGCGCTTTGCAATAACCGCGACTTGCATACCTGGCTTCCCGAGCGTTGTAAGCGGCTTGCTTAGCGGCAGCTCCCTACCCGCATTCGGGCCGGAGAGAATCTGGATCGCACCACCCGTATCGGCCCCGGATTGACCCTGCGCAGCAGGTTGTGGCGCGACCGGTTCTACACCAGCGTTTGGTTGCGCGTTAAGCGCTTTTGCCTGCGCATTCGCCACCAGTTCCTGTGCGTTAGCGGTAGATAACGGCTTGTTACCTGCCGTAGTGGTTTGCTGGCCAGCGGCCGATACGTTCGCTTCGGTCACTGTTGACGTCTGCACACCTGCTTGTGTATCGGTCGACTTCCCACCATGGATATCGGTTTGGGTGTTGGTCGCCGATGACTGCGGGGGCGCTGGCGCACCACTTACCGGCGCTTTCAGAATCATTGTCTTTTCGAATTCCTCCTGACTGACCTTGCCGGCTTTGTCATTGATGTAGCGAAGCCTGTATTTGCCGATTTCGACCACATCATCAGGTTGAAGAAAATGCTTCTTTACCGCTTTCCCGTTAACCAGTGTCCCGTTGGTGCTGCCAAGATCCTCAAGAAACGAATCGTTGAGAATCGTCATGATCATGGCGTGCTCGCCGCTCACGGCGAGGTTGTCGATCTGTATGTCATTGTGCGGTTTGCGGCCGATCGTCATGCGCTCTTTACCAATTTCAAAATCCTTGATGACCTGATCATCAAGACTGAGAATTAACTTCGCCATAGCCGCTTCCTTGTGACCCTAAATGAACCAAGACCGGACTTTCGAAACCCAACCGTCGGCGGCGGGGAAGTCCTTCTTGATTTTGATGAGTACTACCGAAACATTATCCCGCCCGCCAGCGTCGTTTGCCATCTGCACAAGTTGCGAAGCCGCCAGGGGTAAATTTGAAGACAGGGAGCTGACCGCGAGTTCAATATCCTCGTCCTCAACCATGTCGTTCAAGCCATCCGAACACATAAGGTAAACATCGCCGGACTGCACTTCATGCTCGTGCACTTCCAGGTCTGCGCCGACTTCTATACCCAGAGCCCGGGTAACCAGATTCTTGTTTTGCGAGCGCCGTGCCGCTTCTTTGGTAAGCAACCCGCTATCGATCTGCTCTTGCAGCAACGAATGATCGCGCGTGATCTGCTCAAGCTTATTGTCTCGTAGGCGGTAGCAGCGTGAATCACCAATGTGAGCAACCGTGACCTTGTTATCAAAGAACAACCCGACAACGAGCGTTGTTCCCATACCAGCATATTGGGGCTGGCTATTGGCTGCCTGATAGATCGACTCGTTAGTCCTGGCCACCACATCGTGCAGCAAGGCCGACGCCACTGGCTCGCCATTTTCCTCGACGCTTTTCTGCAGGTCGAGACGCATCAGCGCCTGCTTCGTCTGGTCGCTGATCAGGGCAGTAGCCATGCCACTTGCCACTTCGCCAGCGTTATATCCCCCCATTCCGTCAGCGAGCACCGCGAGTCCGATGTCAGTCTCGACATTGACGCTGTCTTCATTATGGGAACGGACCATCCCGGTGTGGGTTGCGGTCGCCATTTCCAGACTGTTGGTCATAGTCAAACCGCCCGCCCGACAACCGCCGCACTTCGGCCCCTACGCGGTGCGCAGGCCAACAGGACTGTCATCAGCAACTGCTCGGAAATAACCAACATCGGGAGTCTTTCCGTCTTGCACAATCCCGTCTCAATCATCCGCCACCCGACTCGCTTGAACACCGATCTCGAATCGCTAAGTTATTGGATTTTTGCACAATATGCCCATCTACCTAGAGATTTTACGATATTTATCTCGAAAGTGTATGATTTTTTTGAAACTAAGGAGGTGGCGTTCCCCTCCAACTGCGCCGAATTGGTCTTCAAATCAGTAGCCGTAGTTGCCTTGTATCAGGCTGCATTAAGCAGACTTCGGGCCCGAAGCATATTGGGTTGGTGACTCAGGGCCCGGCAGGCCGGTCGTCCCGTGATAAAGCACATCGGGAAGGCAGTTTCACACGTGTGCATGGCCACGGCGATTAACCACCTGCCGCCACAATGACCAATGCAACAGCGAATGGTGACGATTAAAGGACAAGCCCCGCACTCACCCTTGCAATGCCATTTCCAATCAGATGGTTACGATTCGAATGCAGGTCCCGCACCGATCCCTGCAAAAGACACAAGGCGATCCGCGAACCATGATTGCGTCGATGCCTTCCAGGCACCGGAGCGGGCTCAAATGCCGGCATGCGGAAAGACCTTAATCGCGGACGCGAACAGAACTGTCCGGAATTCTCACCTGGCACGGACAATCAGCATTCAGTCGTTGCCAGATATGTTCGAGTCACATTTCAACAGCGTTTGCGGGGGCGAGACCCGGGCAGGAGCGCTTCGCACCGATAAGATTAT